>NZ_UNRH01000001.1:0-445273 GCF_900537135.1 Micrococcus sp. Alg238-R198
CAGCCGGAAGCACCGGTCCAGGGCGGCGAACACACTCGGAGCCGTCCTATCACGCAGGGCGATGACGATCCGGTAGCGGGACCAGGCCAGCCAGGCCACGAACAGCACCGTCTTGGCCCCGTCGATCGCCGGCCCATCGCCGAAGTCGTACTGCAGCCATGCGCCCGGCTCGGTGATCCAGGGCCGGTGCACCCGGCGCTTCCCGGCCCGCCAGGCGGCCTTCACCTCGGCCACCGCCCGCCGGGTGGAGCGCTCAGAGCCGGTGTAGCCCATTGCGGTGAGCTTGGCGTGCACGACATCGGCGCGGATCCTGCCCGTGGAGGCCTCGACCCATTCCTCGATCTTGGGCAGCCAGACATCGGTGACCTTCGGGCGGCTGGCTCCGGATCCAGGGGTCTGGCCGGCGTCGCGGGCCCGCACCAGCCGGGCCACGGTGTGATGGGAGCAACCGGCCAGCTCGGCGGCGCCCCGCAATGACTTGGTCAGGTCATAGGCACTGAGTATTTTCATGGTTTCTGCGGCATCCTTCATTCAGGGCCTCTTCCTCGCTGGATTCGATTCGACACCGATATCCAACCCGGGGAGGAGGCCCCCGCCGGCTCACGACGCGGCGGGCAACGAGCAACGCGGGCAAACCAGATGGCCAGCACCGGGCAGTTCCCGTGGCCATCACTGGGCAGTCCTCATGGCCGTCAGCGGGTCATTCCCTGGCCACCTATGGGCAGCTTTTCATGGCCGCTTACAGAGCCCGTGGCCGCGTCCGCACGGGCACCTGCCACGCACTGTCGACAGCTCCTCGGTCAGGAAGAAAGGGCTGGCCGGTGGTTGCGGCGATGGGCCTCATCATCACCATCGGTGCATCGGTGCATCGGTGCATCGGTGCAGCGGAGTACGGCTTGGCTCTGCACCGGTGCCCACCATGTTGACCGTGACGCCGTGGCCTGCATCCGGGCCGTCGTCCATCTCGGGGCCCAGGGGTGGCGGATGGCCACCCTGCCGGGACAGCCCCCGCCGCCAGGACACACCGTCGGGCACGGGCCCGCGGCACCTGGGAGTCCGGAACCGGGCACGTGGCCGTCAGCAGGGGCCGGGCACGTCCCAGGCTGGCGGGAAACGCTGGGCAGGCCCACGGGGGTGGCCCGGGACCGGCGGGCCTGAACCCTTCGCCGTCCATGCGGGCCGATGCGCGCCGCGGCGTCGGGGCTGCTCAGGGCAGCGCGTCCTCGAGGTCACCCTGGGAACGTCGAAGGGCCCCACGCACCATGGTGCGTGGGGCCCTTCGTCAGGGAATCAGCCGCTCGGGATCAGCGATCCAGGTGAGGGGCGTGCGAGCCGTGCTCGAGCTCGACGGGGTGCTCCTCGTGGCCGTGCTGGCCGTGGGTGCGGGCCTCCACCAGCTCCTCGCGGGAGACCGGGGCGACGCGATCCTGGTAGAACATGCGGTTCAGGCCGGCACGGGCCTTCTCCAGCATGCCCACCTTGCCGTTGCGGCCGGGGATGGCCGGCACCGGGCGACGATCCTCGAAGGACACCAGGCGGTACAGCTCGTAGTCGGTGAGCTGACGGTGCCGCTCGTGGAAGCCGCCCTCGGGGGACATCTCGATGACACCGGCCTCGTGGCCGTGGAGCACGAGCTCACGGTCCTTGCGCTGCAGGGAGAGGCAGATGCGGCGGGTGACGATGAAGGCGATCACCGGGCCGAGGAAGAACAGCGCGCGCAGCACGTACAGCACGTCGTTCAGGGAGAGGCGGAAGTGGGTGGCGATGAGGTCCGAGGACGCGGCCGCCCACATGACGCAGTACCAGACGACGGCGGCCACGCCGATGCCCGTGCGGGCCGGGGCGTTGCGCGGACGGTCGAGCAGGTGGTGCTCAGTGTTGTCCTTGGTGATCCACCGCTCGATCCAGGGCCAGGTGCACATGCCGACGAGCAGGACGCCGACCGGGATCAGCGGCACGAGCACGCCCATGGGCAGGGACACCGAGGAGCCCCACGGCATCGGGATGTTCCAGAGGAAGGAGTAGTCGCCGATCATGCCCGGCATGAGGCGCAGGGCGCCGTCGAACACGCCGATGTACCAGTCGGGCTGGGTGCCGGCCTGCACCGGGGACGGATCGTACGGGCCGTAGTTCCAGTTGGCGTTGATCGTCACCGTGGAGGCGATGAGCGCGAGCACACCGAACACGATGAAGAAGAAGCCGCCGGCCTTGGCCGCGTACACGGGGCCCACCGGGTAGCCGACCACGTTGTCCTCGGTGCGGCCCGGGCCCGGGTACTGGGTGTGCTTGTGCACGACGACCATGAACAGGTGGATGCCGATCAGCAGCAGGATGGCGGCCGGCACGATCATGATGTGCAGGGCGTACAGGCGGCCGATGACCGAGTGGCCGGGGAACTCGCCGCCGAAGAAGAAGGCGGAGAGGTACGTGCCCACCAGCGGCAGCGACTTCAGGATGCCGTCGATGATGCGCAGGCCGTTGCCGGAGAGCACCTCGTCGGGCAGGGAGTAGCCGGTGAAGCCGGCGGCCCAGCCGGCCATCAGCAGGAAGCAGCCGACCAGCCAGTTCAGCTCACGCGGGCGACGGAACGCGCCGGTGAAGAACACGCGCAGCATGTGGACGGACATGGCCGCCACGAACATCAGCGCCGCCCAGTGGTGCAGCTGGCGCATGAACAGGCCGCCGCGCACGTCGAACGAGATGTCCAGGGTCGAGGCGTAGGCCGCGGACATCTCGATGCCGCGCAGCGGGGCGTAGGCCCCGTCGTAGACGACCTCCGACATGGAGGGGTCGAAGAAGAGGGTGAGGAACGCGCCGGACAGCAGCAGGATGACGAAGCTGTACAGGGCGACCTCGCCGAACATGAACGTCCAGTGGTCCGGGAAGATCTTGCGGCCGAAGAACTTCACGATCGGCGACATGCCCATGCGGGTGTCGACGAAGTTGGCGATGCGGCCGGTCGTGGTCGCCGGCTGGAACTCATTCACGGTGGTGCTCATAGGTGTCAGCCACGCTCCCAGTAGACAGGCCCGACGGGCTCATGGAAATCGCTCTGGGCCACGAGGTAGCCCTCGTCGTCCACGGTGATCGGCAGCTGCGGCAGCGCGTGGCTGGCCGGGCCGAAGATGACCTTGCACTCCTGCGTCAGGTCGAAGGTCGACTGGTGGCAGGGGCAGAGCAGGTGGTGGGTGTGCTGCTCGTACAGGGCGATCGGGCAGCCCACGTGCGTGCAGACCTTGGAGTAGGCGAAGATCCCGTCCACGTTCCAGTCCTCGCGACCCGGGGTGATCTTCACCTTGGCCGGGTCGAGGCGCATGAGCAGGACGACGGCCTTGGCCTTCTGGTTGAGCTTGTCAGGGCCCAGGTCGTTCAGGCCGTCGGGGATGACGTGCACGGCGGAGCCGAGCGTGACGTCCGAGGCCTTGATGGGGGAGCCGGTGGGGTCGCGCACGAGGCGCACGCCCTCGGCCCACATGGTGTGGCGCAGACGCTCAGGGCCGAAGTTGTGAGCCTCCTGGTCCGAGAAATTGTCCGAGTCGTCCAGATCGCGGAACACGGCGATGAACGGCAGGGGGGCCAGCAGGGCGGCGCCGATCAGGGTGTTGCGCAGCAGGGGGCGGCGCTTGATCTGCGACTCGTCCAGGATCTCGGAGATCATCCCGGTGGCGGCCACGCGGTCGTCCTCCGAGCGGATCTCGTGACGGTCCTCCACGGTCTCGTGGTCCGGCATCAGGGTCTTGGCCCAGTGCACCACGCCGATGCCGATGCCGAACATGGCGAGGGCGGTGCCCAGGCCGAGCAGCAGGTTCTGCAGGTAGATCTTGCTGAACGCCTCACCGTTGCCGATCTGCCCCACACCGAAGTAGCCGATGAAGAAGAGCACCGTGCCCACGATGGAGATGAGGAACATGACCGAGACCTGACGCTCGGCGCGCTTCGCGGCCTTCGGATCCTCATCGGCCAGGCGCGGACGGTGCGGAGGCAGGCCCGGGTTGTCGATCGCGTACCGGGGCGCGTCCTCGCCGGCGTGCTCGAGGGAACCCGAGCGGTGCTCGGTCCCTTCAAAGCCTTTCTCGCCCATATGTCCTGTTTCCTTTACTCGAGTGATGAATGTCGATGACGGGTGGTCGGCGCGCCTGCGCCGATGGGATCAGGAGGATCGGCTGGTGAGCCAGACCATGAAGCCGATGATCAGCGCCAGGCCCGCGGTCCAGATGAACAGGCCCTCGGAGACGGGGCCGAGCGAGCCGAGGGTGAGGCCGCCGGGGGAGCCCTGGTTCTCGATGGTCTTGAGGTAGGCGATGATGTCGCGCTTGTCCTCGGGCTTGATGTTCGAGTCGGAGAACACCGGCATGTTCTGCGGGCCGGTCTCCATGGCCTCGTAGATGTGCTTCTCGTCCACGCCCTGCAGAGACGGGGCGTACTTGCCGCGGGTGAGCGCACCGCCGGCCGCAGCCGCGTTGTGGCACATGGCGCAGTTGATGCGGAACAGGTCGCCGCCACGGGTGATGTCCACGTCCTCGTGGTTCACATCCAGGTACTCGTCCTCTGGGATGGCCGGGCCGGCGCCGAGGGAGGCGACGTAGGCGGCGAGCTGCGCCGTCTGCTCGTCGTTGAACTGGTTCGGCTTGACCTGGGCCTGCGGGCCGTTCATCTGCATCGGCATGCGGCCGGTGCCCACCTGGAAGTCGACGGAGGCGGCGCCGACACCGATCAGGGACGGACCGGAGGGACCCCCCGCGGCACCCGTGCCGTGGCACGAGGCGCAGTTCGCGTTGAAGAGCTTCTCGCCCTCGGAGATGTCATCAGCCGAGGCGGCCGCGGTGACCTGCGTGGCCGCCTGCGCCTGGTTCACGGTGCTCGCGACGGAGTACAGTCCGCCGGTCACCAGGAGTCCCAGCAGGAGGAGCGCCAGCCCCATCAGGGGATGGCGTCGGTTCTGCGAAAGTGCCTTCACGGGGGTTTCCTATCGTTCTCTTCCCGGGCGGGCCGCTCATGCTGCCGGCCCGGGCCTGAAGTCGGTGCGGGGAGTGGGGGTCGTCTTACTTCAGGAAGTAGACGATGAAGAACAGGGCGATCCAGACGACGTCCACGAAGTGCCAGTAGTAGGACACGACGATCGCCGACGTCGCCTCGTGGTGGCCGAAGCGGCGGGCCATGTAGGCGCGGCCGATGATGAAGAGGAACGCGATCAGGCCGCCGGTCACGTGGATGGCGTGGAAGCCGGTGGTGATGTAGAACGCCGAGCCGTACGCGTTCGCCGCGACGGTCACACCCTCGGAGACGAGAACCGCGTACTCGTAGGACTGCACCGCCACGAAGATCGAGCCCATGATGAAGGTCAGGATGAACCACTCGACCATGCCCCACTTCCCGAACTGCAGGAAGCCGCCGGTGCGGCGGGGCTGAAGGCGCTCGGCGGCGAGGACGCCGAACTGGGCGGTGACGGAGGAGAGCACCAGGATCGTCGTGTTCACCGCGGCGAGCGGGACGTTGAGGATCGCGGTGTGCTCGGCCCAGAGCTCCGGAGACGTGGAGCGCAGGGTGAAGTACATGGCGAAGAGCCCACCGAAGAACATGAGCTCGCTGGCAAGCCACACCATGGTCCCGACCTGCACCATGTTCGGCCGGCTCGGGAGCCCCGTGGTGGGCTGATGGAGAGTGGGGTTAGCTGTGGTCACCCAGCCATTATGGCCCCAAACACCGCCCGGGCGGTAAATCGAACCTACCGTGTCGCAGGACAGGTCGTCAGCACCGTCGGGGGGTTTCAGTGACAGTCGGGGGCTGGCGTCCAGGGGATGTTCAGGTTCGCGGTGCGCGGCGCATGACACGACGCGGTGCCGGGTGCGGCCGGGCCGCTAGGCTCAGTGCGTGAGCACCCCCGAGAACACCGCAGCAGTCCTTGGGACCTCCTGGCCGGAGGTCTTCCGCGCCCTCACCGTCGGTGAGGACCTCAGCGACGACGTCGCCGCGTGGGCCATGGGGGAGATGATGGCCGGCGACGCCACCGAGGGGCAGGTGGGCGGATTCCTCCTCGCCCTGGCCGCCAAGGGGGTGACGGTGCCGGAGCTGCGCGGCCTGACCGAGGCGATGGTCCAGGCGGCGAACCCGGTGCACGTGCCGGGGGAGACCCTCGACGTCGTGGGCACGGGCGGCGACCGCCTGGGGACCGTGAACCTCTCCACGATGTCCTCGCTCGTGGCCGCAGGTGCGGGCGCGCGGATCGTCAAGCACGGGAACCGCGGCGCCTCGTCCACCGCCGGCGCGGCCGACGTGATCGAGGCCCTCGGCGTGGACCTGTCCATGCCGGCCCGGAAGGCCGAGGAGTGCGCCGAGGCCGTGGGCATCACGTTCCTCTTCGCCCAGAACTACCACCCGTCCATGAAGTATGTGGCCCCGGTGCGCAAGCAGCTCGGCGTGCCCACCGTGTTCAACTTCCTCGGCCCCCTGAGCAATCCGGCCCAGGTCACCGCCCAGGCCCTGGGCTGCTCGAGTGAGGCCATGGTCCCGCTGCTCGCCCAGGTGCTCGCGGACCGAGGGGTGCGCGGCTTCGTCTTCCGCGGGGCGGACGGCCGGGACAAGATCACGACGTCGGGGCCGTCGACCGTCATGGAGGTCCGGGACGGTGTGAGCACCCACGAGCTCGACCCCCGCGAGCTGGGCATCGACCTGGCCCCCGTTCAGGCCCTGGCCGGGCGGGACGGCGCCTACAACGCGACCCTCGTCCGCGCTCTGCTGGCGGGGGAGAAGGGTCCGATCCGCGACGCCGTCCTCCTCAACGCGGCCGCGGGCCTGACGGCCTGGGACCGCGACGCGGACGCGCCGCTGATGGAGCGACTGGCGGCCAACATGACGCGGGCCGCCGAGTCGATCGACTCCGGCGCCGCGCGTGACGTCCTGGACCGCTGGGTCGCCTTCTCCCGGTCCTGATGGTGCGACGACGAACCCTCACCGGCGAGGTGGGGCCCGTCGTCGAGAAGACGCTCAGGAGTCGAAGCCGAGCGCCCATCCCTCGCCGAGGTCCTCGGACGAGTAGGTCCGGAAGGCCAGCATGGTCTCGGTGTCCTGGATCCCGTCGACCTTGGAGAGGTGGTCGGCGATCACGTCGGCGAGGTCCTCGTAGCGGCGCACCTTGACCATCGCCACCAGGTCCCACGCGCCGGTCACGGAGTAGACCGACCCGACCCCCTCGAGGGCGGCGAGGGTCTCGGCGGTCTCCGGGATGCTGGATTTGTCGGTCTTGATCAAGACGATGGCGGTGACCACGGGCGGTCCTCATTTCCTCGATGCTGTGGGTCCGGTGTCCCCGACGATCCTAGCTGCGCGCCGGGCCCTCACCTCCGGGTGCGGCGCACCAGCCAGGCGGTCACGGCCCGGCGGCCCAGGAGCAGGACGCCCAGCACCCCGAGCGCCACGAGCACGAAGGACACGGGTGCGCCACCGAGGCCGAAGGCCACGCGTAGGACCATCCCGACGGCGACGGTCCCCAGCCACACGATCACGCCGTGGGGCCACACGCGGGCCCAGGTCCGGTGTCCGGCGGTCAGCCCGGTCATGACCAGGAGACCCGCGAGGAACGGCGCCGCCGTGACCAGCAGCCCCAGCGGCCCGCGCTCTGTCGCGTGCTGCCCCTGGCCCAGAGCCACGAAGAGGAGGGTGAGGAGGAGGTCGACGGCAAGTGCCGGCTGGGCGCCGCGCGGGTCACGGTGCTCGGCGGGCACGGCACGACGGGCGGTGGGGGAGGACGTCATGCATCCAGTCTGGCCCACCGCAAGGTCGAGGCGGCGCGTCCAGCCACAGGTGACTCGGTGGACGGGGCCTATGACAAGATGCCAATGTTGTCAGAGGTAGGCTCACTGCATGGTGTCCGTGCATCTGGTGCCCATCCGACCGACCGCCGCCACCGCTGACGACGCGCGGCGTCTGGCAGCCGCGCTGCTCGACGATCCTCGCCCGGACGCGGCTGTGACCGCGGCGGCGTGGCTTCTCGACGAATCCGGCCCGGGCACCGATGCGGCGTCGCACGACGGCGAGCTGGCCGTCGTCGTCGACGGCATGGCGGCCGCGGTCGGCTTGGCGCTGTGGGCCGTGCGGACCGGGTCCTGGGCGGTGCTGTTGGATCCCGAGGATGCCCTCGACAAGGATTCATCATTGTCGTACCTGACAACAGCCGAGCGGCGGCGGGCCCGGCGGGCACCGGGCCGACTCGTGCTGCCGGGCGGAGGTCGCGCGGACCGCGCCTCGGATGCCGGCCGAGAGGCTGATCTGCGCTGTGCGGAGGCCACCCTGCAGCTGGTCGCCGCGGTGGAACGGCGCCGGTCCGCTGATCAGCACGCGGCGGGACGGCTGGTCGAAGCCGGCGCCAGTCAGCGAGAGGCGGCGGCCGAACTCGGGATCAGCCAGCAGGCCGTCCATTCCCGGTTGCGACACGGGCTCTGGCACGAGAGCCGGACGGCGGTGGCGGCTGTCCTGCCGTTGCTGGAGCGGCTGTCCGCAGACCCGGGGGAGTGAACCCCGGCACGCGGTGTCGGTGCCGCCCGGCGCGGCCACCTGGGCCAGTTCACGACGCGGCGCGTGCCGTGTAGGCGGCCTCCGAAGGGGAGGCGAAGAACAGGCTAGTTGACATAATGTACATTATCGGCGCACTGCGGAACGGTGGACAGGGCGCCCTCCGCGGCGGGTCTCGCGCGTAGCCTGGACCCATGACGATCATGACCGACCAGCGCGACCGCCCCCTGCACGCGACGATCGCCGTCGTCCTGGCCATCGCCACGGCGGGCTACCTGGCTCCATGGGCCGTCGCCGCCGTCCGTGGCCGTTCCAACGTGTGGGCGGTGTTCTGGGTGAACCTGCTCACCGGGTGGACCGTCCTCGGCTGGTGCATCGCGCTGTACATGTCGCTCACCAGCCATCGCCGGCTGCGGTCCTGGGGTCCGCGCGGCCTCTGACCGCGCGGACCGCCCCTCAGGTAAGACGCGCGACGACGGCCCGCACACCGTCTCCCTCGGCGATGAGGCACCGCGGGCCGTCGACGTCCGCCTCGCCCGTCTCCGACAGCTCGACCGGCACCTCGAGCTCCCCCGTCGCATCGGCGCCGATCACGCGGAGGGTGAGATCCGGGGCGCGCGTCTCGAGGTAGGTCCCGGACTCGTCATGCATCTCGAGCCGGGCCTGCGGGATCTCGCCGCGCACGGCGGCCGCGAGGATACGGCGCGCGTCCGGGTCGGTGGCGGCGTCCACGACCCAGCGGTGTCCCAGGACGGAGTGCTCCACCTCGGCCACGACGTCCCCCTCGGCGGGTGCGTCGCCTCGGTAGGCGAACGCAGTCTGGTAGAGCCGGTCCCCCACGCGCACGAGCATCGACTCGACGCCGATCTCGCCGGTGGGATCGTCGAACCGGTACGAGCCGACCTTCTCGGCGGTCACGTCCTCGGGCAGTCCGTGCGCCACGAGGCGGCGGCGGATCCATTCGGGCTTGTCCGGGTCCAGGCGTGCGGTGTAGATGAGAGCCATGCCCCGACCGTAGCCCCGACGTCGTCCGCCCGGGAGGGCCCGCCGGCCGGCGGCGCGGCTCAGCCCTGCACGGCCCGCACGGCGTGGTCCATGGCCCGGTAGGCGTCGAGCTCGCGGGCTTCGGCCGCCCCGCCGATCAGGCGCACCGCCTCCGGCGCGTAGCCCGCGGCCACGAGGTCCTCGACGAGATCCGTCTCGGACACCTGCCCGGCGCACACGACGACGTCCGTCACGTCCAGGGTCAGCGCCACGCGGGCCTCGGGGTCCTCCGGCGACGGCGCGGTCACGCGCAGACCGTCGGGGCCGACGCCCTCGTAGGTCACACCGGAGTGCAGCTGGACCCCGTGCTGCCGCAGCTCGGCGCGGTGCACCCAGCCGGTGGTGGGGCGCAGTCGGGCGCCGATCGGTCCGGGGCTGCGCTGGAGCAGGTGGACCTCGCGTCCCGGGTGGGCCGCGGCTGGCTTCGCCAGCTGGCCCGGCGTCTCCGAGGTCAGGGCCACGCCCCAGCGGGCCCGCCAGTGCTCCTGTGTCTCGGGTGTCCCGTCCGGCCGTTCCGTGCCGGCCGCCAGGGCCTCGGCGACATCCACGCCCACGCCGCCGGCGCCGATCACCGCGACGCGCGGGCCGACGTCGACATGTCCCAGGACCACGTCGTCGTACGCGTGGACGGCGGGCGCGCCCGGCTCCCCCGCCCCGGGCAGAGCGACGGGCCGCGGCCGCACGCCGGTGGTGAGGAGCACCTCGTCGTAGCCCGGCCGCCCATCGTCCGTGAGGAGTGTCTGTGCGGACACCTCCTCCCCGGTCACGAGCGTCACCCCGGATGCCGCCGCGCGGGCCGCCAGGTGCTCCAGCGCGGGACCGAACTCCTCCTTGCCGGGGATGCGCCGGGCGAGCCGGAACTGCCCGCCGGGCTCGGCGTGCCGGTCGAACAGGGTGACCTCGTGCCCGAACCGGGCCGCACGCTCCGCGGCCGTGAGGCCCGCCGGCCCGGCACCGACCACGGCGATCCGGCGCCGGCGGCCCAGGGCCACCGGGACGGGCGCGGCGTACTCCGGCTCCGTCTCCCGCCCGGCGCGGGGGTTCATCAGGCACGAGACCTTGGCCCCGGTGAACACGTGGTCGAGGCAGGCCTGGTTGCAGGCGATGCACGGGGTCAGGGTCCGAGCGCGCGGGTCGCTGATCGCGGCCATCCACTCGGGGTCCGCCAGCAGGGGCCGGGCCAGCCCGACGAGCGCGGCGGCCCCGGACGTCAGCGCCTCCTCCGCCTCGGCGGGGGTGGTCAGCCGGTTGGAGGCGATCACGGGGATGTCGACGGCGGCGGTCAGGTCAGCCGAGGCGGCGAGGAACGCGGCGCGCGGCACGGAGGTCACGATGGTCGGCACACGCGACTCGTGCCACCCGATGCCGGTCATCAGGACGTCCGCTCCGGCGGCCTCG
The DNA here is from genome assembly GCF_900537135.1 of Micrococcus sp. Alg238-R198. NCBI lineage: Bacteria > Bacillati > Actinomycetota > Actinomycetes > Micrococcales > Micrococcaceae > Micrococcus > Micrococcus sp. Alg238-R198. Next base: position 10,951 of record NZ_UNRH01000001.1, read on the forward strand.
AAGGCCCGGGCGGTGTCCGCGATCTCCGCGCGCGTCTGCCCGTCGGGGACCAGGTCCGCTGCCGAGGTGCGCACCGAGAGCACGCCGCGCTCCCCCAGCGCCTCGCGCACGGCCGCGACCACCGCCACCGGGAACCGGCGTCGGCGCTCGGCGTCACCCCCGTACTCGTCCGCGCGTCGGTTCGTCGCCGGGGCGAGGAACTGGTTGAGGAGGTAGCCCTCCGAGGCCATGATCTCCACGCCGTCGTATCCGGCCTCCAGGGCCAACGTGGCCGCGCGTGCGAACGCGTTCACGGTCCGCTCGATGTCCGCGGCCGTCATCTCCCGGGGCGTGTGCCGCGAGATCGGCGCTCGCACCGCGGAGGCCGAGACCAGGTCGGGGCTGGGGGCGTAGCGTCCCGCGTGCAGCAGCTGGGCGAGGATCCTGCCCCCGGCGGCGTGGACGGCGTCCGTGACGACGCGATGGGCGCGCGCGTCCTCCTCGCTGGCGAGCATCCCCCCGCCCAGCGTCACCGTGCCCTCCGGGACCACACCCAGGCCGCCGGTGACGATGAGCCCGACGCCGCCGCGTGCCCGCTCCGCGTAGAACGCCGCCAGCTGCGGCAGGTCGTCGTGCCGATCCTCCAGTCCCATGTGCATCGAGGCCATGACCACCCGGTTGGGCAGCCGGAGGGGGCCCAGAGTGATCGGCTGGAGCAGGGGCGAGACCGCGACGGGTGAAGATGTCATGCAGCTCACATTACCGGGCGGTAGCCCCCTCCTTCCAGGACCGCCTGGGGACACGCTGTGTCCAACGCCACTGCGTAGGGCAGGATGGGGATCACATGTCGACGCGCGGCAGACCCGTCCGCGCACCCGACACGGAGGGGAGCGCACGCATGGAGTGGATCGAGGCGAACGCGGGCTGGCTGTGGCTGGTGCTGGCCGCCGGCCTGGCCGGCGTCGAGCTGCTGACCCTCGACCTCGTCTTCCTGATGATCGCCGCCGGGGCCGGCGCGGCGGGAGTGGTCGCGCTCGTGGGCGGCCCGCTGGCGCTCCAGCTCGCGGCGTTCGCCGCCGTCGCCCTGCTGATGCTCGCCGCCGTGCGCCCCGTCGCCCTGCGCCACCTGCGCAAGGACACCGGCGCCGGCGCCTCCTACCTGGACACGCTCCCGGGGCGCCGCGTCGCGGCCCAGGGCGCGATCACCGGCGACGCCGGCACGCTCGCCGTCGACGGCGACACCTGGTCCGCCCGCGTCGAGCCCGGGGCGCCCGACGTCGCCCCCGGCGACGAGGTGACCGTCCTGCGCATCGACGGGGCCACCCTGGTGGTCCGCCCGCTCCCCCGCATCGACTGGGAGGCGGACGGCGCCTGAACCGCCCCACGTCCTTGTTCCGACCGCACCGACCGCACCGACAGCACCGACCCCAGAAGAAGGGACCCCGATGGAAACCCTCATCGTCCTCGTCGTCCTCGCCGTCCTCGCGGCGGTGATCGTGGCCTCCTCGGTCAAGATCATCCCGCAGGCGCGGACGGCCAACATCGAACGCCTCGGCAAGTACAACCGCACGGCCGGCGCCGGGCTGACCCTGATCATCCCGTTCGTGGACCGCATGCTCCCGATGGTGGACATGCGCGAGCAGGTCGTCTCCTTCCCGCCCCAGCCGGTGATCACCGAGGACAACCTCGTCGTCTCCATCGACACGGTCGTCTACTTCCAGGTCACGGACGCCAAGGCCGCGACCTATGAGATCGCCAACTACATCCACGCGGTGGAGCAGCTCACCACCACCACCCTGCGCAACGTCGTGGGCGGCATGAACCTCGAGGAGGCGCTGACCTCTCGCGACTCCATCAACTCCCAGCTGCGCGGCGTGCTGGACGACGCCACCACGCGCTGGGGCCTGCGGGTCTCGCGGGTGGAGCTCAAGGCCATCGACCCGCCCATGTCCATCCAGGACTCGATGGAGAAGCAGATGCGCGCCGAGCGCGACCGCCGCGCCGCCATCCTCACCGCCGAGGGCACGAAGCAGGCCGCCATCCTCACGGCCGAGGGCGAGCGCCAGTCCCAGATCCTCTCCGCCGAGGGCGAGGCTCAGGCACGCGTGCTGCGCGCCAACGCCGAGGCCGAGGCGATCGAGGTGGTCTTCGACGCCATCCACTCCGGCGGCGCCGACTCCGAGGTCCTGGCCTACCAGTACCTGCAGTCCCTGCCCAAGATCGCCGACGGCCAGGCCACCACCATGTTCGTGGTCCCCGCCGAGCTCACCCGCGCCCTGCAGGGCCTCGGTGAGGCGTTCGCCCCCGGCGACGGCGACCGCCCCACCCCGGAGCGCGCACCCCGGCGTCGGGACTCCGGGGACCGCGCGGGCGAGCCGGGCGCCGAGCACGTCGGCGTCACCCCGGAGCGCGCGCGTCGGCCGCGTGGGTCCCGCCCCACCACCGCGGACGCCCTGCGCGCCAGCGGCGTCATGGACGCGATGACCGCCGGCGCGGTGACGGCGGAGGACATGCCGCAGACCTCGCTCGACGAGGCCCTGGCCACGCCGCAGGAGATTGAGCCCGACCCGTCGGCCGGCCGCACCCCCGGCACCCGCCCGGCCGGCGAGGCCGACGGGAATGCTGTGGGACACTGAATGGTTCCATCAGTGAGGACGACCCGCCGCGCCTCGATCGGCCCGCGCCCCCGCGCGGGCCTCGGCGCGGCCTGACGAGGAGGAAACGTGAGCGATCGCAGCCTGCGGGGCATGCGCCTGGGCGCGCAGTCCCTGGAGTCCGAGGCCGGCGTCGAGCCCGCCGCCCGGCAGCGGGTGGAGTACCGCACGGAGGACGGCGAGCAGGTGTTCGTGACCTTCTCCGTGGAGGCGGACGTGCCGGCCACCTGGACCTCGAAGACCGGCAAGGAGGCGTTCCTCGTCAGCGGCGAGAAGCCGGCTGAGACCGAGGGCAAGCCCGTGCGCACCCACTGGGACATGCTGCGCGAGCGCCGCAGCCTCGAGGAGCTGGAGGAGACCTACAAGATCCAGCTCAACAAGCTGCGCGCCAGCCGCGGCGAGGACGTCGACGCCTGACCCGCCGCTCCCCCATGCATGACGGGGCCGGATCCGCCATGGATCCGGCCCCGTCGTCGTTCGGGGGCTGTGCGCCTCAGAGGCCGAGGCGGGCGCGCAGGCCCTCCCAGCGCGCGGCCAGGCCCCACCGGGTCACGTTGACCACGGCCTCGCCGATGATGCCGCCGCTCATCTTGGACTCGCCGAGCTCACGCTCCACGAACGTGATCGGGACCTCGACGATCCGCTTGCCGAGGCGGGCCGTGCGGAAGGTCATGTCCACCTGGAACCCGTAGCCCTTGGACTCGATCGCGTCCAGGTCGATCGCACGGAGCGTGTCGGCCCGGTAGGCGCGGTAGCCCGCCGTGATGTCCGTCAGGTCGAGGCCGAGCATGATCTGCGGGTACAGGGACCCGGCCCACGAGATCATCTTGCGGGAGGTCGGCCAGTTCACCATCTTGCCGCCCGGCACGCGGCGCGAGCCGATCACCAGGTCCGCGGTGCGGACGGCCTCCAGCAGGCGCGGCAGCTGCTCGGGCTGGTGCGAGCCGTCCGCGTCCATCTCGACCAGGACGTCGTAGCCGCGCTCCAGGCCCCAGCGGAACCCGGCGATGTAGGCGCCGCCCAGGCCGTCCTTGGTGGTGCGGTGCAGCACGTGCACGGAGGGGTCCTCGGCGGCGCGGGCGTCGGCCCAGTCGCCGGTGCCGTCCGGGGAGGCGTCGTCCACCACGAGAACGTCGGACTCCGGGACGGAGTCACGGAGCCGGCCGAGGGTCAGCGGCAGCGACTCGATCTCGTTGTACGTGGGGATGATGGTCAGCACGCGCATGTGCGGTTCTCGCCTTCCGGCCGGGGTCGTTGGGGCGGCCCGCCGGTCGGACGGGCCATCGCATCCGTTCGAGTATAGGAAGCGGAGGTCTCAGGCCGGCGTCGCGCCATCGCGCGCGTCGCGGGCCACGTCCTCCGCGGCGATCCGGCCGTCCACCCAGGTGGCCCGCCAGCGGGGCAGGGCGGTCTCGGCGTCGAGGGCCGGCAGCAGCGGCGTGCCGGCCCGGGTGTCCGTGCTCCACGCCGCCACCCGGCCGTCCGGCGACTGCACGGCCACCGCGTCCGCGTCCCAGACGCCGAACACGGCCGGGGCCGACACGCTCAGGCGCGGGGCGACGGACAGGCCTGCCGCCGGAGCGTCGGGCAGCGCGCGCAGCGGGGTGCGGGTCGCGGCGGCGAAGGCGGAGCGGGCGGAGATGCGCTCGTCCGGGTCGGGGTGGGACAGCGCCGACCGGACGGCGGCCCACGGGTCCCCGGCCGGGCCGGCGCCCAGGCACACGGAGACGGCGTCGGCCAGCAGGCTCGCCACCGGGGCGTGCAGCACGCCGTCCGCGTCGGGGACGACGGTGGCGCTGACCCCGGCGGCGGCCAGGAAGGCGCGGTCCACGGCGGTGACGGAGTGGGTGACCACGAGCCGATGGCGCACGCGGCCCAGGGCGGCGGTGCCGAGTTCCTCCGCGACCGAGCGCAGGGCGGTCAGGGCCACGTCCTGGGCGGCAGGCCCGGCGTCCGCACCGCCGTCGGGGACGAGGTAGGCCTGCTCCCCCGCCTGGGTCGAGGCCGTCAGGAGACCGGCGAGCGTGGCGGGGTCGGTGTCGGCCCCGACGGGCAGCCACACCCCGGCCGCCTCGGCGTCCACGCGGTCCGCGTGCCGGTAGACGACCGTCTGGACGTCCTCGTCGGCGGGCGCGGCGCCCGTGTCCTCGGGCCCGGCCAGGACCGTCACGACGGCGGTGCCGCGGCTCAGCGCGTCACGCGCGTCCGCGGGCCGCGCCAGCGGCTCGACGAACACGGGCACGACGACGGCGCCGTCGAGGTCCCGCCGTTCGTCACCCGGATCGGCCACGCGGTCCGCGGAGTCGTCCGCGCCGAGCCAGGCGATCATCCCGTCCCGGACCAGCAGCGCCTGTGCGTACGGGTCCGTCGTCGAGTGGATGATGCCGCGGGTCAACAGGTGTGCGCTCACCCGCCCACCCTAGCCCGTGTCAGTCCTCGTCCGTGCGGGGCGCCGAGGCCGCCGGCAGCGAGGTGGCCACGACGCCGCGGGAGACGAGGTCCGCGGCCCGGCGGCAGGCCCGGCTGCGACGGGCGTCCCCGGGGACGTTGGCCAGCTGGTCCAGCACGTCGATGACCTGCCGCGCCCAGCGGACGAAGTCGCCCGCGGCGAGGTCCGCGCCCTCGAGGGTGCGGCGCAGGGTGGCCCCCCGCACCCAGCGATGCATGGGCGCCACCAGGCCGGGGTCCGTCCGGGGCGTGGGCTCGAGCCGTGCCTGGGCCTCGTCCGTGCGCAGGCGCTCCTCGATGCGCTCGGCGGCCTCCGCGACCCGTCCGAGCCGGGGGGTCGGCATCGGGACCAGTCCGGGCTCGGTCTCCCCCTTGCCCTGGTACACGAGCAGCGCGGCGACGGCGGCCCACTCCTCCGGCGTCAGGCCGTCCGTGGCCGGATCCTGCAGCACCAGCGAGGTGAACAGGTCCCGCTCGCCGTAGATCCGGCGCAGGGCCTCGCCGCGCTCCGTGAGCGCCGCACGGGGCGAGGACGCGTCCTCCTGGACGTAGCCGTAGGCGCGCAGCAGAGCGACCACGCGGTCGAACGTGCGGGCGATGGTGTTGGTGCGGCCCGCGATGCGCTCCCGCAGGACGGAGACCTCCCGCCGCATGGCCCACCAGCGGTCGCCCCAGCGGGCGTGCTCCTCGCGGTCCTGGCAGCCGTGGCACGGGTGGCGGCGCAGCGCCCGGCGCAGCTCCTCGACCCGGGGCGCGGCCGGGTCCTCCCGGAGGCGGAAGCCCGCCGTGCGGCGGCCTCCGGCGGGCGGGCGGCCCGTGCGCACGGCCTCGCGCATGAGCGCGGCGACGTCCTTGCGCTGCGCGGGCGTCTTCACCTGCACCACCTGGGGCAGGGCGGCGCCCGCCACCGGCTCGACCGGCCCGGCGACGTCGTCCACCGTGATGCGGCGCAGCTGCGCCTTGTCCGTGACGACGCCGACGCGCGGGTTCTGGGGGTTGCCGGCGGGGAACACGACGACGGCCCGTCCGAGCGAGCGGCCGGCGTCGAGCTCGACGACGTCCCCGACCGCGAGGTTCGCGAGCGAGTCCTTCACGGCTGCCAGGTGGGCTCGACGGCGTCCCTGCGAGCCGGACTTCTCCGCGGCAGCGAGCTCCTTGCGCAGGGTGAGGTATTCGGCGAAGTCGCCGAGGTGACACTGCATGGCCTCCTCGTACTTCTCGAGGCTGGCCTGCTTCGAGCGGACTTCGCGGGCCAGCCCCACCACGGAGCGGTCCGCCTGGAACTGGGCGAACGAGGACTCGAGGATGCCCCGCGCCCGCTCCGCGCCGACCTGCGCCAGCAGGTTCGCGGACATGTTGTAGGTGGGCCGGAACGAGGAGTGCAGCGGGTAGGTGCGGCGCGAGGCCAGGCCCGCGACGGCGGCCGGGTCCAGCCCGGGACGCCACATCACCACGGCGTGGCCCTCGACGTCGATGCCGCGGCGGCCCGCCCGGCCCGTCAGCTGGGTGTACTCCCCCGGCGTGATGTCGACGTGGTTCTCGCCGTTGAACTTGACCAGCTTCTCGATCACGACGGAGCGGGCCGGCATGTTGATGCCGAGGGCGAGGGTCTCCGTGGCGAACACGGCCTTGAGCGCGCCGGCGGCGAACAGGTCCTCGACGGCCTCCTTGAACGGGGGCAGCATGCCGGCGTGGTGGGCCGCGAAGCCCCGGGACAGGCCGTCCCGCCACGCCCAGAACCCGAGGATCTCCAGGTCCTCGACGGGCAGCAGACGCGCCGCCTCCTCGACCCGCTCGGCCACGAGCGCCTTCTCCCGCGCCGTGGTGAGGTCGAGCCCGGCCCGGAGGCACTGTTCCACGGCGGCGTCGCAGCCGGTCCGGGAGAAGATGAAGGTGATGCACGGCAGCAGCCCGTCGCGGTCGAGGGCCCGGATCATCTCCGGGCGCGACGTGGACAGCCGCGGTCCGCGCCGCTGGCCGCCGTCGTGACCGCCCGGCCGACCGGAGACCGGCCGCTCCCGGTCCAGCGCGGAGGAGCCGGTCCGGCCTCGGCCGCCGTCGCGACCCGTGCGCCGACCGCCCCTGGCCCGCCCCTTCGGGACGCCCCCGCGCCCGTCGCGGTGCTGCTGCCGCCCGGGGCGCCCCCAGTCGGCGCGCTGGAACCGGCGCTCGGCCTCCTCCCCCAGGCGCTTGAGCTCGGGGTTGAGCAGGGCCTCCCCGTCCCGGTCCGCGGTGTCCTCGAAGGCGATGTCCTCGGCGAACAGGTCGTAGAGCCGGCCCCCGGCCATGACGTGCTGCCACAGCGGCACCGGCCGGTGTTCGGAGACGATCACGGTGGTGGCGCCCCGGACCGTGTCGAGCCAGGCGCCGAACTCCTCGGCGTTGGACACCGTGGCGGACAGGGAGATCAGCTGCACGTGCTCGGGCAGGTGGATGATGACCTCCTCCCACACCGGGCCCCGGAACCGGTCGGCGAGGTAGTGGACCTCGTCCATGACGACGAAGCCGAGGTCGATGAGGGTGTCCGACTGCGCGTACAGCATGTTGCGCAGCACCTCGGTGGTCATCACGACGACGGGCGCGTCCGGATTGATGGAGGTGTCCCCCGTGAGCAGGCCGACGTTCTCCGCGCCGTGCACGCGGGCGAGGTCCGCGTGCTTCTGGTTGCTGAGGGCCTTGATGGGGGTGGTGTAGAACGCCTTCGTGCCGCGGGCCAGGGCCAGATGGACGGCGAACTCGCCGACCACTGTCTTTCCGGCGCCGGTGGGCGCCGCGACGAGGACGCCGTGGCCGTCCTCGACCTCGGCGCACGCGCGGCGTTGGAAGTCGTCGAGGGGGAAGCCCACGCGTGCGGCGAACCGGCCGAGCTCGGAGCCGGCGTGGTGCCGGGCCGCCCGGGCACGGGCGTAGCGCTCCGCCGGGCTCAGCTCGGGCTCGTCGTGCGGGGTCGCGGACGCGGGATGGTGGGCCATGGCCCCACCCTACTGGCGGGTCCGGACACCGTCGTGCTCGTGCGTCCGGGCGCGAGGGCTGCGGCGGGCGCCGCTCAGATCTGATCGAGCGGCTTCGGGCCTGCGGCGAGCTCCGCCTCGACGTCCATCTCGCGCTGGCCCTGCCGACGGTCGCGACGCCGGTCGCCCCACAGGCACAGGACGATGGCCACGCCGAAGAGGACGACGAGCGGGATCGCCATGTAGAACATGGAGATGGCGTCCGCACCGGGGGCGGCGATCGCGGCGATCAGCATGATCACGAAGACGGTGATGCGCCAGTGGTGGACGATCGTGCGGCCCGGCAGGATGCCGAGCATGTTCAGTCCCACCAGCAGCACCGGCAGCACCATGGCCACGCCGAACGCGAGGTAGAGACGCGTGACGAAGCTGATGTACACCGACGCCGTCGGGAGGTTCGCGCCGCCCTCGGGAGTGAAGCCCACGAAGAACTGGACGGCCTGCGGCATCACGAGCCACCCCAGCGCGATGCCGAAGATGAACAGGGGCACGGCCGCGGCGATGAAGCCCAGGGCGTACTTCTTCTCGGCCTTCTTCAGACCCGGCACGATGAATGCCCAGATCTGGTAGAGCCAGACCGGGCTGGACAGGATGAGCCCGATGAACAGGCTGACCTTGAGCATGAGGTCGAACGGCGAGGCCACCGTGTCATAGGCGACGGCCGCCGTGTGTCCCTGGCTGGCGATCTCCTTGACCGGGCGGAACAGCTCCGCCATGACCGGCTGGTAGACGAGGAAGCCGACCACCATGCCGACCGCGACGGCGAGTCCCGACTTCAGCAGTCGGTTGCGCAGCTCCGTGAGGTGCTCGCGCAGCGGCATCTCGCCGGTGGGGTTGTCCCGCCGCTTCCGGCGGCGCCGGGTGCGGCGGGCGACCTCGTCGACCTCGGTCATCGGGTGGGGGTCCTTCCGGCTCAGCGCGGGTCGCGCGGGTCGGTCTCGTCACGCTCGACGACGCGGCCCTCGACCGGCTCGTCCGCGGCGGTGGAGCCGGCGCCGGAGCGCTCGTCCGTGGTGCCCTTGCCCTCGGTGCGCATCTGCTTCACCTCGGAGGAGAAGATGCGCATCGACTGGCCGAGGTTGCGGGCCATCGCGGGCAGCTTCGGCGCCGCGAAGAGCAGGATCGCGAGCAGGATGATGATGACGAGCTGCCAGCCCTGGAGTCCAGCCATGATGAGGGGTCCTTTCGATGGGGTTCCGGGGTCAAGGCTACCGCGCCGGCAGGGCCGCGAGGGCATCGCCCAGCGCGTCCGCCACGGACGTCCGGAGGTCGGCGGGGGCCAGCACCTGGACGGCTCCGCCGTGGCGTCCGACCAGCGCGGCGGCCACGCCGGCGTCGGTCAGATGCACCCGGGTGAGCCGGTCGCCGTCGGGCAGGTCGGCCTGGGCGTCCGGGCGGTAGCCGGCGGCCGCGTCGCGGACGGGATGGGCCCAGCGCAGCAGCACGGGCACCCCCGCGGCGTCGTCGGGGTGGACCCGCCAGCGTGCGGGCCGGGCCCGGGGCGCGAACGTCTCCCCCGTGGGTGCGGGCGCGCTGATCCGGTCCACCCGGAACACCCGGTGGTCCTCGGCGCGACGACACCACGCCTGCAGGTAGAGGCGCGCCCCGTCCTGCACCAGGGCCAGCGGCTCCACGTCCCGCTCGGTGAGGGCGTCGGCATGCACGGAGCGGTAGGTCAGGTGGACGACGGTCCGCTCCGCCACGGCGGCCAGCAGGGTGCGCACCGTCGCGGGGTCCACGGCCACGTCCCAGTGGGCGGCGACGGCGACCGGGGGCTCGCCGGCGGTGTGCGCCTCGGCCTCCCGGAGCGCGGCGTCGTCCGCGTCGTCCGCGTCGTCCGCGTCCGGGGCCCCCGCGTCCAGGACCGCGGCGCGGATCCGGCGCTGAGCGGAGCGGGCGGCCTCGCGGTCGGCCTCGTCCAGCACCGGCAGGTCCGCGACCGTCTGCAGGGCGGCGACGAGGCTGTGCGCCTCGGGGCGCGTCAGCCGCACGGGACCGGCCAGGTCGGCGGCGCGCTCCACGTGGACGCGGCCGGCCACCTCCGCCACCTCGAACTGGAAGCCGGGGAAGTCGCGCTCGGGCATGCCGCAGTAGCGCAGCGTCTCGAGGTCGGCGTCGAGGCGTTCGTCGGTGATCCCGAGACGCGCGCGCAGCTCCGCCCGGTCCACCCCGCCGGCCCGGTTGGCCAGCCCCACGATGTCCAGCAGGCGGCCCACGAGGTCCTCGCTCGAGTCGCGGGCGCGACGTCGGACGGGCGCGGCGAGCGCCACCTCGAGCAGGGCCGGGTCGGCGGGGCCGGCGTGGGCGGCCACCGCGGCGGCCAGGCCCGCGCGGACGCGGTCCGTCAGGTCCGGGTGCGCGGCCGAGGGCACGGCGAGGCCCAGCAGGCCGCCGATCTCCGCGGCGAGGCCGTCCTCGCGCGGTCCGGCCGGGGCCTCCCAGAGCTCCCAGCCGGGTCCCGGTGCGGCGCCGTCCTCGGCGCGGGGCTCGGCGGGCTCACCGACCGCGCGGACGCCCTGACCCCGGCCGGGCGCGAGCCACACCCGGACCCGCTCGGCGTCGGCCTGCCCGGCCAGGCGCGCCACGAGGCCGGCGTGGTCGTGGTCCTCGGGACGGCCGGGGGCGTCCGTCGCCCGCTCGAGGCGGCGCGGCTCCCCCTCCATCCGGGTGAGCCGGAAGCTGCGCTCGGCGCCGCGGTCGAGGTCCCAGCCGGTGAGGTACCAGCGGCCGCGCACGAGGGTGAGGAACCAGGCCCGCACGGTGCGCCGGGTGGCCCGCCCCCGCGCGTCGCGGTAGGGGAAGCGCAGCACGGCCTCGTCGGCCACGGCCTGGGTGAGGGCCTCGAGCCGGGGGTCGGCCCGGGGCATGAGGGTGTGGTACCCGGCCAGCTCGTCGTCGCCCGTGAGGTCGGTGGCCGGCTGGAACAGCAGGCCCACGGCGCGGACGACGTCGGCGCGCAGCGGCGAGTCGCCCCACAGGCGCCGCGCCCGCACGAGGGCGCGGCGCTCGTCCACGGTCAGGTCGAGGTCGCGCAGCAGCAGCGCGTCGCGGACGACGCGGTGCCGCACCCCCGCCTCGTCCTCGTCGAAGCCGGCGGGTTCGAGGGTCTCCAGCGGGACCCCCACGGCGCGCAGCACGCGGCGGTCCCGCTGGAAGAGCTTCTCGAAGGCGGCGTCCGTGAGCCCCTCGTAGCCGACGACCTGCCGTCGGATCCGGTCACGCTCGAGGCCGTGCGGTGCCGAGAGCAGCAGCCACAGCAGCGAGATGATGCGCTCGGCGGCCTCGTCGCCGGCGCGCCGCGGGGCGGGTGGGGTCACGGGGCCCGGGGTCAGTCGACCGAGACGAGGTCGCAGACGAAGATGAGCGTCTCGTTCGGCCCGATCGCGGAGCCGGCGCCGCGGGCGCCGTAGCCCAGGTGCGGCGGGATCTCGAGGCGGCGGCGGCCGCCGACCTTCATGCCGAGCAGGCCCTGGTCCCAGCCGGCGATGACCTGGCCGACGCCGACGGTCAGGGGCAGCGGGGTGCCGCGGTTCCACGAGGCGTCGAACTCCTCGCCGGTGGACCAGGCCACGCCCACGTAGTGGACCTGCACGCGGGAGCCGGCCTCGACGGCCGGGCCGGAGCCCTCGATCAGGTCCTCCACCACGAGCTCGGTGGGCGGGGTCTCGCCCGGGAAGTCGATCTCGGGCTTGGTGCGGTCGTAGTCGCGCTGTCCGAAGGACACGGTGCTCTCCTCTTGGGTTCTCGTGGACGGGGTCAGTTCGCCGACGGGGTGGCGGACACCTGGGCGTCCAGGATGTCCACGACGAACAGCAGGGGCTCGTTCTCGCCGATGGCCGGCGGGCTGCCCTGCTCACCGTAGGCCTTCTCGGCCGGGATCGACAGGAGGACGCGCGAGCCCACCTTCTGGCCGGCCAGACCCTCCTTCCAGCCCTCGATGACCTGGTTGAGGGAGAACGTGATGGCCTGGCCCGTCTCCCAGGACGAGTCGAAGACCTCGCCGTCGGACCACGTCACGCCCTCGTACTGCACGGTCACGGTGTCGTCCGCGCCGACCTCGCGGCCCTCGCCCTCGATCAGGGGCTGGACCACCAGCTCCTGGGGCGCCTCGCCGTCGGGCTTCGCGATGCTCGGCCGGCCGCTCTGCTCGTCCACGGTGACGTCGGGCAGGCGCTCGTCCCGCTCGGTCACCTCCTCGCCCTCGGCCTGCTTCGGCAGGATGGCGTCGATCTTGTAGACGAACAGCTGGGCGGGCTGCGTCTGGGTGGGGGGGGAGGCGCTCGGCGACGCGCTCTCGGTCTGCGGGACGGGGACGTCGTACTCGGGGCTGTACGCGGCGACGATCGTGCCGGCGCCGTTGCCCACCAGCATCTCGTGGATCTCCGGGTTCATGGACTTGAGCTGGTCGTCCACGGGCACGGCCTCCGGTTCGCCGCTGAAGTTCTCGGCGACCACCTCGCCGCTGGCCGGATCGACGACGGCGATCGACATCTTCAGGACGTCGCCCTCCTGCACCTGCTCCCCCTCGCCGGCGGTCAGCACGCGCGTGGTGGGCTGGTCGGTGTCGATCTCCCCGTCGATCTCGACCGTCGGCGCCCCGCTGTCGCCCTCCGTGAAGGTGACACCCGTCAGGGCGTCCGGCTCCCCCTGGCCCTCGCCGACGGCCGCCCGCTCGGGGGCGGCCGACGTGGAGGCCGACGCGGTGTCGCTGTGGGGCTGGTCCGCGCCGTCGTCGCCGGTGGCGCAGGCGGTGGCCAGCATCAGGCCCGCGGCGCCGAGGGACAGCAGCGGCAGCAGGCGGCGACGGCGGCGGGCCGTCGGGGGCTGGGGGGTCTGGAACGAACTCATGCGGGTCACCCTAACGGCGCGTCCTGGGCGTGCGCTGTCAGGCGATTCGCCCGAACAGCCGGTCGACGGCGGCCGACGACGTGTCGAACGGGTCCTTCGTCACGATCGCGTGCAGCGGATGGTCGGTGAGCTTCAGGGTCGTCCAGTCGACGGCGTAGTCCAGGCCGCGCTCCCGGGCGCGGGCCACGAAGTCCGCGCGCACGCGGGCCCGGGTGGTGGGCGGGGCGGTCTCCACGGCGGACCGGGCGGCGTCCTCGGGCAGCAGGCGCGCGACGGCGCCGCGCCGCAGCAGCATGCGGAACAGCCCCCGGTCGGGGTCGATGTCGTGGAAGGCCAGGTCCAGCTGGGCGAGGCGGGGCGCGTCCCAGCCCAGGTCGTGGTGGGCCCGGTAGTCCTCCAGCAGGCGCAGCTTGATCGCCCAGTCGATGCGGTCCTCGATGCGGGACCGGTCACCGGTGCGGACGGCGTCGAGCACCTCGCCCCACAGGGTGAGGATCTCCCCCACCCGGTCGTGGTGGGCACCCTCCGCGGCGACGAAGGCGCGGGCCCGCTCGAGGTAGTGCTCCTGCAGCTCGAGGGCGGAGGCCTCCCCCTCCCGGAGCGCGATGCGGGCCGTGCCGGTGAGGTCGTGGGAGATCTGCCGCACCGCACGGGTGGGGTGGGCGACGACGCGGTCCCCGAGCGGGAAGCCCGCCTCGATCATCCGCAGCAGCAGGTCGGTGGTGCCGAAGCGCAGCAGGTGGGTGTGCTCGGAGAGGTTCGTGTCCCCCACGATCACGTGGAGGCGCCGGTACTCGGAGGCGTCCGCGTGCGGCTCGTCCCGCGTGTTGATGATCGGCCGGGACCGCGTGGTGGAGGAGGACACGCCGTCCTGCACGAAGTCGGCGCGCTGGGAGAACGCGAAGTGGGCCGGGCCCTCGCCCTCGGGCCACGTGCCGGCGGGCACGACGCGGCCCGCGCCCACGAGGATCTGCCGGGAGACGAGGAACGGGACGAGCGCCTCGGTGAGCCGCCGGTACTCGGTGCGCCGGCGCAGCAGGTAGTTCTCGTGGGAGCCGTAGGAGCTGCCCGAGGAGTCGGCGTTGTTGCGGTAGAGGTGGATCCGGCCGCCGACCCCGTCCGCGGCCATGCGCTCCTCGGCCTGGACCACGAGGTCGTGCAGCAGCAGGTCCCCCGCCCCGTCCGAGGCGATGAGCTCGTCGAGCGTCGAGCACTCGGCGGTCGCGTACTCGGGGTGGGACCCGACGTCGAGATAGAGCCGGGAGCCGTTGGACACGAACACGTTCGAGGACCGCCCCCACTCGACCACGGGCCGGAAGAGGTAGCGGACGACCTCTTCGGGGCTGAGCGGGCGCCCCTGCGGGTTCCAATGCTGGACGCCGTACTCCGTCTCCAGCCCGAAGATCCGGCGGGCGCGGTCCGCGTCGGTCACTGGCCGCCCTTCTGGACGAAGCCCTTGACGAACTCCTCGGCGTTGGACTCCAGCACCGAGTCGATCTCGTCCAGCAGGCTGTCCAGGCCCTGGTCCTGGGCCGCGGGCTTCACGTGCGCCTGGCCCGCCGCGGCGCCGGTCTCGTCGTCGCCGCCGGACGGGCGTGGGCGGATCTGCTCCCGGGACATGGTGGCCTCCTCGTGCGTCGACGCGGGTCGGTGTGCTCCGTCCGCGTCCACCCATCCTGCCCCACGCGCGGGCCACGTTTCAGCCCCACGTCCCCGGGTTGCCCCGCGCTGGCAGGATGGGGGCATGCGTCTGTGGACCCTTCACCCCCGCCACCTCGACCGTCAGGGCCTGACGGGCGCCTGGCGCGAGGCCCTGCTCGCGCAGGCCGTCCTGGCCGGCCGCACGCGCGGGTATCGGGACCACCCGCAGCTGCTGAGGTTCCGGGAGCACCCGGACCCGTCCGGCGCGATCGGCGCGTTCCTCTCCGGCCTCGAGGCCGAGGCCACGGCGCGCGGCTATCGCTTCGACCACTCCCGGATCGACCGGCCGTGCCCCGCCCCCGACGGCGCGGTGCGCATCCCGCCCGCCGGTCTCGCACCGATCCCGGCCACCACGGGCCAGCGCGACCTGGAGTGGCGTCACCTGTGCGCCAAGCTGGCCGCGCGCAGCCCCGCCTGGCTCGAACGGTGGTCGGACACGCCCGTCCCCGACGTGCACCCGCTGTTCACGATCGTCCCGGGGCCGGTCGCCTCCTGGGAGCGCGCCTGAGGGCGGGCCGCGGTCGGGCCCGGTCTGGCACGGTGGGCGCATGATCCGCGACGAGAGCATCGAGAGCTATCTGGGGCGCCTCGCCTCCGGCGAGCCCACCCCCGGCGGCGGCGCGACGGGCGCGCTCGCGGTCGCCGAGGGCGCCGGACTGCTGGCCATGGCGGCCCGGTTCAGCGCGGCCGAGGAGGACGCTCGGGCATCGGAGGGCCTGATCGCGGCGTGCCTCGGCCTCGCCGACGGCGACGAGCGGGGCTTCGGCGCCGTGGCCGAGGCGTTCGGGCTGCCCCGCGACACCCCGGAGGACCGGGCCCGGCGCTCGGCCGCGATCCAGGCCGCCCTGGCCGAGGCCGTCCGGCCGCCCCGCGGGATCGTCGACGTCGCCGAGCGTGCGCTGGACCTGGCCGAGCGTGTGCTGGACGCGGCGAACCCGAACGTGCTCTCCGACGTCGGTGCGGCGCTCGGCTGCGTCCGGGGCGGCCTCACCGCCGCCGCGGTCACCCTCGAGACCAACCTGGGCCCCCTCCGCGACGAGGGCCTGGAGGGCGTCCTGCGCACCGACGTCGACCGGGCGGGCCGTCTCGTCGCGCGGGCGGACGCCCTGCTGGGCCGCGTGCGCGCGGCCGTCGCGGGCTGAGCGCCCGCCCTCGCCTCAGGCCCGCGCGCCGAACAGCGGCGGCAGCGTGGCCACGAGCGCCTCGTCGTCGGGCCGGGGCGCGGCGGCGTCCTCCCACCAGCCGGGCAGGTCCACGGCGGCGCCGACCAGCGGCTCGGCCAGGTGCAGCCGGTGCACCCGCTCCCCCGCCCCGCGCAGCAGCAGCGTCTCCCACGCGGCGCCGGCCACGCGGTCACCGTGGCGGCCCACGAGGTTGCCGCGGGTCCACGCGCGGGTGGCCCGCGGCGGCGTGGCGACGGCGGCACGGATCTCCGCCTCGTCGGCGAGCGTCCGGAGGGCGCCGGCGGCCACGAGGCGGCGGTGCAGGGAGCGGGCCGGGCGCAGGTCGGCGTACTGCAGGTCCACCATCGCGAGGCGGGGGTCGGTCCAGTCCGCGCCCGTGCGGGCCCGCAGGCCCTCGAGGACGCGCAGCTTGGCCGCCCAGTCGGCGCGGTCGCTCAGGGACAGCGGATCCGCGGTGGCGTCGTCGAGGTCGATGGCCCAGGCCTCCAGCACCTCGCGCGTCTGCGGATCCGTCACCCCGAAGGCGGCGCAGTGGGCGCGGGCCGCGTCCAGGTAGGACCGCAGGATCTGCAGCCCGGTCCAGTGCCGGCGCACGGGGCCGTCCGCGGTGCGTTCGAGCAGCGGCACCGTGGCCCGCAGGCCCGGGTCGTGGCTGATCGTCTGCAACGCGGCCACCGGGTCGTCCAGGGTGAGCCGGGGCGCGGTCCCGGCCTCGGCCATCGCGAGGACGAGCGCGGTCATGCCCATCCGCAGCCACGTGGCGTGCTGGCTCAGCGTCGCGTCGCCGATGATCACGTGGAGCCGGCGGTAGGCCTCGGGACGGGCGTGCGGCTCATCCCGCGTGTTGACGATCGGCCGGTGGATCGTGGTCTCCAGCCCCACGGGCTCCTCGAAGTAGTCGGCCCGCTGGGACAGCTGGAAGCCCGGCCGCTCCCCCGCCGGGCCGAGTCCCACGCGGCCCGCGCCCACGAGCACCTGCCGTGCCGCGAAGAACGGCAGCAGGACGGCGGTGAGCTCCTCGAAGTCGAGGGACCGGGCCACGAGGTAGTTCTCGTGCGCGCCGTAGGACTGGCCCTTGCCGTCCACGTTGTTCTTGTAGACCAGCACCTCCGGGGCGCCGTCGGCCTGGCCGATGTGCTCGGCCGCCGCCTGGGCGACCAGGTCCCCGGCGGCGTCCCAGACCATGGCATCCCGCGGGGTGGTCGTCTCCGGCGACGAGTACTCCGGGTGGGCGTGGTCCACGTACCAGCGCGCGCCGTTGGCCAGCACGGTGGACAGCAGCAGGTGCACGGGCTCCCCGTCCGGGCCCACGAGCGCCTCGTCGGTCAGCTGCGAGGGATGCGCCGCCGAACGCGGCAGCCGCCAGCCGCGCGCGTCCACGAGCGGCGACTCCCCCGTGTAGTCCCACTCCGTGCCGGCCACCGTCGAGCCGGACCGGGTCACCAGGTCCGCGTACGCGTTCACGAGCTCGACCGAGAGCACGCTGTGGTGCGCCCCCGGGTTGGCCGGCGCGTGGATGCCGAACTCGGTCTCCGTGCCCATCACCCGGTGCACGCCCCAGCCGGCGGCGTCCCGCCCGTTCGGGGGCACGGCCGCGCCGTGGAACAGCCGGCGCTGGCCCTCGAAGGCGGGGGTCGGGCCGACGTCGACGGCGACGGCCCGGGTGAAGCCGTCCGCGGCCCCGCGGCCGAACGCGCTCATGCCCCGACCCCCCGGACCATGCGCAGCGAGCGCAGCCGAGGACCGCGCCAGCCGGAGGTGCGCGCCCACTCGGCGGGCGCGACCGTGGCCAGCAGGTCCGTCTGGTCCTCCAGCACCGCGGCCACGGCCTCGCGCAGGTGGCCCTCGCGGACGCCGAGCGCGGCCGGGGCCTGGCCGGCGGCCAGGTAGTCGCGCACCGCGTGCCGCTTGGCGCGGTCCACGACGTCGGCCACCACGGCGCCCGAGACGAGGTCGGCCAGGTGCAGGGCGTGGGTCGTGCCGGACACGTCCGTCAGCTCCGCCAGCGCGGTGTCCGCGCCGCGGTCGTAGAGGGCGGCGACCGTCCGGGCGATGAGCGTCGCGCGGGCCGCGTCCGCGGAGCCGGCCGCGACGACGTCGTCGGCGTGCAGGGGCACGTCTACGGTGAGGTGCTTGGCCATGATCTCCGCGGCGCCGTCGGCGTCGGGACGGTCCACGCGGATCTTCACGTCCAGTCGGCCGGGGCGGAGCACGGCCGGGTCGATCATGTCCTCGCGGTTGGAGGCGCCGATGACGATCACGTTCTCGAGGGCCTCGACGCCGTCGATCTCGGTGAGCAGCTGCGGGACGATCGTGGTCTCCACGTCCGAGGAGACGCCGGAGCCGCGCGTGCGGAACAGCGACTCCATCTCGTCGAAGAAGATGACCACGGGGAAGCCGGCGTCGGCCTTCTCGCGGGCCCGGTCGAAGATGACGCGGATCTGCCGCTCGGTCTCGCCCACGTACTTGTTCAGCAGCTCGGGTCCCTTGACGTTGAGGAAGAACGAGCGCTCGCCGTCCGCGCTGCGGGCCGAGAGGGCGTTGGCCACGGCCTTGGCGAGCATGGTCTTGCCGGTGCCGGGCGGGCCGTACAGCATGATCCCCTTGGGGGCGCGCAGGCCGTGCTCGCGGTAGACCTCGGGGTGCAGGAACGGGATCTCGACGGCCTCGCGGATCCGGTCGATCTGCGGGCCGAGGCCGCCGATGTCCTCGAATGTGACGTCCGGGACCTCTTCCAGCAGCACCTCGTCCACCTCGGACAGCTCGACCCGCCGCAGCGCCCATTCGACGCGGGCGTCCACGGTGACGGCGTCCCCGTGGCGCAGCTCGACACCCTCCAGCGCGGGCGCGCGTCGCACCACGCGCTCCTCGTCCGCCGTGCCGGCCAGGACGAGGCCGCCGTCGGGCAGCGCCTCCTTGACGCGCAGCAGCTGACCCGACCCCGTGCCCGGGGCGACGCCGACGATCGAGCTGGACTCATCCAGCAGCACCTGGGCGCCGGGGGTGAGGCGGGCGGCGTCGAGCAGCGGGGAGACCGTCACGCGCAGCCGCCGGCCGTTCTGCACGACGTCCGCTCCCCCGCGCACCACGGCGCCGGTCTCCACGCCCTCCTCGGGCTCGCGCGGGGCGTGGACGGCCTCGAGGGTGGCGAAGGTGAACGGCGGATGCGTGACGGCGTCCAGGTTCTCCTTGAGCGTCGTGATCTCGGCGCGCGTGGCCTCGAGCAGCTCGACCATGCGCCGGTTGTTGCGGGCGGCCGTCTGCGTCTGGGCCTCGGCGGCCCGACGGCGTTCGCTCAGGCCGGCGGCGTGCCGCTGGGCGGACTGCAGCTGGTGCCGCAGCCGTTCGGCCTCGGCCTGGGACTGCCGCAGCAGCTCCCGTGCCTCGGCGAGGCGCTGCTCGGCGTGCTCCGTGCCTGATTGCGCGTGGTGGTCCACCGGTGCTCCGTCCACTCAGTCCTGCTCCCCGGTCGGGGTCCTCCCACCGTACGCGTCCACGCCCTGCTCGGCGGCGCGTGACCGCGCGGCCATGAGGCGGGCCTCCTTCGCCGCCTTGCGCGCCTTCTTGTCCGTGACCGGCCGTTCGCCGAGGGCCTCGGGCGTCCACCGGGCCTCGTCGGCCGGCTGCCAGGCCTCGACGTCCTCGGCCCTGAACTCGGAGACCTTGGAGCGCTTCTTCAGGCGCAGCGCCTCCTCGCCCGAGGCCAGGCGGCGGGCCGTGAGGAGGAAGCCGGTGTGCGCGACCATGCGGTGGTCGGGGCGCACGGCGAGCCCGTCCAGGTGCCAGCCGCGCACGAGGGTCTCGTTGGCCTCGACCTGCGTGAAGCGGCCCGAGTCCCGGATGGCCTCGGCCACGCGGGAGAGCTGGGTGGCGGTGGCCACGTAGTTCAGCCACACACCGCCGGGGGCCAGGACCTCGGCGACGGCGTCGAGGCATTCCCAGGGGGCCAGCATGTCCAGGACCACCCGGTCCACGGAGCCCGGCTCGTGGACCTTGGGCATCTCCTCCTGCGCGTCGCCGAGGTGCACCGACCAGGCGGGGTGCTCGGCGCCGAAGAAGGCCTCCACATTGGCCCGGGCGACGTCCGCGAACTCCGGGCGGCGCTCGTAGGAGTGCAGGCGACCGTGGTCGCCCACGGCGCGCAGCAGGGACATGGACAGGGCGCCGGAGCCCACGCCGGCCTCGACCACGACGGCGCCCGGGAAGATGTCCGCCTGCTGCACGATCTGCGCCGCGTCCTTCGGGTAGACCACCGTGGCGCCGCGGGGCATGGACAGGACGAAGTCGTTCAGCAGGGGGCGCAGCACCTGGTACGGCTGGCCGGCCGAGTTCTCGACCACGACGCCCTCGAAGCCGCCGATCAGGTCGTCGTGCCGCAGCACGCCCTGGTAGCTGTGGAACTCCCCGCCGGGCAGCAGGGTGATCGTGTTGAGGCGGCCCTTCGCGTCCTTGATCTGCACGCGCTGGCCGGCCCGCAGGGGGCCGCGGCGCGCGCTCACGCCGGTGGGTTCGGTCATGGGGGGCTCCTTCGGTTCAGGGACGCCGCGTCGCGTCGACGGCGGCGAGGATCGTCTCGCGGGGCACCACGGAGCGCACGAGGCCGTGCGCGTCGGTCAGCACCCACACGGGGGTCTGGGGGTCGGCCAGGCGGGCGGCCAGGTCGGGACCGGCGGCGGGGACGTCGTCGCGGACGAGGACGGCCTCCGGAGCCAGGGCGACGGCGACCGCGGCCAGGGCGGTGGTCGTGCGGCGCGCCGGGGTCAGGCCCGCCGCGGCCGTGAGGTCCAGCACGCCGCGGGGCCGACCGGCCCCGTCCACGGCCACGACGGCGCGGCGGCCGCCGTCCGCCTGGGCCAGGGCCTCGGCGAAGCTGAGGTGCTCGGGCAGGGCGATGGCGGGCGCCTCGACCTGCTCGAGCCGCAGGGTCTCCAGCCGGCGGCTCCAGCGCCCGTGGCGCACGGCGTCGTCGGCGCCCCGCCACAGCGTGAGGGCGACCCAGGCCGCCAGGACGACGACGAACAGGTCCGGCGCGCGGCCCGCGAGGGTCGGGGGGCCGAGCACCGCCGCGAGGACGCCCACCGCGACGACGCGCCCGGCCCAGCCGGCCGCCTCGACGCCACGGGCCCGGGAGCCGGTGGCGGCCCAGACGGCGGACTCGACCATGCGGCCGCCGTCGAGCGGGGTGCCCGGCAGCGCGTTGAACGCGGCCAGGAGGAGGTTGGCCCACACCGTGACCTCGAGCAGCAGGGCGGGAACGGACGGGCCGGGCACGGCGCGGGCCGCCAGATGGGCGAGGCCCGCGAGCACGAGGTTCGCGGCGGGGCCGGCCATCGCGGTGAGGACCGTGTCCAGCGGTCGAGCGGACGGGCTGCGGAACTGGGTGTGCCCGCCCCACAGGGTGAGCGCGATCTCCTCGGTGCGCTGGCCGAAGGCGCGGCCGGTGAGGGCGTGGGCGGCCTCGTGGACCAGGACGGAGAGGGCCAGGAGCACGGCGTACCCCAGGGCGACCGCGTAGGCGCCGCCGCCGATCGCGGGCAGCGCGCGCTGGATCTGCGGGCCGAACGCGAGGGTGATGACCGCGGCGATCAGGAGCCAGGACCAGGACAGGCGCACCGGCGCGCCGGCGATCGTGCCCAGCCGGACGGAGGCGGGCCCGCTCATCCGGCCCCGTCCGCCCCGGGCCCGCGCGCGGCGGCGATCCGGCGGACCGCGGCGAGGTCGGCCGGCGTGCGGCCGGCGAGCGTCGTCCACTCGACGGTCGCGAGCCCCGCCGGCAGCGGCAGCACGCTGGGCACGCCGACCGTCGGCAGGCCCGCGGCCACGGCCGCGCCGACGCCCACCGGGGAGTCCTCGACCGCCACACAGTCGGCGGCCGTCAGCCCCGGTGTCCGCTCGGCCAGCAGCTGCAGGCCCAGCTGGTACGCCTCCGGGTCGGGCTTGCCCCGGGAGACCATGTCCCCCGAGACGACGACGTCCAGCGTGCCCGCCGGCGCCCGCTCGGCCAGTGCGCGGGCCAGTGGGGCATGGGACATCGTCACGAGGGCGCCCGGCACGCCGGCCTCGGCGAGCGCGACGAGCAGCTCCCGGGCACCCGGCCGCCATGGCACCCCACGGACGACCCCCTGGACGACCTCGTCCATCGTCAGGTCGATGATCCGCTGCACGGGCAGGTCCAGCCCGGCCTCCTGCAGGCGGCGCGCTCCCTCGTCGAGGGGGCGTCCCACGAGGGAGGCGGCCAGGTCATCCGACCAGGTGCCGCCGTGCTCGACCACCAGGCGGCGCTGGACGGCGTTCCACAGGGGCTCCGTGTCCACGAGGGTGCCGTCCATGTCCCACAGGACGGCGCGTGGCAGGCGGCGGGCACGGTCGTCCGGGGCGGGCGCGGGGTGGCGGGGCATGGAGTGCATCCTATCGAGCGCCGCCGCCGGGGTGTGCCGGGCGGGTCGCGGGCCGTGGCCCCGTCGTCGGGCCGTGTCTAGGCTGGCCGCCATGACCGACGCTACCTCCGAGGACCAGCCGGACGACGTCCTGGGCCCGCTGCGGACCCACCTGACGGCGACCGTGGACGAGCTCGAGGCCGGGCGGCGGGCCCCCACGGTCCTGTTGCTGGCCTTCGAGGGGTGGAACGACGCCGGGGAGGCCGCGACCGGGGCCCTGGGCGCGCTGCGGGAGCAGTGGGACGCGGCGGACGCGGGACGGGTGTGCGACGGCGAGTTCTACGACTACCAGGTCACTCGACCCCTGGTCCGGCGCGACGCCGACGGGCTGGGGACGCTGGACTGGCCGGCGGTCACCCTGCACGAGGCGCTCCTGGACCGTGAGGGTCGGCCCGTCGCGGGCGAGGCCGCCCCGCCGGACGGGGTGCGTGTGCTCCTCGCCGTCGGCGTGGAGCCGAACGTGCGGTGGCGCGCGTTCCTCGAGGAGCTGTTCACGGCGGCCGACGCGCGTGACGTGGACGCCGTCGTGACGCTGGGCGCGCTGCTGGCGGACGTGCCCCACACCCGGCCCCTGCGCGCCCGCCCGACCTCGCCGCTCGTGGACGTGCGGGTGGCCGTCGGCGCGGACCGTCCGGTCTACGAGGGGCCCACCGGGATCATCGGCGTCATCGCGGACGAGGCCGCGCGCCGCGGCCTGCCGAGCCTCTCGCTGTGGGGGACGGTGCCCCACTACGTGGCCCAGGCGCCCTCCCCCAAGACGCTGCTCGGGCTGGTCGAGGCGGTCGAGGACCTGCTGCACGTGAGCGTGTCCACGCGCGGGCTCGAGGACGACGCGAGGGCCTGGCAGCGCGGCGTGGACGAGCTGGCCGCCGAGGACCCCGACGTCGCCGCCTACGTCCGGCAGCTCGAGGAGGCCCAGGACACCCAGCAGCTGCCGGAGGCCTCGGGCGAGTCGATCGCGCGGGAGTTCGAGCGCTATCTGCGCGGGCGCGGCGGACGCTGACGCCCGGCCGCGCCCGGCGGGGTCAGCGCAGGCGCAGACCCAGCAGCGCCGCCACGACGTCGACCACCGACACCGGGTCGGCGGCGGCCTCGGCCAGGCCCGGCAGGGTGCCGGCCGCCCATGCGTCGAGGGCCTCCAGCGCGCGGGGGGCGTCGAGGTCGTCCGAGAGCGCCGCGTGCACCGCGTCCAGCACGGCGACGCCGGCGGCGGCATGCGGTCCGTCCAGGGCGGCGCGCCAACGGGCCACCCGCGCCTGGGCGTCGGCCAGCACCTGCTCGGACCACTCCCAGTCCGACCGGTAGTGGTGCGCGAGGATCGCCGCGCGGACGGCCACCGGCTCGACGCCCCGCGCCCGCAGGCGGGAGACGAGTTCGAGGTTGCCGAGGGACTTGGACATCTTCTCGCCGTCCAGGGCCACCATGCCGGTGTGCGCGTAGGTGTGCGCGAGCGGCAGGCCGTCGACGGCGGTGGCGTGCGCGGCGGAGAACTCGTGGTGCGGGAACCGCAGGTCGGAGCCGCCGCCCTGCACCGTGAACGGAGCCGGCAGGTGGGCCCGGGAGATCACGGAGCACTCGATGTGCCAGCCGGGCCGGCCGGAGCCGAGCGACCGCCCGTCCCAGGCCGGCTCGCCCTCGCGGTGCACACGCCACAGCAGCGGGTCCAGCGGGTCGCGCTTGCCGGGGCGGTCGGGATCGCCTCCCCGCTCCGGGAACACCGCGGCCATCTCGTCCAGGCCCATCGCGGAGACCTGCCCGAGACGCCAGTCGGTCGCGGACTGGGCCGCGCGGACGTCGAAATAGACGTCCCCGTCGGGCTCGCCGTCGCCGCCCGGCACGCGGTAGGCCCGGCCCGCCGCCAGCATCGTCTCGACGGCGTCCACCACCAGGCCCACCGCCTCGGTCGCGCCGACGTAGTGGTCCGGGGCGAGCACCTCGAGGGCGGCCATGTCCGCACGGAACAGGTCGGTCTGCTCCTCGGCGAGCGCGCGCCAGTCGACGCCGGTCGCCTCGGCCCGCTCGAGCAGGGGGTCGTCCACGTCGGTCACGTTCTGGACGTAGGCGACCTCGAGACCGGCCGCGCGCCAGTAGCGGTGCAGCAGGTCGAAGGCCACGTAGGTGCTCGCGTGGCCGAGGTGCGTCGCGTCGTACGGGGTGATCCCGCAGACGTACAGCGAGGCGCGCTGGGCGTCGTTGCCCGGATGCCGGGTCCGTCCCGTGGCGGTGTCGTGCAGCCGCAGCCGGTCGGGGCGGCTCGGCACGGCGGGCGGGGCGGGGGTGCTCCAGGACTTCACGGGACTCCTCACATCGGGGTGGTTCGGCGGTGCCGGGCCGTCATGCCCGGCGGCGGGAGCGGGCTCAGGCGTTGATGACGCCCGCACCCAGCAGGGCGAACAGGACGCCGCCCAGGAGGATGCGGTACCAGACGAACGGCAGGAACGAGTTGGTGCTGATGAAGCGCATGAGCCAGGCGATGACCGCGTAGGCCACCACGAAGGCGATCGCGGTCGCGACCAGCGTCTCCCCCATGCCGTACGGGCCCTGCGTGCCGGGATCGGTGAGCGAGGTGTACAGCTTGTACAGGCCGGAGGCGAACACGGCGGGCACCGCCAGCAGGAACGCGTAGCGGGTGGCGGCGGGCCGGGTGTAGCCCATGGCCAGGCCGGCCGCGATGGTGCCGCCGGAGCGCGAGACGCCCGGGATCAGCGCGAGGGCCTGGGCCAGGCCGTAGAGGACGCCGTCCCGCACGGTGAGCTTCTCGAGCGGCTTGGTCTGACGGCCGAGCCGGTCCGCCAGGGCGAGCAGGACGCCGAACACGATGAGCATGGTCGCCGTGATCCACAGCGACCGGAACTCCGTGTCGATCCAGTCCTCCAGCAGCAGGCCCAGGACCGCGATCGGGATCGAGCCCACGATGATCAGCCAGCCCATGCGCGCATCGGGGTCCGAGTGCGGGATCCGCCCCGTGACCGCGGCGCACCACCGGCCGATGATGCGGGTGATGTCGCGCCAGAAGTAGATGAGGACCGCCAGCTCCGTGCCGAGCTGCGTGATGGCCGTGAAGGCCGCCCCCGGGTCGGTCGCGGAGGGCAGGAACTCGCCCACGATGCGGATGTGGGCGGAGGAGGAGATGGGCAGGAACTCCGTGAGGCCCTGCACCAGGCCCAGGATGATGGCTTCGATCCACGTCACGGAGGGTCACTGTACGCCACGGCCCCGGGTGGGAACCCGGGGCCGTGCGGTCCGTCACGAGCGGGACGGTCAGTCGTCGTCGTCCTCGTCGTCGAAGAGGTCGAGCGGGGTGACCTCCTCGGTGTCCGCGTACAGGGCGTCCTCGTAGGCCTCGAAGGCGTCGGCCACGGCGAAGAAGGCGGCTTCGACGGCGGGGTCGTCCTCGCCCCGCTTGTTCTGCGCGGCCACGAGGTGTTCGTTCAGGGCGGTGGTGAGGGCCTCGAGGGCCATGCGGGCGTCAGAGCTCATGGGTGAACGGTAACCCGGTGGCCGGTGACGCGGCCAGGGGTGGGCCGTGCGGGACCGGCCGCCGGACCCGACGCCGTCTGCCAGGATGGGCGGGTGCGTGAACAGCTGATGTCCTCGACCCTCGACGCGATCTCCCGCGGACAGAAGTGGGAGTACCTGGTGATGACGGTCGCCGCCCACGAGTCCCTCGCCGACGCCCGGCGGCGCCTCGTGGAGCACGCGGAGTACGGCCAATGGGAGCTGCAGCGCTCCGTGCACTACCGTGACGGGGCGCGCCGCTACTGGATGCGCCGCCGGGTGATGCGCGTGGCCTCGACCCTGCAGACCCTCTGAGGCGCGGGCGCGACGACGGCGCCCCGGCCGTCGTCGCCGCCCGCTGCCCGGATCAGCGCGGCTCCAGCATCCGCTCGAGCACCCGGCAGCCGAACTCGAGCGCGTCCACGGGCACCCGCTCGTCGATGCCGTGGAACAGGGACGTGAAGGCCAGGTCGGCAGGCAGGCGCATGGGCGCGAAGCCGTAGCCGGTGATGCCCAGCCGGGAGAGGGACTTGTTGTCCGTGCCCCCGCCGAGCATGAACGGCAGCACCTGGGCCTCGGGGTCCTCCGCCTGTAGCGCGGCGATCATCAGCTCCACCAGGTCTCCGGAGAAGGGGGTCTCCAGGGCGACGTCCCGGTGCTCGGGTGCGATGGTCACCTCGGGGCCGGCGAGCTCGGCGATCGTGGCGAGGGCGGACTCCTCCTCCCCGGGGATCAGGCGGACGTCCACGGTGCCGGTGGCCGAGGACGGGATGACGTTGTGCTTGTAGCCGGCGGTCAGCCCCGTCGGGTTGGACGAGGTGCGCAGGGTGCCGGCCACCCAGGAACGGGCCTGCCCGAGCGCGTCGAGCTGGGGCGTCGGGTCCGTCTCATCGAAGTCCACGCCCATGATCTCGGCCACCTGTTCGAGCAGCGCGCGCGTGGTCTTGGTGTACACGAGCGGCCACTCGTGCCCGCCGATGCGGGTCATGGCGCCGGCCAGCCGGGTGACCGCGTTGTCCGGGTGCGGGGCCGAGCCGTGCCCGGGGGCGCCCTCCGCGGTGAGGTTGAGCCAGGCGAGCCCCTTCTCCGCGGTCTGCACGAGGTAGGCGCGCGAGCCGTGCACCTCGGTGGAGAAGCCCCCCACCTCCGAGATCGCCTCGGTGCACCCGTCGAACACCTCGGGGTGGTGATCCACGACCCAGCGTGCGCCGTAGACGCCGCCGGCCTCCTCGTCGGCGAAGAACGCGACCGTCAGGGGTCGCCGCGGCCGGCGGCCCGTGCGGGCCAGGTGCAGCAGCACCGCGAGCACCATGGCGTCCATGCCCTTCATGTCCACGGCGCCGCGCCCCCAGATCATGCCGTCCTTGAGCTCGGCGCCGAACGGGTCCACGCTCCACTCGTCCGCCTCGGCGGGGACCACGTCCGTGTGCCCGTGGATGACGAGCCCCGGCGCCTCCGGATCCCAGCCCGGCAGGTGTCCGACGACGGAGACCCGGCCCGGCGCCGACTCGAAGAAGCGGGGGGTCATCCCCGCCTCGGTCATGAGCCGGGCGCAGTACTCCGCGGCCTCGGGCTCACCGACGGAGACGTTGCCCCCGCGGTTGGTCGTGTCGATCCGGATGAGGTCGCGGCAGATCTCCACGACGCGGTCCTCGGGGCGCGAGCGGGCGGGGTTCTCGATGTTCTCGACCATGGTTTTGAGCCTAGCCCGAACCCGTGCTATCTTTCTCGAGTTGCCTGGAGCGGGACGGACCGGACAGGACCGGAGTGCGGTGGGCGACGGAGCCTCTCCCAGGGCTCCACCGATGAGCGCGAGTGGCGGAATTGGTAGACGCGCAGCGTTGAGGTCGCTGTGTCCGCAAGGACGTGGGGGTTCAAGTCCCCCCTCGCGCACCGCTCGTCGAGCAGCAGGGCCCCGGTCGTCACGACCGGGGCCCTGCGTGTTCCCCGGCCCGGCGTCCCCTCTAGAGTGGTGTCCGTGCGACGGCAGGCGCCGTCGGTGGAACCGCACGACGGCATGGAGGACCCGATGGCCCTGGAAGCCCCCGCACTGCTGCATCGGCTCGCGCGAGCCCACGGGGTGCAGCCCGAGTACGTCGGGCAGGACGGCTCGGCCCAGACCGTGCCGGACGAGGCCCTCGTGAAGGTGCTCGCCGCTCTCGGGGTGTCGGTCCGTCCGGACGGGGTCGCCGCTCTGGCCGAGGCGCTGGAGGAGGCGGAGACGGCCCCCTGGCGGGACGTGCTCCCGCCCACCGTGGCCGCCCGGTCCGGCCACCGCCTGTCCGTGCCGTGCCACGTGGCCGCGGGCGAGCCGGTCGTGGCCCGCGTGCGCACGGAGGACGGGCGGACCCTCGAGGTGAGCGTGAGCGAGCCGGTGTCCGAGGTCCGCCTCGTGGACGGCGTCGAGCGCGAGCGCGTCCACGTGCAGATCCCCGCCGACCTCGCCCCGGGCTGGCACCGGCTGGAGGTGACCAGCGGCTCCGGCTCCACCGCCTCCGCGGTCCTGGTCTGCGCCCCGTCCCGGCTGAGCACGGCGCGTCCCTTCCTCGAGCGCCGCGGCTGGGGCGCGGCCGCGCAGGGCTACTCGGTGACCTCGGCGGACTCGTGGGGCATCGGCGACGCGGCGGACATGGCGTCCCTGGCCGAGATCGTCGCCCGGCACGGCGCCGACTTCCTGCTGCTGCACCCCCTGCACGCGGTCGAGCCCGGCCCCCATCCGGCGGACTCCCCCTACTCCCCCGTCTCCCGTCGGTTCCTCTCGGCGCTGATCGTGCACGTGCCCTCGATCCCCGAGTTCGCCGACCTGCCCGCCGCGGAGCAGGCGGAGCTGCGGTCGGCCGGCGCCCGCGTCCAGGCGGAGCTGGAGCGCACCGGCCGGATCGATCGGGCCGCCGTCGCCGCCGTCCTGTGGCCCGCGCTGCGCCGCGTGCACGAGGTGCCCCGCTCCCCCGAGCGCGAGGCCGCCTACGCGCGGTTCCGCGCCGAGGCCGGCCCGGGCCTGGACGACTTCGCCCTCTGGTCCGTCCTGCGCCTGGACGGCGACGGCACCGGGCCCGATCTCGCCGACCCGGCCTGGGCGCCGGGCGGGGTCGAGGCCGAGCGGGTCCGCGTCGAACGCGCGACCGACGTCGACCTGCACCGCTGGGTGCAGTGGATCGCCGCCGAGCAGCTCGCCGGCGTGCACCAGCGGGCCCGGGCGGCCGGCATGCGCATGGGCGTCATGGTGGACCTGGCGGTCGGGGCGACCGGCGAGACCGCGGACGCGTGGATGCTCGGGGACGTGCTGGTGCCGACCATGTCCGTCGGCGCGCCGCCCGAGCTGTTCAACCAGCTGGGCCAGGACTGGTCACAGCACCCCTGGCATCCGCGCCGCCTGGCCGAGACCGGCTACGCCGCGTTCCGGGACATGCTGCGCACGGTGCTGCGCGGCGCGGGCGGCATCCGCATGGACCACGTCCTGGGGCTGTTCCGCCTGTGGTGGATCCCGGAGGGCGCCGGTGCCACCCAGGGCGCGTACGTCGAGTACGACCACGAGGCGATGCTCGCCGTGCTCACGCTCGAGGCCGAGCGGGCCGGCGTCGTCGTGGTGGGCGAGGACCTCGGCACGTTCGAGCCGTGGGTGCAGCGCCGCCTGGCCGAGGCCGGCGTGCTCGGCACGTCGATCCTCTGGTTCGAGCAGGAGGACGGCGAGCCCACCCCGCCGGAGCGCTACCGGCGGCTGGCCATGGCGGCGGTGAACACGCACGACCTGCCGCCCACGGCCGGCTACCTCGAGGGCGTCCAGGTGGACCTGCGCGAACGGCTGGGCCTCTACACCGTGGACGTCGCCCAGGAACGCCGCCGGTCGGCGGAGGAGGTGCGCGCGTTCCTCGCCGCCGCGGCCCGGCGCGGGCTGCTCGCCGAGGCGGACGTGGACGTCCCCGACGCCGGCCCCGAGGTGCGCGAACGCCAGATCGTGGCCCTGCACCGCCTGCTCGCGCAGGCGCCCTCGGCCCTGCACAGCGTGGCGCTCGTGGACGCCGTGGGCGAGCGGCGCATCCAGAACCAGCCCGGCACCCTCCAGGACCAGTACCCGAACTGGACCGTGCCGCTCGGCGACGGCGCCGGACGGATGGTCTCCGTCGAGGACCTGGCGGACTCGGCGTCGGCGGCCCGACTGTTCGACGCCGTGGACGCCGAACTGCGGTCGTCCGTGCCGGTGGGGATCGGGGTCAGCCTGCACACCTCCCCCCTGGCCCAGCCCGGCCGCGGCGACGCCGGCGGCATGAACGTCTACGTGCGGCAGGCCGCCGTCGCCCTGGCCCGCCGGGGCGTGCGGATGATCCTGCTGACCCGGGCGGAGGAGCCGGTGGGAGCGGACGGCGCACGGGTCCGGATGGTGGACGCCGGCGGGCAGGCCCCGCCGGTCACGGTCGTGGACCTCGCCGCCGGGCCGTCCGCTCCCGTGCCCAAGGAGGAGCTGGCGGGACTCGGCGCCGAGTTCACCCGCGCGGCCCTGGACTGGCTCGCCTCGGACGCCGTGCCGGGCGGCCCCGTCCTCGGTGGCGCGGACGCCCCGCCCGTCGCGTTCGTGCACGGCCACTACTGGCTCTCCGGGTCCACCGCCGCGGCGCTGGCGCGGGCGGCCCACGCCCCGTACCTGCAGACCATGCACACCACGGCGGCGGCGAAGATGCTCGAGGACCCCGAGCTGCGCGAGCCGGACGCCCGGGTCGAGGCCGAACGCGGAATCGTCGAGCGGGCCGACCTGCTCGTGGTCAACTCCGCCGCCGAGGTCGCCGACCTGCGCGAGCTGCTGGACGTGCCCCGCGCCCGCACCCGGGTGCTGCCCCCCGGGGCCGACCTCGAGACGTTCACGCCGGACGGCGCCGCGCAGTGGCCGGGCGCGCCGGAGGACGACGGGGCCCTGCGCGTCCTGTTCGCCGGTCGCGTGCAGCGTCACAAGGGCCCGCACCTGCTCGTGTCCGCCCTCGGGGTGCTGCGCGAGCGGGCCGGTGGCGCGGGCGTCGACCCGGGCGTGCGCCTGCATGTGAACGGGGCCGCCTCGGGGGACAACGGACTGGACCTGGCGGGACTGGCCGCGCGGGAGGGGGTCGCCGACCTGGTGACGTTCTCCGGGCCGGTGCCCGCGCCTGCCCTGGCCGCCCAGTTCCGGGCGGCGGACGTCGTGGCGATGCCGAGCGCGTCCGAGACCTACGGCCTGGTCGCCCTCGAGGCACAGGCCTGCGGCACGCCCGTGCTGGCGCACCGGGTCGGCGGACTGGTCTACGCGGTCCTCGACGGCGTGTCCGGCCGCCACGTGACGGCGGGCACCCCCGAGGCGTGGGCCGAGGCCCTGGCCGAGATCCTGGCGGATCGTGATGCCTGGGCGGCACTGGGGACCGGCGCCGTGCGCCACGCCGCCGGTCACTCGTGGGAGGCCTACGCGGACGGGCTGCTCGAGGCCGTCGCCGCCGTGCCGCGGCGGTCGCCCGGGCTGGACGCCTGACCGCCCGAACGCACCGGCCCGCCGAGACAGCGAGTCTCGGCGGGCCGGTGCGCGGGCCCGGGGGCCGTCAGGACTCGAGCGGAGTGATCTCCCCGGAGAAGTGCGGGCGCCGGCGCCGCGCATCCCAGCCGTACACGCGCGTGCCGCCGTCAGGCCCGGGCTCGTAGCGGACGGCCACGGTGGTCGGCAGCACGACGGGCGCCTCGAAGTCGATGTGCCAGCGGAACCCGGCGCCGGCCGGCTCACGGCCCTCGAGCATCCGGGCGGCCAGGAACATCCCGTGGGCGATCGCGCCCTTCATGCCGAACAGTCGAGCCGAGACGCCCGTCAGGTGGATCGGGTTCCAGTCCCCGGAGACGCCCGCGTACCGGCGTCCGGCCCCCGTCCCGAAGCGCCACTGGGCGGTCGGCGTCGGGGGCACGAAGTCCGGGCGGGCGGGCCGCTCGGGACGCAGGCCGGAGAGGTGGACGCCCTTGGCGAGGTACCGGGAGACGCCCTCCCACAGCAGTGCCTCCCCGCCGTCGTCGCCGGGCCCCTCGACGGTCACGACGACGTCCACGGCGGTACCCGCGTGGTGCGGGACGAGACCCACCGCACGCGCGGTGACGCGCAGGGCGGTCTCAGCCGGGACGGGCCGGTGGTGCAGGACGGTGTTGCTCAGGTGCACCAGCCCGGGCAGGGGCAGCGGGAACTCGGGGTCGGCCATCAGCTCCATCGCCGCGCCGAACACCTGGGTGTGCACCAGGACCGAGGGCAGGTCCGCCGGATCCGCGGACCCGACGGCCCCGCGCCACGCGGTCACGGCCTCGGCCGGGATGCGGTGGCCGGTCACGACCACCTGACGGTCCGGGAGCTCGCGGGGACGGCGCCGACGGACGACGGCGTCCGTGGCGGCCCGCCCCGCGGCGCGGACGTAGAGCCGGCCGAGGGAGGGCGGGGCGGACAGCTGCGTGGTCTGCATCCTCACGCCCCCAGCTTCGACTGGCCGCAGACCCGCAGCGTGGCCCCGTTGGTGCCTCCGGCGGCGTCCGAGGCGAGCCAGGCCACCGTCTCGGCCACGTCCTGCGGCAGACCGCCCTGCTGCAGCGCGTTGAGCCGCCGGCCCACCTCGCGCGTGGCGAGCGGGATCTTCGCGGTCATCTCGGTCTCGATGAAGCCCGGGGCCACCGCGTTGATCGTGCCCCCGCGGGCCGCGAGGACCGGGGCGGACGCCGCCGTCAGGCCGATGACCCCGGCCTTCGAGGCCGCGTAGTTCGTCTGGCCGCGGTTGCCCGCGATGCCGGAGATGGAGGCCAGGCCCACGATGCGCAGCCCCTGACCCGCCACGTCCCGGGCGTCCTCGGCGAGGAACGCCTCGTTCATGGCCAGCTGGGCCGTGGTGTTCACGGCGAGGACGGAGTCCCAGCGCGCGGCGTCCATGTTGGCCAGCATCCGGTCCCGGG
The DNA here is from genome assembly GCF_900537135.1 of Micrococcus sp. Alg238-R198. NCBI lineage: Bacteria > Bacillati > Actinomycetota > Actinomycetes > Micrococcales > Micrococcaceae > Micrococcus > Micrococcus sp. Alg238-R198. The sequence continues at coordinate 43,641 of NZ_UNRH01000001.1, forward strand.
TGATCCCGGCGTTGTGCACCACCACGTCCATCCGGCCGTGCCGGGTGCGGCAGTGCTCGAGGATGCGAGCGCCCGCGTCCGGCGCCGTGATGTCCAGGGCGAGCGCCGTGCCGCCGACCTCGTTCACGACCTCGGCCAGCGCCTCGCCCGCCGCCGGGACGTCCACGCCGACGACCACGGCCCCGTCGCGGGCGAGCGTCCGCACGATGGCGGCGCCGATGCCGCGGGCGGCACCGGTGACCACGGCGACCTTGCCGGCCAGCGGGCGCGCCGCGTCGGCGGGGACAGCGCCGTCGGCGGTGGCGACGGGCACGAACTGGCCGGAGACGTACGCCGCGCGGCCGGAGAGCAGGAACGCGAGCGCGCCGGCCGCACCGGGGGCGGTGAGCGGCACGCCCTCGCCCAGGACCAGGCCGTTGGCCGTGCCGCCGCGGCGCATCTCGTGCGCGATGGAGCGGGTCAGGCCCGTCACGCCCTGGCGGGCGGCGCGCAGGGTCGGGTCCGTGGCGGCCTCGGGGTCCTCGAACACCGTCACCACGCGCGAGGAGGAGCCCAGCGAGCGCAGCGCGCCGCCGATCTCCAGCGCCACCGCGCCGAGGTCCGCGGGCGTGGCGACCCCGTCGAAGCACGCGACGATCGCCGCGTGGCGGGCGCCCTCCCGGGGGGCGTCGGCGACCTCGAGGCCCCACGAGGCCAAGAGGGTGCGGGCGTCCGCGGCTGCGGGGGTCGCGCCCAAGACGAGCACGGAGCCGGGCAGCACGGGGTCGCCGGGGGTGTGCCGGCGCAGCTCGACGGGCTGAGGCAGGCCCAGGGCGCCGGTGAGGCGGCGGCCCAGGGGCGAGGCGACGAAGGTGCCGTAACGGTCGGTCATGGTCGGTCCTCTCGGGTCGGGTCGGTCGGGGCTCAGCGGCCGCGGAGCAGGGCGACGATGCCCTGGCCGCCGGCGGCACAGACGGAGATGAGGCCGAGGGAGCCCTCCCCCTTCTCATGCAGCATCTTGGCCAGCAGGGCGACGATGCGGCCGCCGGTGGCGGCGAAGGGGTGACCGGCCGCCAACGAGGAGCCGTGCACGTTGAGCCGGGCGCGGTCCACCGAGCCCAGCGCACCCGGCAGCCCGAGGCGCTCGCGGCAGTACTCCTCGTCCTCCCAGGCGGCGAGCGTGGACAGGACGGTGCCGGCGAACGCCTCGTGGATCTCCACGAAGTCGAGGTCGTCGAGGGTGAGCCCGTGCCGGGCCAGCAGGCGCGGGACGGCGTAGGCGGGGGCCATGAGCAGGCCCTCGTGTCCGTCGACGAAGTCCACGGCGGCGTTCTCCATGTCCACGAACTCGGCGAGCACGGGCAGTCCGCGCTCGGCGGCCCACTCCTCGGAGGAGAGCAGCACCGCGGAGGCGCCGTCGGTGAGCGGGGTGGAGTTGCCGGCCGTCATGGTCGCCTCGTCCCCCAGCTGGCGGCCGAACGCGGGCTTCAGGCCGGCCAGCTTCTCCGGCGTGGAGTCGGGGCGGAGGTTGTTGTCGCGGGCCAGGCCGTGGAACGGGGTCACCAGATCGTCCATGTACCCGGCGGCGTAGGCGGCGCCGAGGTTCCGGTGGGAGGCCGCGGCGAGCTCGTCCTGGGCCTGACGGGTGATGCCCCACTTGTGGGTGGTCAGGGCCTGGTGCTCGCCCATGGACATGCCGGTGCGCGGCTCGCCCGCGCCGGCCGGCTCGGGCACGAGCTGCCCGGGGCGCAGCTGGGCGAGGGCGCGCAGGCGGTCCTTCGTGGTCTTGGCGGTGTTGAGCTGCAGCAGCACGCGGCGCGCGCCGTCCGAGAGCGAGACGGGCGCGTCCGAGATCGAGTCCACGCCGCCGCCGATGGCGGAGTCGAGCTGGCCGAGCCGGATCTTGTTGGCGAGGGTGCCCAGGGCCTCCATGCCGGTGGCGCAGGCCACCTGGACGTCGGCGGCCGGGGTGGCGGCGGAGAGCGCGGAGCCCAGGACGGCCTCGCGGGTGAGGTTGAAGTTGCGCGGGTGCTTGAGGACGGCGCCGGCGGTGACCTGGCCGATGCGCTCGCCCTGGAGCCCGAACCGCGCGACGAGGCCGTCGAGCGTGGCCGTGAGCATCTCCTGGTTCCCGGCCTCGGCGTAGGCGGTGTTGGCACGGGCGAAGGGGATGCGGTTGCCGCCCAGGATGACGGCGGGGCGCAGCGCTCCACCGGCGACGGCGGGGCGGGAGGCGGTCTCGGACGCGGGGGTCTCGTGGTGGGTCATGACGGTCCTCTCGACGGCGGGCCCACCGCCGACGCGGCGGGGGCGTTTCCACCCCGGACGATACGGACATCGGCGGGGTGGGTGACTGTGACCCACAGTACCTGATACGCTCGGTTTCGTGAACCCCGTTACGTCCACCGCCCGGGACGGTCGCAGCGTCCGCTGGGACCGGCACCGCGCCGAGCGCCGTCTGGAACTGGTCCGGGCCGCCCGGTCGGCCGTGCACGCCCTGGGCGCACACGCCTCGATGGAGGAGATCGCGTCCCACGCGGGCACCTCCAAGACCGTCTACTACCGCTATTTCGGCGACCGCGAGGGCCTGCGCCTGGCGGTGTCCGAGCGGGTCACCGCCCACATGGAGCGCCGCCTGCTCGAGGTCGCGGACGAACCGGTCTCCGAACCCGAGGCGCTGCGTCGCATGGTCGAGGTGTACCTCACGGTCGCGGCGACGTCGCCCGAGGTGTACGCGTTCGCCGTCGCCCCGCCCCCCGCCGCGGCCGAGGCCCCTGTGCTGGGCCCGTTCCTCGAGCGCGTCTACGCCGTGCTCGAGTCGGGCCTGGCGCGCGGGATGGCCGCGCGGGGCCACGCCCCGGCGCCGGCGGACCCGCTCGCCCTGTGGCCGCGCGCCGCCGTCGGCCTCGTCCGGGCCGCCGCCGAGACCTGGCTGCGGACCCCGGCCGCCGGTCGCATCCCGGTCGAGGCGATGGCCCGCGCCATCGCCGACTGGCTGCTCACCGGCCTCATCGGCGCCGCGCCCGGCGCCTCCCTCGAACCCGCGGCGGCGGACGCCGACCGCGCCCGCCCCCACTCACGAACAGGAGCATCGTCATGACCGTCCACGAGAAGCTCGCCCCCCAGTCCTCGACGCCCAGCACCGAGGTTCCCTCCGACGTCGCCGAGATCGCGCCCGAGCGGCCGACGCCCGGCTCCCTCGACGCCGCGGCCCTCGAGGAGGCCCTCCTCGGCCGTTGGGCCGCGGAGCGCCGCGAATCCCGCGAACTCGCCAAGGACCCCGCCCTGTGGCGCGACCCGCTGCTCGGCATGGACGAGCACCGCGCCCGCGTCCTGCGGCAGCTGGGCGTCCTCGTGGAGCGCAACGCGGTCCACCGCGCCTTCCCGCGCGAGTTCGGCGGCGAGGACAACCACGGCGGCAACCTCGCCGCCTTCGGTGACCTCGTGCTCGCCGACCCCTCCCTGCAGATCAAGGCCGGTGTGCAGTGGGGCCTGTTCAGCTCGGCGATCCTGCACCTGGGCACCGCGGAGCACCACCGTCGGTGGCTGCCGGGCGCGATGGACCTGAGCGTCCCGGGCGCCTTCGCCATGACCGAGATCGGGCACGGCTCGGACGTCGCCTCGATCGCCACGACCGCCACGTACGACGAGGCGACCCAGGAGTTCGTCATCCACACCCCGTTCAAGGGCGCCTGGAAGGACTACCTCGGCAACGCCGCGCTGCACGGCAGGGCGGCCACGGTCTTCGCGCAGCTGATCACCCGGGGCGTCAACCACGGCGTGCACTGCTTCTACGTCCCCATCCGGGACGAGGAGGGTGCCTTCCTGCCCGGCGTGGGTGGCGAGGACGACGGCCTCAAGGGCGGACTGAACGGCATCGACAACGGCCGTCTGCACTTCACCCAGGTCCGCATCCCGCGCACCAACCTCCTCAACCGCTACGGCGACGTGGCCGAGGACGGTACCTACTCCTCGCCCATCGCCTCCCCCGGGCGTCGCTTCTTCACGATGCTCGGCACGCTCGTCCAGGGCCGCGTCTCCCTGTCCCTCGCCGCCACCACGGCCTCCTTCCTCGGCCTGCACGGTGCGCTGGCCTACGCGGAGCAGCGCCGCCAGTTCAACGCCTCCGACCCGCAGCGGGAGGAGGTGCTGCTGGACTACCAGAACCACCAGCGCCGCCTCATCGACCGCCTGGCCCGCGCCTACGCGGACGCCTTCGCCTCGAACGAGCTCGTCGAGAAGTTCGACGACGTCTTCTCCGGCCGCTCCGACACGGACGTGGACCGGCAGGAGCTCGAGACGCTCGCCGCGGCCGTCAAGCCGCTGACCACGTGGCACGCCCTGGACACCCTGCAGGAGGCCCGCGAGGCGTGCGGCGGCGCCGGATTCCTCGCCGAGAACCGGGTGGCCCAGATGCGTGCCGACCTGGACGTGTACGTCACGTTCGAGGGCGACAACACGGTGCTCCTGCAGCTGGTGGGCAAGCGTCTGCTGACCGACTACTCGAAGGAGTTCGGACGTCTCAGTGTGGGCGCCGTCTCCCGCTACGTGGTCCATCAGGCCTCGGACGCCCTCCACCGTGCGGGCCTGCACAAGGCCGTCCAGTCCGTGGCCGACGGCGGGTCCGAGCGCCGCTCCGCGAACTGGTTCAAGGACCCCGCCGTGCAGCATGAGCTGCTCACCGAGCGCGTCCGCGCCAAGACCGCCGACGTCGCCGGCACCCTCTCGGGGGCCCGGGGCAAGGGCCAGGCGGCGCAGGCGGAGGCGTTCAACACGCGCCAGCACGAGCTCATCGAGGCCGCCCGCAACCACGGCGAGCTGCTGCAGTGGGAGGCCTTCACCCGCGCCCTGGAGGGCATCACGGATGAGACCACGAAGACCGTCCTGACGTGGTTGCGCGACCTCTTCGCGCTGCGCCTCATCGAGGACGACCTCGGCTGGTTCGTGGCCCACGGCCGCGTCTCGAGCCAGCGCGCCCGGGCCCTGCGCGGCTACGTCAACCGGCTGGCCGAGCGGCTGCGCCCCTTCGCCCTCGAGCTCGTCGAGGCGTTCGGCCTCGAGCCCGAGCACCTGCGCATGGCGGTGGCCACGGACGCCGAGACCCAGCGCCAGGAGGAGGCCCACGCCTGGTTCACGGCCCGCCGGGCCGCCGGCGAGGAGCCGGAGGACGAGAAGGCCGTGCGCGCCCGCGAGAAGGCGGCGCGGGGTCGCCGCGGCTGACCGCGTCCGTCCCCGGACGCACCGGGCCCCCGTCACCTCGCGGTGGCGGGGGCCCGTCTGCGTGGTCGGCCGGGCGGGCTCAGCGCAGCACGGCCTCGTAGACCTCGATCGTGCGCTCCGCGATGGTCTCCCACGAGAAGTGCTCGATCGCGCGGGCCCGGCCGGCCTCACCCATCGCGCGGGCGCGCTCCGGGTCCTCCACGACGCGGGTGAGCGCGGCCGCGAAGTCGGCGGCGAACCCCTCCTCGTCCACGGGCGCCCCCGTGCCGTCGTCGACCTGCTCGAAGGGGACGAGCAGGCCGGTCTCGCCGTCCTGCACGACCTCCGGGATGCCGCCCACGGCGGAGGCGACGACGGCGGTGCCGCACGCCATCGCCTCGAGGTTGACGATGCCCAGCGGCTCGTAGACCGAGGGGCAGGCGAACACGGTGGCGGCCGTGAGGATCTCCATCACCTCGTGGCGCGGGATCATCCCCTCGATCACGACGACGCCCTGGCGGGTGCGCCGCAGCTCGGCGATCAACCCGTTCACCTCGTGCGCCAGCTCCGCGGTGTCCGGGGCGCCCACGCACAGCACGAGCTGGACGTCCTCCGGCAGCCGCAGGGCCGCACGGAGCAGGTGGGGCACGCCCTTCTGGCGCGTGATGCGGCCGACGAACGCGACGGAGGGCTTGTCCGGGTCGATTCCGTACTTCTCCAGTGCGGCGGTGCCGGTCTGCGGGGTCCAGACCTGTGTGTCGATGCCGTTGTGGACCGTGTGCACCTTTGCCGGGTCCACGTCCGGGTAGCAGGCCAGGATGTCCCGACGCATGCCGTCCGAGACCGCGATGACCGCGTCCGCCCCGAGGTAGGCCGTGCGCTCGGCCCAGCTGGACAGGGCGTAGCCGCCGCCGAGCTGCTCCGCCTTCCAGGGGCGCAGCGGCTCGAGGGAGTGCGCGGAGAGGACGTGGGGGGCCTCGTGCAGGAGCTTGCCGAGGTGGCCGGCCAGGTTGGCGTACCAGGTGTGGGAGTGGATGACGTCGGCGCCCTCGAGGTCCCCGAGGATCGTGAGGTCGGTGGCCAGGGTCTGCACGGCCCCGTTGGCGGCGTCGAACCCGGGCGGGTTCGGGTACGTCAGGACGCGGGCCCCGTGGTAGTCCGGGTCGCGCGGCTCGCCGAAGGCATGGACGCGGACGTCGACGCGGGAGGCGAGGACGCGGGTCAGCTCGGCGACGTGGACGCCGGCACCGCCGTAGATGGACGGGGGGAACTCTTTGCTCACGATGTCGATGCGCACGCCCCCAACCTAGTTCAGCCCGGCGGGGGTCGATAGTCTGGCGGCACGGATGCCCCGCACGCCCAGAGCACGCGTGCGGGTCGCGACGACCCGGCTCATGAGGAGTGACGCAGATGGTGCAGAAGAAGGTCCTCTCGGTCGTGCTGGCGGGCGGTGAGGGCAAGCGTCTGATGCCGCTGACGGCCGACCGTGCCAAGCCGGCCGTCCCGTTCGGCGGCACGTACCGCCTCATCGACTTCGCGCTGTCCAACCTGGTCAACAGCCGGTACCGCGAGATCGTCGTGCTGACGCAGTACAAGTCGCACTCGCTGGACCGCCACATCTCCGAGACGTGGCGGATGTCCACGCTGCTGAACAACTACGTGGCCTCCGTGCCGGCGCAGCAGCGCCGGGGCAAGGACTGGTTCACGGGCAGCGCGAACGCCATCTACCAGTCCATGAACCTGATCCACGACGCACGGCCGGACATCGTCGTCGTCATCGGCGCGGACCACGTCTACCACATGGACTTCCAGCAGATGGTGGACCAGCACATCGCCTCGGGCGCCAAGGCGACCGTGGCCGCGGTGCGCCAGCCCCTCGAGCTGGCCTCCTCGTTCGGGGTGATCGAGACGGACCCGCAGGACAGGACGCGGATCTCGGCGTTCGTGGAGAAGCCGAAGACGACCCCCGGCCTGCCGGACGACCCCACGCAGTTCCTGGCCTCGATGGGCAACTACGTGTTCGACACGGACGCCCTCGTGGCGGCGCTGAACCAGGACGAGGAGAACCCCGAGTCGAACAACGACATGGGCGGGGACATCATCCCGCTGTTCGTGGAGCGCGGCGAGGCCGGGGTGTACGACTTCACCTCCAACGAGGTGCCCGGCGGCACGGCCGGCAAGCACTACTGGCGGGACGTCGGCACCCTGGACTCCTACTACGACGCGCACATGGACCTGGTGCAGCCGTGGCCGGAGTTCAACCTCTACAACCGCGAGTGGCCGCTCTACACCCGCCAGTCCGTCTCCCCGCCCGCCAAGCTCGTGCGCTCGTCCACCCGCCGCCCCGGCTCGGCGAACGACTCGATCCTCTCCCAGGGCGTGGTCATCTCCGGCGGCACCGTGGCCCAGTCCGTGCTCTCCACGGACGTGCGCGTGCACAACGAGGCGTGGGTGGAGCAGTCGGTGCTGCTGGACTCCGTCGTGATCGGCGAGGGGGCCCACGTGCGCAACGCGATCCTGGACAAGAACGTGGTCGTGCCCCCGGGCGCGCGCATCGGCTTCGACCGGGCGGAGGACGAGGCGAACGGCTACACCGTGACAGAATCCGGCCTGACGGTGCTCTCCAAGGGCCAGCCCGTCCCGAAGCCGCACTGACGCGGCCCCGGGCCGCCGGTCCCGGACCACCGCCGACGCGCGGGCACGCCCCGGTGTGTCCGCGCGTCGCCGTCCCCGCTGGATCCCCGACCGGAGGCTCGCCTTGACCGACACCACCCCCGACCTCGACGCCACCAACGTCACCCGCGCTGAGGCCGCGGAACGCTCCCGCCTGCTCACGGTGCAGGACTACGCCGTGGACGTGGACCTCTCCGACGCCCGGGACGCCGCGACCGACACCTATCCGGTCCGCACCGTGATCCGCTTCGCGTGCGCCGAGCCGGGCGCGCAGACCCACCTGGACTGGATCCACGGGGGCGTGGAGTCGGTGACCCTCAACGGCACGGCGCTGGACGTGGCCGAGGTCGTGGGCGGGGCCCGGGTGCTGCTGCCCGATCTGGCGGCGCAGAACGTGGTCGAGCTGGTCGGCCGGTCCGTGTACTCCCGGTCGGGCGAGGGCCTGCACCGCTTCACGGACCCCGCCGACGGCGAGGTCTACCTCTACACCCAGTACGAGCCCGCCGACGCGCGCCGCGTGTTCCCGGACTTCGAGCAGCCGGACCTCAAGGCCGCCTTCACCTTCTCCCTCACCGGACCCGAGGACTGGGTGCTGGCCTCGAACCGGCCCGAGGTGTCCCGGACGCGGGCCGGGGACGGCGTCGTCCGGGCGGAGTTCGCCCCGACGCTCCCCCAGTCCACCTACATCACGACGCTGCTCGCCGGCCCCTATGCGCAGTGGGAGGACGCCTGGGACGGTCACCCGGCCAGCGGTGCGCAGGCCGTGCCGCTGCGGCTGTTCACCCGGCGCACGATGGCCGACGCGTTCGACCCCGAGGCCGTGTTCGACGTGACGAAGCGGGGGCTGACGTTCTTCCACGACCTCTTCGGCGTCGCGTACCCGTGGGGCAAGTACGACCAGGCGTTCGTGCCCGAGTACAACCTCGGCGCCATGGAGAACCCGGGCCTCGTGACCTTCACCGAGGACTTCGTGTTCACCTCGCGGGCCACCGCGGTCCAGTACGAGGGCCGGGCCAACGTGATCCTGCACGAGATGGCGCACATGTGGTTCGGCGACCTCGTGACGATGCACTGGTGGGACGACCTGTGGCTCAAGGAGTCGTTCGCGGACTACATGGGCGCCCTCGGCGTGGACGAGGCCACCGACTTCCGGACCGCGTGGGTGACCTTCGCGTCCCGCCGCAAGGCCTGGGCGTACGTGCAGGACCAGATGCCGACGACGCACCCCATCGTCGCGGACATCGTCGACCTCGAGGCCGCCCGTCAGAACTTCGACGGCATCACCTACGCCAAGGGCGCCTCCGTGCTCAAGCAGCTGGCCGCCTACGTGGGCCGGGACGCGTTCCTCGACGCCGCGCACCGCTACTTCGCCGCCCACGCGTGGGGCAACGCCTCCCTCGCCGACTTCATGGCCGCGCTCGAGGCCGCCTCTGGGCGGGACATGCGCGCGTGGGCGGACGCGTGGCTGCACACCTCCGGCGTGCCCCGGCTGCGGGTCGACGTCGACGGCGACGCCCCGGTGCTGCGCCAGGAGGGCACGGACCCGGTCACGGGCGGGCCGATCCTCCGCCCGCACGTGCTGAAGGTCGGCCTCTTCACGCCCGGGCAGGACGGCGTCCTGCGCCGCACCGCCCAGGTCACCGCCGACGTGCCGGGCGGGGCGGAGGGCGCGGCCGTGCCCCTGCCGGACCTCGAGGTCCCCGGGGGCGTCCGCCTCGTGCTGCCCAACGACGAGGACCTCACCTACGCCGCCGTCGCGCTCGACGCGGGCTCGCTGCGCGCGGCCCTGACGCACCCCATCGCGGACCCGCTCGCGGAGGCCACCGTGTGGGCCGCCCTGTGGTCGATGACCCGCGACGGCGAGCTGCCGGTCGCCCGGTTCCTGGACGCGGTGGCGACGCTGTCCGCGCGGATCGCGACCGTGGGCGTGCACGCGCAGGTGCTGACGCAGGCCGCCGCGGCCGTGGGCCAGTACGCCCGCGCCGAGGACCGGGACGCGCTGCGGGCCCGGCTGGGCGAGGTCCTGGCCGAGCAGACCCGCACGCTCGAGGCCGGCTCCGACCGCCAGCGCACCGCGGCCCGCACGTGGGCGACGCTGGCGCGCGCCGACGTCGGGATGGCCGCGGCCCTCGAGGCCGCCCTGCTCGGCGAGGACGCGGCGACGTCGGCGCCGGGCCTGGCGATCGACGCGGAGCTGCGCTGGCTCGTGCTCCAGGCCCTCGCCGCGACCGGCCGGGCCGGCCAGGACCGCCTGGACGCGGAGCTCGAGGCCGGCCGCACCGCCCAGACGGTCACGTGGCACCGCCTCGCCGCGGCCGCCCGCCCCGAGGCCGAGGTCAAGGCCGCGGCGTGGGAGGCGGTCATGTCCGGCCGCACGGCCACCGGCACGGAGCTGTCCAACGACCTGCTCTCGGCCACGGCGGCCGGCTTCGCGGCGGGCGAGGTCGAGCTCCTCGCCCCCTACGAGTCCGGCTTCTGGCCGCGCCTGACCTCGGTGTGGGCCTCGCGGTCCAACGGGCTGGCCTCGCGCGCGATCGGCGGGCTGTTCCCGGGCCGCCAGGATGCGGTGGCCGGCGGCGTCGACGCGCAGGAGTCGCACCCGACGCTGGCCGCGGCCCAGCGCTGGCTGGACGAGCACCGCGACGCCCCGGGGGCCCTGCGGCGCCTGGTCGTGGAGCACACGGACGCCCTGCGGCGGTCCCTGCGCGTGCAGGCGGTGCAGCCGGCGGGCTGAGCGGTAAGCCCTCCCGCGCAGAGTGTTCACGACACGCCGCCTCCCCTCGGGCGAGGCGGCGTGTCGTGACCATTCCAGCTCAGGGCGCGGCGACGCGGAGCACGCGTTCCCGGCCCACCCGGCGCAGGCCCACGGCGTCGGCGGCGCGCTGGGCGTCCCGGTCGCGCATCCCCACCCGCTCGACGACGACGGGCCGCGTCTCCAGCACGGCCGTCAGTTCGGCGTGGCGCGCCACGTGCGCGGCCCCGCCGTCCGGGTCGAGGGACAGCGCCTGCCGGTCGGCCGCGTGGAGCCAGGCCGCCGACACGTCCTCCACCGGGCGGCGCAGGTGCGCGCCGAGGGAGGCGTCGTCGAGCAGGTCGGAGACGTCGGCGTCCGCGAGGCGGGCCACGAGTGCGGGTGGCCCGGCGACCACCGCGGTCGTGTGCAGCAGGACCACGTGCAGCAGCTCCGGGTCGGCGTCCGCGGCGGGCGCGAGCACGACGCCCGGGTCCTCCCACGCCGTCGGCGCGACGCCGAGTCCCGCGGCCAGCCCGGTCCGCAGCGCGGCGGTCGCGTCGGCGCCCAGCACGTCGGCCGGCGCGACCGTGCCGAGGGCCAGCGGGTGGACGCCGAGCAGCCGGTTCAGGGCGCGGGCCTCGCGGTGCGCCCGGTCCACGAGGGCGGCCAGCTCGGGCGAGGTCTCCCCCACGAGCGGCAGCTCGCGCAACGTTGCGGCCCCCACCGGCACCCCGGCCTCGGCCGCGACCGCTGCCAGCGCGTCCCAGTGTCGCGTCTCCTCCTGGGCAGGCGTGCGGCCGCCGCCCGGCTCGTCCAGCCGCGGTCCGTGAGCAGAGGCACGCGGCGGCCGGAGGCCAGCTCCAGCTCGAGGGCGCAGTGGACGTCCACGGTCGACCGTGGGCGCCCCGGGGCGTCGGAGCGGGCGATCAGGCGGACGGGGGCGTCGTCGTCGGGGGTCATGGTCCGATCCTGACAGAGCCGCCCCGCCACACCTCGACGCGTCGGGGGCGGTTTCGGGCGGTACTCACGTCGAATACCACCGCAAACCGCCCCCGGACGGAAGCGTGCCGGACGGTGCCGGGACGCCGTCAGGCGGCTCAGGGCACCCGCGCGGTCCACTCGGGGGTCGTGAACTTGGTGCGGGCCAGCTGCTCGGCCTCCTCACGGGTGGCCTCGTCCAGCTCGACGCGGCGGGCGCCGTAGCGCTCCTCGAAGGTGGTCATCATGGTCTCCCAGATCTCGGCGCGGGAGACGCCGGTCTGGCGCCGGAGCGGGTCCACGCGCTTCTTCGCCGAGGTCACGCCCTTGCCGCGCAGCTTCTCCCGGCCGATGCGCAGCACCTCGAGCATCTTGTCCGCGTCGATGTCGTAGCTCATCGTCACGTGGTGCAGGAGCCCGGCCGTGCCCACCCGCTTCTGCGCGGCGCCGCCGATCTTCCCCTGGTCCGTGGCGATGTCGTTGAGCGGTTGGTAGAACGCGTGCACGCCGAGTCGGGAAAGCGCGTCCATGGTCCACTCGTCCAGGAACGGGTAGGTCTCCGCCGTCTCCAGCCCGTCGACCAGCGACGACGGCACGTGCATCGAGTACGTGACGCAGTTGTCCGCCTCCATGAACATCGCGCCGCCGCCGGAGATCCGCCGCACCACGTTGATGCCGTGCCGCCGCGCCCCCTCGGGGTCCACCTCGTTGGCGAGCGACTGGAAGGCGCCGATCACCACGGCCGGCTCGTTCCACTGCCACAGGCGCATGGTCGGCTTGCGACGTCCCTCGGCCACCTGCCGGGTGAGCACCTCGTCCAGGGCCACGGTCAGCGCGATCGGCATCGGCTCCGGCCCGATGACCTCCCACTCGTGGTCCCCCCACGTGGTCGCCTTGCCGAGGGCCCGACGCACGGCCGAGGCGACCGCGAAGGCGTCCACGCCGAACAGCTCGGCCTCGGAGCGCAGCCCCCGCTCGACGGCCTCCCGGATGACCCGGTGCTCGGCGTCCGCGGACAGCCCGGTGACCGCCGCGTTGAGGTCCTCGAGCGCCTCGTCCGGCTCGAGGAAGAAGTCGCCGTTGATGCTGGCGGTCGCGATCCGGCCGTCCGCGAGGGTCAGGTCCGCCGCGACCAGCTTGCCGCCGATCACCTTGTATTCACCGTGGAGAGTCGTCATGCCCGTCAGCCTACGGGCGACGCGACGGGCCCCGCACCGCCCGGATCGCTCCGGGGGCGCGGGGCCCGTCGTCGTGGTGGGCGCGCGGCTCAGGCCGCCGCGGTCACTTCTTGCCGCCGAAGCCCTTGAAGCGGGCGTTGAAGCGCTCGACGCGGCCGGCGGTGTCCATGATGCGCTGCTTGCCCGTGTAGAACGGGTGCGAGGCGGCCGAGATCTCGACGTCGATCACCGGGTAGGTGTTGCCATCGGTCCACTCCGCGGTCTTCTCGGAGTTCGCGGTGCTGCGGGTGAGGATCTTCTCACCGGAGGCGAGGTCGTTGAAGATGACGTAGCGGTAATCCGGGTGGATCTCAGACTTCATGGTGCATCCTTCGTTTCAGCCGCCTGATTGGGACCAGGGGCGCGAGAGGTGTGGTCAGGGGGTCCGCCGGACGGCGGGCCAGCCGCCCACTCTACCGCACCCGGGCCGGTCAGCGCGCGCGCAGCTCCCACAGCGCGACCGCCGCGGCCGCGGCCACGTTCAGCGAGTCGACGCCGGCGGGCATGGGGATGACGACGTCGGCGTCGGTCTGGGCGAGGGTGTCGGGCCGGACCCCCGGCCCCTCCTGGCCGAGGACGAGGGCCAGGCGCTCGGCGGTCCGCAGCGGCTCGATCTCCGGCGAGTCCAGGCCCACGGCGCGGTCCGTCACCTCGAGGGCGGCCACCGCGAACCCGGCCGCCCGCAGCGCGGGCAGCGACTCGGCGACCGGGCCGGGCAGGCGCGCCCACGGCAGGCGGAACACCGTGCCCATCGAGACGCGGATGGCGCGCCGGTACAGCGGGTCGGCGGCCTGCGGGGTGAGCAGCAGCGCGTCCCAGCCGAGGGCGACGGCGGAGCGCACCACGGCGCCCAGGTTCGTGTGGTCCACGAGGTCCTCGGCGATGAGCACGCGCCGGGCGCCCGCGAGGACGTCGGCGAGCGGCCGGGGTGCGGGGCGGTCCATCGCGGCCAGGGCGCCGCGGTGCAGGTGGAAGCCGGTGAGGGCCTCGAGCACATCGTCGGGTCCGGTGAAGACCGGGACGTCCGGATGGGCGGCGAGCACGTCCGCGAAGGAACCGCGGTAGCGGTCCCCCAGCAGGAAGGAGCGCGGGGTGTGTCCGGCGTCCAGCGCGCGGCGGACCACCTGGGAGGACTCGGCGAGGAAGACGCCGTGCTCCGCGTCGACGCGACGGCGCAGGGCCGCGTCCGTCATGGTCGTGTAGGGGGCCAGGCGGGGGTCGGCGAGGTCCTCGATCCGCTCCAGGCGCACCTCGCGGGTCCCGCCCTCACCCACCCGAGACCTGCCGCATCACCATGACCACCAGCCCGGCCAGGCCCACGATCACGATGGTGACGCGCAGCGCCGTCGGCGAGATGCGCCGGCCGATCCGCGCGCCCACGAGCCCGCCCACGAGCGAGGAGAGCGCGATCAACAGGACGGCCCGCCAGTCGATGCGGTCGAAGGCGAAGACCAGGTAGAACGCGGCGGCGGTGAGGTTGACCACCAGCGACAGCCACGTCTTCACCGCGTTGGCGTGCACGAGGGTGCCGCCCACCAGCAGCACGCCGAAGATCGCCATGAGCATGACGCCCTGGGCGGCCACGAAGTAGCCGCCGTAGATGCCGGTCAGGAACACGAGCGTCCACAGCGTCGGGGTCACGGGGCCCACCGGCACGGGAGAGTCCGCGCCGGGGGTCGGCCCCTGGTCCTCCGCCCGACGCCGGACCCACCGCTGGATGCGCGGCTGCAGCACGACGACCGTCAGGGCCACCACGAGCAGCACCGGCGCGACGTAGCCGAACACGGCCGGGGGCAGCGTGGTGAGCAGGGCGGCGCCGATGACCCCGCCGAGCAGGGACGCGACGGTCAGCTTCGGCAGGAGCGCCCGGGACTGGGCCAGCTCGCGGCGGTACCCGTACGTGCCGGAGAAGCCCGAGGCCACCAGGCCCATCGCGTTGGAGACCTGGGCCGTCACGGGCGGGAACCCGACCGCCACGAGCGTCGGGAAGGTGACGAGCGTGCCCGAGCCGATCACCGAGTTGATCGTGCCGGCCCAGAACCCCGCGAGCAGCACGAGCAGGACCTGCCACAGGTCCATGCCCAGCAGCTGCGCGGTCAGCAGCCCCGTCACCGGGCCACGGCGGTGTACCGACCGCCGGTGCGGGTCACCTTCAGGTCCGTGCCGAACGCCGCGGAGAGGTGCTCCTCGGTGAGCGTCGACTCGATGGGCCCGGCCGCCACGACGCCGCCGTCCCGCAGCAGCAGGGCATGCGTGAAGCCCGGGGGCACCTCCTCGAGGTGGTGCGTGACGAGGACCAGCGCGGGCGCGTCCTCGTCCGTGGCGAGCGCCGTCAGCTGGCGCACGAGGTCCTCCCGCCCGGCGAGGTCCAGGCCCGCGGCGGGCTCGTCCAGCAGGAGCAGCTCGGGATCGGTCATCAGGGCACGGGCGATGAGCACGCGCTTGCGCTCACCGTCGGAGAGGGTGCCGAACGCGCGGTGCGCGAGGCGGGAGAGCCCCCAGGTCGCCACGAGGCCGAGCGCGCGGGCGCGATCCTCCGTCTCGTACCGCTCGCGCCACGTGCCGGTGATCCCGTAGGCGGCGGTGACGACGGCGTCCTGCACGGTCTCGTTCGCGGGCACCTGGGCGGCGAGCTGGGCGGAGGACAGGCCGATGCGCGGGCGCAGCTCGAACACGTCGACGGCGCCGAGCACCTCGTCCAGCACGCCGACGTCGCCGGCGGTCGGGTGCAGGCGGGCCGCGGCCAGCTGAAGCAGCGTGGACTTGCCGGCGCCGTTCGGGCCCATCACGATCCACCGCTGCCCCGCGCGGACCGTCCAGTCCAGGGGGCCGAGGATGTCGGTGGTGCCGCGGCGCACGCGCACGCGGCGCATCTGCAGCACGGCGTCCTCATCCGGGAGGAACCAGTCGTCGGGAGGCGCGGGGGTGGTCATGGGGGCCAGCCTAGTCCGGCCGGCCGGCGCGTCGCCGATGCGACGCACGCCCGGCCGCGCCCGCACCCCCGCCTAGGATGCCGCGCATGAGCACCCTGCGCCGCCTCGTCGTCACCGCCGACCCCGCCCTCCTCGTCACGGACGCGCCCCCGGCCGGCGTGCCCGACGACGCCGAGCGGCTCACCGACGACGGCCTGCTGGGCTGGCGCTTCGCCGCGGACGAGTGGGCGGCGGCCCCGGAGCCGGGCTCCGGGTGGGACGTGCTCACGGTGCCGGCGACGGTCGCCGCCGCGCCGGCGCCCCTCGTGGTGACGGACGTGGACTCCACGCTGATCCGGCAGGAGGTCATCGAGCTGCTCGCCGCCCACGCCGGCCGCGAGGCCGAGGTCGCCGAGGTGACGGAGCGGGCGATGCGCGGTGAGCTCGACTTCGCCGCCTCGCTGCACGCGCGCGTCGAGGCGCTCGCGGGGCTGCCCGTGGGCGTCGTGGCGGACGTGGTGCGGGCCATCCGGCCCACCGACGGAGCCCTCGCGCTGATCGAGGCCATCACCGCGGCCGGCGGCCGGGTGTGCGCGGTCTCCGGCGGCTTCACCCAGGTGCTCGCCCCGCTGGCCGAGGCGTGGGGCGTGCACGCCTACTGCGCCAACGAGCTCGAGGTGCGGGACGGGCACCTGACGGGGAAGGTGCTCGGCGACGTCGTGGACCGCGCGGCGAAGGCCGCCATGCTGCGCGCCTGGGCCGAGGACGCGGGGCTCACCCCCGAGCAGGCCGTCGGCGTGGGCGACGGCGCCAACGACATCGATCTGCTCGAGGCGGCCGGCTGCGGCGTGGCGCTGTGCGCGAAGCCGATCCTCCGGGAGCACGCGGACGTCGTCGTCGACGTGCCCTCCTTCACCCCCCTGCGGTGGCTCCTCGGTCTCTGAGGCGTCCGCTCCCGGAGGTCACTAGGGCCGGATCCCACGGATCCGGCCCTCGTCGTCAGGGGTGTGGTGCGGTTCAGTCCTGCCCGAGGAAGTCCTCGGCGCCGCCCACGAGCTCGGTGTGGCCGACCTCGAGGTCCTCGCGGCCCACGAGGGAGGCGATCTCGGCGGCGAACTCCTCCACGGAGTAGAGCTTGCCGGCGGCCTCGCGGCGGGCCTCGATGGCACCGGGCTCGGCGCGGTCGAGCAGGGTGGCGGTGATGGTGCCCTCGATCATGTCGCCGGAGACCACCACGAAGCCCACGCCCTTCTCGGTGAACGCGGGGATGCGCTCGCGCAGGGCGTCCTCGCCGGCGCGCTTGGAGCGGGCCACGGGCTCGTAGGAGTCCATCGTGGCGACCTCGTCGATGAAGTGCGCCTGGTGGGAGGTCACGAACACGATCTGCCCGCCGGCACCCATGCGCTCGAGCGCGGCGTCGGCCAGCGCGGCCTGGGCGTCACGGTTGAGCTTCAGGGCGTAGTCCTCGCCGAACTGGGACTCCATGCCGCCCGAGGCG
This sequence comes from Micrococcus sp. Alg238-R198, assembly GCF_900537135.1. Lineage (NCBI taxonomy): Bacteria > Bacillati > Actinomycetota > Actinomycetes > Micrococcales > Micrococcaceae > Micrococcus > Micrococcus sp. Alg238-R198. The sequence goes on from NZ_UNRH01000001.1 coordinate 60,831, forward strand.
TTGAGCACGAGCACGTCGAGTGAGCCGAAGTGCTCCACGGCGGCGTCCAGCAGCGCGGCCCGATCCTCGGCGACGGTCACGTCGCCGCCCACGGCCACGGCGCGGCCGCCGGCGTCCTCGATCTTCTGCACCACCTTGTTCGCGCGCGGCGCCTTCTGGCGGTAGTTCACCACGACGCCCGCGCCGCGGGCGGCCAGCAGCTCGGCGGTGGCGGCTCCGATGCCGCGGGAGGAGCCGGTGACGACGACGCCGCGTCCGGCCAGGTCCTGCTCGGTCATGTTCTGTGCTTCCTGTCTGCTCAGCGGTCGGTGGTCGTCAGTGGCCCATGCCCAGGCCGCCGTCCACGGGGATCACGGCCCCGGAGATGTACGCGGCCTCGTCCGAGGCCAGCCAGCGCACGACGCCGGCCACCTCCTCCGGGGCGGCGAAGCGGCCGGCCGGGATGGACGTCTTGTACTGGGCCTTGAGCTCGTCGTCGAGGGACTGCGTCATCTCGGTGTCGATGTAGCCGGGGGCCACGACGTTCGCGGTCACGCCGCGCGCGCCGAGCTCGCGCGTGATCGAGCGGGCCATCCCGACGAGGCCGGACTTGGAGGCGGCGTAGTTGACCTGGCCGGGCGAGCCGAGCAGGCCCACCACGGAGGAGATCAGGACGATGCGGCCGCGCTTCAGGCGCATCATGCCCTTGGTGGCGCGCTGCACCACGCGGAAGGCGCCGGTGAGGTTCGTGTCGATCACCGAGGTGAAGTCGTCCTCGGACATGCGCAGCAGCAGCTGGTCGTGGGTGATCCCGGCGTTGGCCACGAGCACCTCGACCGGGCCGTGGGCCTCCTCGACCTCGCGGAAGGCCGCGTCCACGGAGGCCGCGTCCGTCACGTCGGCCCGGACCGCGAGGACCCCCTCCGGCCCCTCCCCCGAGCGGGAGGTGATGGCCACCCGGTCGCCGTTCGCGGCGAACGCCCGGGCGATGGCCAGGCCGATGCCGCGATTGCCCCCCGTGACGAGGACGCTGCGGCCGGCGGCCTGCGCGTCCGCTGCGGGCGTGGTGGTCTGATCGGCCATGGGAACACCTTCCGGACGGGACGGGACTAGACTGAAGCACCGGCGCGGCGCCGTCGACGCCGTCCTGCGGGGCGCCGCCGAGGGCGGGCGCGCCGGCATGTGAACCACCACTCTACGTCCGCGGCCGCGCGGGGGCCCTCCGCAGGGCGCGACGTGCCAGGAGGATGCGCCATGACCAGCTCCGCCGCCAGCTCCCGAGCCGGCCGTCCCGCCCGCGCCGGGCGCGGGACGACACCGGAGGTCCAGGGGGTCACCACCGCCGCCGCCGGCCGCAGCGCGGACCGGGAGGCGCGCATGAAGGTCTACCTGGTCCAGATGCTGCTCCGCACCGCCTGCTTCGTCGCCGCGCTCTTCACCCACGGCTGGTGGCAGCTCGGGTTCATCCTCGGCGCGGTCGTGCTGCCCTACGTCGCCGTCGTGCGCGTGAACAACACCGGCCCGCAGCAGGCCGGCACCCTGCGCGCCGTGCCCACCCAGGGACCGGCCCTGGCCCCCCGCCCCGACGACACGGCGGCGCCCGAGCCGGTCGTGCTCACCGGCGACCTCGTGGACGACCCGCGCGACCGTGCGCCCCGGGCGCTGGGCCGAGGGTCCTCGTCCGCCGGCAGTCCCGGCCTGCCCGGACGGGGCGGCGCGTGATCGGCGCGGTCCCGGGTGAGCCGGGCATGGACCTGCTGGGCGCCCTCGCGTCCGGCCGCCTTGACCCCGCCGCCGGTGCCTCCACTGCCCGATCCCCGCACGCCGCCGTGGACGGGCCCGAGCGGCCGGTCTGCTCGCGTCGTGGCTGCACCGCGGAGGCCGCCTGGGCCCTGGAGTGGAACAACCCGCGCGTCCACGCCCCGGACCGCGTGAAGACCTGGCTGGCCTGCACGGACCATCGGCCCTTCCTGGACGACTTCCTGAGCGCCCGCGGCTTCCTGCGGCGCTCCCGCCCGCTCGATCCGGCCGCCACGCAGGCGCCCGAGGTCGACACGCCCGAGACCCCGCAGGAGCCCCCGCGCCCATGAGCATCCCCGCCCCCATGACGGACCCGACCGCCCGCGACGCCGAACGCCTTCCTGCCCTGCGCTTCGGCTTCCTCGCCACCGGCCCGTGGATCCTCGGCTTCGTGGTGTGCGTCCTCTTCGCGTTCCTGTGCCATGCGCTCGCGCAGTGGCAGTGGGACCGCCGCGTGGAGGTCCAGCACCGCGTCAACCGCGTCCTGGAGAACTACGACGACGACCCGGTTCCGTTCGCCGAGGCCTCCCGGCTGTTCACCGCGTTCCAGACCGACGACGAGTGGACGCCCGTGACACTGACCGGCGAGTACCTCGTCGACGAGACGCTCATCGTCCGCAACCGCCCCCGGGCCGGCCAGCCCGGCTACGAGGTGCTCGTGCCGTTCCGGACGGACGAGGGCCCCGTCGTCGTGGTGGACCGCGGCTGGCTCCCGGTGGGCAACAGTCCGGGTCAGCCGGACGCCGTGCCGGCCCCGCCCGCCGGCCACGCCGAGGTCGTGGTGCGGGTCAAGCCCGGGGAGCCGGCCCTGGACCGCGACGCCCCGGACGGTCAGGTGCCCTCGATCGACCTCGCCGAGATCGCCGACACCGTGGGCGGGCCCGTGGCCGGGACGGCCTACGGGATCATGGTCACGGAGGACCCGGCGGTGGAGCCGATGCCGCAGAAGCTCGTCGAGCCCACCCTCGACGAGGGCCCGCACCTGTCCTACGCGATCCAGTGGTACCTGTTCGCGGCCATGGGCTTCGGGGTGTGGGGGTACTCCGCGTGGATGCGCGCGCGCAACGACCGGGCCGACGCCCTCGACGACGCCGCGGACGACGGGCTGCTCTCCGCGCACCGGGTCCCCCGCGCCAAGCCGGCCCGGCGGCGGCGCGACGGGCGGCTCACGGACGAGGAGGCCGAGGATGCGCTCTTCGACTGAGCCGGCCCTCCGCCTCGGCGGCCCGCGGACTCAGGCGAGGGTGATGAGGTCCCTGTAGTCGTCGTTCCAGAGGTCCTCGACCCCGTCCGGCAGCAGCACCACGCGCTCGGGGTCGAGCGCCTCGACGGCGCCCTCGTCGTGGGTCACGAGCACCACGGCGCCCTCGTACTGGCGCAGTGCGTGGAGGATCTCCTCACGGCTGGCGGGGTCGAGGTTGTTCGTGGGCTCGTCCAGCAGCAGCACGTTCGCACTCGAGGCCACGAGCGTGGCCAGCGCCAGGCGGGTCTTCTCGCCGCCGGAGAGGACGCGGGCGGGCTTGTCGACGTCGTCGCCCTGGAAGAGGAACGATCCGAGCAGCGTGCGCGCCTGGGTGTCGCCGAGCTGCGGGGCGGCGTGGCGCATGTTGTCCAGGACCGACGCGTCCTGGTCCAGGGTGTCGTGCTCCTGGGCGAAGTAACCCAGCTTGAGCCCGTGGCCCGCCTGCACCTCCCCGGTGTCCGGGGTCTCCTCCCCGGCGAGCATGCGCAGCAGCGTCGTCTTGCCGGCGCCGTTGTAGCCCAGGATCACCACGCGCGAGCCGCGGTCGATCGCCAGGTCCACTCCCGTGAAGATCTCGAGCGAGCCGTAGGACTTGGAGAGGTTCTCGGCGCGCAGCGGCGTCTTGCCGGAGGCCTGCGGGGTGGGGAAGCGGATCGCGGCCACGCGGTCGACCGCGCGCTCGCCCTCGACGCCGCGCATGAGCCGCTCGGCGCGCTTGATCATGTTCTGCGCGGCGGTGGCCTTGGTCGCCTTGGCACGCATCTTCTCGGCCTGGGCCATGAGGGCCGAGGCCTTCTTCTCCGCGTTGGCGAACTCCCGCCGGCGGCGCGCCTCGTCCTGCTGGCGCTGGGCGAGGTAGTTCTTCCACGTCATGTTGTAGACGTCCATGGTCTGCCGGTTCGCGTCCAGGTAGAGGACCTTGTTCACGGTCATCTCCATGAGCTCGACGTCGTGCGAGATCATCAGGAGGCCGCCGGAGTAGGTCTTCAGGTAGTCGCGCAGCCACACGATCGAGTCGTGGTCGAGGTGGTTGGTGGGCTCGTCCAGCAGCAGGATGTCCGCGTCGGAGAAGAGGATGCGGGCGAGCTCCACGCGGCGGCGCTGGCCGCCGGAGAGGGTGTGCAGCGGCTGGTCCAGGACGCGGTCCGGCAGGCCGAGGTTGGACGTGATCCGGGCGGCCTCGGACTCGGCCGCGTAGCCGCCGCGGGCCTCGAACTCCGCCTCCAGGCGGGAGTAGCGGTTCATCGCCCGCTCCCGCTCGGCGTCGTCGACGGCGGCCATGCCGGCCTCGGCCTCCCGCATGCGGCGGATCGTCTGGTCCAGGTCGCGGGCGGAGAGGATGCGGTCGCGGCCGGACTGGTCCATGTCCTCGACCTTGGGGTCCTGGGGCAGGTAGCCGATGCGCCCGGTCCGGGTCACGGTGCCCGCCGTGGGCTGCCCGCCGCCGGCCAGGACCTTGGTCAGCGTCGTCTTGCCGGCGCCGTTGCGCCCCACGAGGCCGACCTTGTCCCCCTTGTCCACGCGGAAGTTCACCTCGTCCATGAGGAGACGGGCGCCCACGCGCAGTTCGACATCGGTGACGGTCAGCATGGGGGTGTCAGACTCCAGGGGTCGAGGGAAGAACAGGGGTGCACCGGCGGGGTCCGGCCGATCTCGACGGGCGGGGGCCAGCGCGGTGCCGGGCCAGTCTAGTCCGTCTACACTCTGGCCCCATGAGCTTCAACGAGAACGTGCAGATCGACGCCGGCCGGGCCCGATCGGGCGGTGGCGGCGGGCTGGGGGGCCGGGGCATCGCCATCGGCGGTGGCGGCGGCCTGCTCGCGTTGCTGCTCGCGATCTTCGCCCCCGGGCTGGCCGAGCAGCTCGGGATCGACACGGGCGGCGGGTCCGTCGGCCAGAGTCAGTACCAGCAGCAGACGGGCTCGGGCGGCCAGAGCCAGCCCCTCTCGGACGAGGAGTGCGCCAGCGGTGCGGACGCCAACCAGAACACGGACTGCCGCGTCGTCGCGACCACCGAGGCCGCGGACGAGTTCTGGGGCGAGTACCTCGCCCAGTTCTCGGACATCCAGTGGCGCCAGCCGCAGCTGACCCTGTTCCAGGGCGGCGTGAGCACCGGCTGCGGCAGCGCCTCCTCGGCCACGGGCCCGTTCTACTGCCCGGCGGACGAGTCCATGTACTTCGACACCGCGTTCTTCGAGACGCTGCAGACCGATTTCGGCGCCGAGGGCGGACCGCTGGCGGAGGAGTACATCGTGGCGCACGAGTACGGCCACCACGTTCAGCAGGTGACCGGCTACCTGCAGCACTCGAAGGACGGGACCACCGGCCCCACCTCCGGCGCCGTGCGCGCAGAGCTGCAGGCCGACTGCTTCGCCGGCATGTGGGCCGGGCATGCCACCTCCACCGTGGACCCCGAGTCCGGTGAGCCGTTCCTGAAGCCGATCTCGCAGGACCAGCTGCGCCAGGCCATCGACGCGGCCTCCGCCGTGGGCGATGACCGCATCCAGTCCACCCACACCGGGCGGGTGGACCCCGAGGCGTTCACGCACGGCACCTCCGAGCAGCGCATGGCCTGGTTCATGCGCGGCTACCAGAGCGCCCAGCAGGAGCCCGACATCCGCCAGTGCGACACGTTCCGGGCCCCCTCCCTGGACATCTGAGCCGAGAGCACCGCGCCTGCGGGTCCGTCCGCACTCCCCCACGACGACGGCGGCCCCTCACCTCCTGGGCGAAGGTGAGGGGCCGCCGTCGTCGTCCGGACCGGATCAGATGTTGAAGCCAAGGGCGCGCATCTGGTCGCGCCCGTCCTCGGTGATCCGCTCGGGGCCCCACGGGGGCATCCAGACCCAGTTCAGCCGCCACTCGTCCACCATGGTGCCGATCGCGCGGGAGACCTGGTCCTCGATCTCGTCCGTGAGCGGGCAGGCCGCGGTGGTCAGGGTCATGTCCACGAGCAGCGCGCCGTCGTCGGCGTAGTGCAGCCCGTAGAGCAGACCCAGGTCCACGACGTTGACGCCCAGCTCCGGGTCGATCACGTCCTTGAGGGCCTCACGGATGTCCTCCGTGGGCACCTGGTTCGCGGTCTCCGTCATCTCAGGCCCCCGCCGCGGCCTTCTCGAAGCGGGCGTAGCCCTCGGCCTCGAGCTGCTCGGCGAGCTCCGGGCCGCCGGACTCGGCGACGCGGCCGTCCACCAGCACGTGCACGTGGTCCGGCTTGATGTAGTTGAGGATCCGCGTGTAGTGGGTGATCAGCAGGGTGCCCATCTCGTTCTGCGCCTGGGCGCGGTTGACGCCCTCGGAGACGATGCGCAGCGCGTCGACGTCGAGGCCGGAGTCGGTCTCGTCGAGGATCGCGAACTTGGGCTTGAACAGCTCGAGCTGGAGGATCTCGGCGCGCTTCTTCTCGCCGCCGGAGAAGCCCTCGTTGACGTTGCGGTTCATGAACGCCGGGTCGATCTGCAGGGCCTCGAAGGCGCCCTTGACGTCCTTGGTCCAGGTGCGCAGCGAGGGGGCCTCGCCGTCAAGCGCGGTCTTGGCGGTGCGCAGGAAGTTGGTCATGGTGACGCCCGGGATCTCCACGGGGTACTGCATGGCCAGGAAGAGGCCGGCCTGGGCGCGCTCGTCGACGCCCATCTCCAGCACGTCCTCGCCGTCGAGGGTGATGGAGCCGGAGGTGACCTCGTAGCGCGGGTGGCCGGCGATGGTCGAGGCCAGGGTGGACTTGCCGGAGCCGTTCGGGCCCATGATCGCGTGGGTCTCGCCCGTCTCGATGGTCAGGGAGAGGCCCTTCAGGATCTCCTTGGGGCCGTTCTCGGTCGCGATCTGCACGTGCAGGTCGGTGATCTGCAGGGTTGCCATGGTGGTTCTCCTCGGGTGGAAGGCGGTGGGGTCTGCGGGGCGTCGGTCAGAGCTGCGCGATGCGGAGCTCGTCCTCCATGACGGCGGTCAGCTCGTCCTCGACGTCGCCGATGCCGATCTTCTGGATGATCTCGTTGAGGAAGCCGCGCACGATCAGGCGGCGGGCCTCGGTCTCGGAGATGCCGCGGGCCATCAGGTAGAACAGCTGGGTCTCGTCGAAGCGGCCGGTCGCGGACGCGTGGCCCGCCCCCTCGATCACGCCGGTCTCGATCTCCAGGTTCGGCACCGAGTCCGCGCGCGCCCCGTCGGAGAGCAGCAGGTTCTGGTTCTTCTCGTACGTGTCCGTGCCCTCGGCCTCCTTGCGGATCAGCACGTCGCCCACCCACACGGTGCGCGCGTCCGTGCCCTGCAGGGCGCCCTTGTAGAGCACGTTCGAGACGCAGTCCGGCTGGTTGTGGTCCACGAACAGGCGGTTCTCGAGGTGCTGACCGGCGTCGGCGAAGTACAGGCCGTACATCTCGGCCTCGCCGCGCTCCGCGGCGAACCGCGCGGTCGGGGTCAGCCGCACCACGCCGCCGCCGTAGGACACGGCCACGTGCTTGAAGTGCGCGTTCGTGGCGACCGAGGCCTGCTGGGCCGAGACGTGCACGGCATCGCCCTCCCAGGCTTGCAGTGCGACCACGTTCAGGCGGGCGTCGCGGCGCACGTCGAACTCGACGTTCTGGGCCAGCACGGCGGTGCCGCGGTGGGCGATCACGACGTCGGCCTGCGCGTTCTCCTCCACGAGCACGGTCAGGTGCATCGCGGCCGGGTCGGCGGAGGAGCCGACGACGTCGATGCGCACCGGCTCGGCGACCTCACCGGAGATCGTCACGACGGTGGCCTCGGAGACCGAGTTCCAGGCCGCGGCGGACACGCGGTCGTCCGGGGTCAGGACGGAGCCGACGCGGGCGTCGTCGCGGGCCACGGTCTCCACCGTGACGCCGGCCTGCTCGGCCACGGTCACGGCGGGGGCGGCACCGGTCAGGCGCGCGTCGTCGCCCTCGGGCAGGTGCAGCCCGCCCAGGCGCTTGAGCGGGGTGAAGCGCCAGTCCTCCTCGCGCCCCGTGAGCACGGGGAAGTCGGACAGCTCGAAGGAGCTGAGGCGATCGGCGCGCGAGCCCGCGGCGTTGCGCTCCCGGCCCCCGGCCCGGGCGGCCGGGTTCTGCGCGGCGGTGAGCTTCTCGCCCTCCTCGCCCATGCCCGGGATCATGGTCCGCTGGGTGTTCTCAACGGTGTCGGTCATGTCAGCCCACCGATCCTTCCATCTGCAGTTCGATCAGCTTGTTGAGCTCGAGCGCGTACTCCATGGGCAGCTCGCGGGCGATCGGCTCGATGAAGCCGCGCACGATCATGGCCATGGCCTCGTCCTCGGACATGCCGCGGCTCATGAGGTAGAAGAGCTGCTCCTCGGACACCTTCGAGACGGTCGCCTCGTGGCCGAGGGTCACGTCGTCCTCGCGGATGTCGATGTACGGGTAGGTGTCGGAGCGGGAGACCGTGTCCACGAGCAGGGCGTCGCACACCACCGAGTTGGCGGAGCCGTTCGCGCCCTCGGCGATCTGCACCAGGCCGCGATAGGCGGCGCGGCCGCCGCTGCGGGCCACGGACTTGGACACGATCGAGGAGTTCGTGTGCGGGGCCATGTGCACCATCTTGGAGCCGGTGTCCTGGTGCTGGTCCTTGCCCGCGAACGCGACGGAGAGGGTCTCGCCGGTGGCGTGCTCGCCGGTCAGGTACACGGCCGGGTACTTCATGGTCACCTTGGAGCCGATGTTGCCGTCGATCCACTCCATGGTGCCGCCGGCCTCGACCACGGCGCGCTTGGTCACGAGGTTGTACACGTTCGTGGACCAGTTCTGGATGGTGGTGTAGCGCACGCGCGCGTTCTTCTTCACCACGATCTCGACGACGGCCGAGTGCAGCGAGTCGGACTGGTAGATCGGGGCGGTGCAGCCCTCGATGTAGTGCACGTACGAGTCCTCGTCCGCGATGATCAGCGTCCGCTCGAACTGGCCCATGTTCTCCGTGTTGATGCGGAAGTAGGCCTGCAGCGGGATCTCCACGTGCACGCCCTTGGGCACGTACACGAAGGAGCCGCCGGACCACACGGCCGTGTTCAGGGAGGCGAACTTGTTGTCGCCGACCGGGATCACGGTGCCGAAGTACTCCTCGAAGATCTCCGGGTGCTCCTTGAGCGCGGTGTCGGTGTCGAGGAACACGACGCCCTGCTCCTCCAGGTCCTCACGGATCTGGTGGTAGACGACCTCGGACTCGTACTGGGCGGCGACGCCGGCCACGAGACGCTCGCGCTCGGCCTCCGGGATGCCCAGGCGCTCGTAGGTGTTGCGGATGTCCTCGGGCAGGTCCTCCCAGGTCTTGGCCTGGCCCTCGGTGGAGCGCACGAAGTACTTGATGTTGTCGAAGTCGATGCCGGACAGGTCCGGGCCCCACGCCGGCATCGGCTTGCGCTCGAAGTACTTGAGGGCCTTCAGGCGCAGGTCGCGCATCCACTCCGGCTCGTCCTTCTTGCCGGAGATGTCGCGCACGACGTCCTCGTTCAGACCGCGGACGGCCTTCTCGCCGGCCGCGTCGGAGTCGGCCCAGCCGTACTGGTAGGCGCCGATGGCGTTGAGCTCGGGGTTCTTGTCGAGGATCTCCTGGATCACGCCGGGGTCGGCGGTCTCCGTGGAGTCCCGCTGGACGATCTGGTCGGTCATCTCAGCCTCTCTCACTAGTCACTGCGGTCGGGGTCGGTCGGGTGGTCGGCGGGAGCCGGGGCGTGGCCCGCGCGGCTCAGTCGCGGCCCAGCGGCACGTGTGTGGTGCACACGTGGGCGCCGGCGGCGAGGGTCGAGAGCCGGCGCACGTCCACCTCGAGCAGGCGGGCGAACAGCGCGGTCTCCTCTTCACAGAACTCCGGATGGCGCGCGGGAATTCCCTGGAACGGGCAGTGCCCCTGGCAGACCTGGTCCGCGCGGAGGGTGGGCGCCAGGCCCGCGCCGAAGTGGCGCAGCGTGCCGGCGTAGCCGGCCTCGTCGAGGACCCGCGCGAGGATGCGGGTGCGGTCCTGCAGCGCGGTCTCCCGGCCGTCGACGGCGGCCGTGAAGCGCTCCTCGATCTCCCGGAAGGCGTGGCGCGCGGTGCGGCGCACCTCCTCCTCCCCGCCGAGCTCCTCGAGGCGGGCCAGGGTGTCCAGGGCGACGGCGAGGTGGTCCTTGGGCAGGTGCTCCTGCGCGTGCGAGGTGACCACGTAGCGGCGGGAGGGCCGTCCCGCGCCGCGGGCCGCGGTGACCCGCTTGACCTCGACGAGCGAGTCCTCCTCGAGCGCGTCCAGATGGCGGCGCACGGCGGCCGCGGTCAGCTCCAGCTCCCGACCGATCTCGGCCGCGCTCACGGGTCCACGCGTCAGGACCAGCTGCAGCACACGCTCGCGCGTGCCCTCGGCCGGGGCCGGAGCGGGGGGCGACGCAGACTGATCCGAATACACCACGCCATCATGACCTATTGATCTGGAACGGTTCAAGTGAGGCTCGCCTGGCTTGATGACGCCCGCGGCGGAACCCGCGTCAGACCGGGCGCCCCGGCCCCACGAGCCGGGGTCGCAGGGCCCGAGGACTAGACTGGCACAGTGCCCCGACCTCCCCTGACCCCGGATCCCGTGCCGCGCGACGAGCCCGTCCTGCGCCTGAGCGACGTCCACCGGAGCCTCGGCCGCGGCCGGTCCCGCACCCCCGTCCTGCGGGGCGTCGACCTCACCGCCCGTGCCGGCGCCGTCACGGTGCTGCTCGGCCCCAACGGGGCCGGCAAGTCCACCACCCTCGGCCTCTGCCACGGCATGGACCGGCCCGACGCCGGCACCGTGCGCGTCTTCGGCGCAGACCCGTGGCGGGCCTCCGCCGACCTGCGCGCCCGCATCGGCGTGATGTGGCAGGAGGGCGGCCTGCCGCCCGCGATCCCCGCCCGCCGCTTCGTCGGCCACGTGGCGTCCCTGTACCGCGACCCGCTGCCCGTCGAGCCGCTGCTGGAGCGCCTGCTGATCGCCGACGTCGCCGGTCGCCCCCTGCGCCGCCTCTCCGGTGGCCAGCGCCAGCGCGTCGCGCTCGCGGCCGCCCTCGTCGGCCGGCCGGACATGCTGTTCCTCGACGAGCCCACCGCGGGCCTCGACCCGGAGACCCGGCCCGTCGTGCACGACGTCGTGCGTGAACAGACCGACCGCGGCGCCGCCGTGCTGCTGACCACGCACCTGCTCGACGACGCCGAGCGGCTCGCGGACGACGTCGCCATCCTGCGCGCCGGCCGCGTGGTGCGCTCCGGCTCGCTGGCCGAGCTCACGCGCGTGGCCGAGGGCGACGTCGTCGACGTGGACTTCGGCGACGCCTCCCCCGACGCCGTCCGCGCCTGGGCCGACACCCTGCCCGCGCCGCTGCGCGCGGCCGGCCTCGACGAGTCCGCCCGCCTGCGCGTGGCCGGCGTCCGCGGCCCGGACGACCTGGCCGTTCTCGCCGCGAGCTGGCGGGAGCACGCCCTGATGCCCACCCGATTCGAGCGCGCCGGACTGCGCCTCGAGCAGATCCTCCGGGAGACCGCCGCATGAGCACGCCCGTCGTCGACCACCGCGCCCCGGCCGGCACCGGAGCCCACGCCGGCGCCGCCCCGCTGGCCGCCCGCGTCCTGCGTCAGGCCGGCTACGAGACCGGCACCGCGCTGCGCAACGGCGAGCAGCTGCTCGTCACCGTGGTGCTGCCCCTGCTCGCGCTCGTGGGCGTGCACGTCACCGGCCTGCTGGACGCCCCCGGCCGCTCGGGCCTGGACGTGGCCGTGCCCGGCGTGCTCGCCCTGGCCGTGATCAGCTCCGCGTTCACGGCCACCGCGATCGCCACGGGCTTCGAGCGTCGCTACGACGTGCTCGCCGCCCTGGCCACCACCCCGCTGGGCACGCTCGGCCTCGTCGCCGGCAAGGCCCTGGCGGTGGTGGCCCTCCTGCTGGTGCAGGTGAGCGTGATCGGCGGCGTCGGCCTGGCGCTCGGCTGGCGTCCGGACCCCGAGGGGATCCTGCCGGCCCTCGTCGCCCTCGCGCTGGGGGCCGCCGCCTTCACGGCCCTCGGGCTGCTGCTCGCCGGCACGGCCCGGCCGGAGGCGACCCTCGCCGTCGCCAACCTGCTGTGGGTGCTGTTCGGCGCCGTCGGCGGCACGGTGTTCCCCGCGCGGGTGCCCGGCGTGGACCTGCTCCCCTCCGGCGCGCTGGGCACGGCCCTGCGGGCCGCCCTCCTGGACGGGGCCTGGTCGCCCGTCCCCCTGCTCGTGCTCACCCTGTGGGGCGCCGTGGCCGTCGCGGCCGCGCTCCGCTGGTTCCGCTGGCGGCCCTGAGCCGTTCCCCGTCCCCCTGCATCGAACGATCGGAAGGACACCGTGTCCACCACCACCCCCGCGGCCGGGACCGCCCCGGCCGGGCTCGCCGCCCGCCTGCCGCAGCGCCTCACGAAGGCCACCATGGCCCTCGCCGTGGCGTCCCTGGCGTCCGAGATCGGCATCATCGTCACCGGCGGCGCCGTGCGCCTCACCGGCTCCGGCCTGGGCTGCCCCACGTGGCCCAAGTGCTCACCCGAGTCCCTCACCAACACCCCAGAGATGGGCATCCACGGCTACATCGAATTCGGCAACCGGACGCTGACGTTCGTCCTGGTGGTCATCGCCGCCGCCATGTTCCTGTCCCTGTGGAACCTGCGCGGCACCCACCGGAGCCCCTTCTGGCTCTCCGTGGGCCTGCTGGCCGGCATTCCCGCGCAGGCCCTCGTGGGCGGCGTCGTGGTCCTGACGAATCTGAACCCGTGGTGGGTGGCCGGCCACTTCATCGTGTCCTCGATCATGGTGGCCGTGGCGACCCTGCTCGTGGTGCGCATCGCCGCCGAGCGCCGTGCCGGCCGGGCGGGGGTGCCCCTCGTGGACGGCGCCACCACCGGCCGGTCCCGTGCCGCCGCCTGGGCGGCGTTCGCGCTGACGTGGGCCGCCGTGTACCTGGGCACCGTGGTGACCGGCACGGGCCCGCACTCCGGCGACCCCGGCTCGCCGCGCCACGAGTTCGACCCGCTGCTGGTCACGCGTGCCCACGTGATCCCGGTGTACCTGCTCCTGGCGGCCGCCCTGGTCCTGTTCTTCACGGTGCGCCGCGCGGCCGGCGCCTCCCGCCTGCAGCGCGCCGCCGTGCTGCGGCTCCTGCTCGCCCTCGTGTTCCAGGCCGCCGTGGGCTACACCCAGCACTTCACGGGCCTGCCGATCGGCGTGGTCCTGCTGCACATGCTGGGCTCTGCCCTGCTCGTGGCCGCCGCGACGGAGACCTGGGACCGCCAGGTCGCCCGCTACGTCACGGCCGGGCCGGGTGTCCCGGTCGAGGCCGCCGCCCCCACGCGCACCGTCGCCGCGGGCTGACGCCCCGCGCACGCGAACGGCCCCGCACCGGCTGGTGCGGGGCCGTCGTCGTCTGCGTCCCGGGGAGAGCGCCCGGGGCGGATCGGCGCTCAGGCGCCGAAGTGCATCAGCGGCGCGCCCACGAACGGGTCCACGGCCAGGGCGATGAACAGCAGCGTCAGATAGGTGATGGAGAGGTGGAAGACCTTCATGGCCTTGCGGTCCTCGAAGTCCTCGCGCTGGGCCTGCACCTGCAGCACATGGGACTCCCAGATGAACCAGGCTCCGACGACGAGCGCGACCGCGGTGTAGACGATGCCGGCCCAGCCCATCGGCACGAGCAGGAGGGAGCACGCCACGGTGGCCCACGCGTAGAGCACGACCTGGTTGGAGACGTGGCGCGCGGAGGCGATGGCGCCGAGCATCGGCACGTCGGCCTGCTGGTAGTCGCGCTTGTACTTCATGGACAACGGCCAGTAGTGCGGGGGCGTCCACAGGAAGACCACGAGGAACAGCACGATGGCCGGCCACTCGACGGTCCCGCGCACGGCCGCCCAGCCGATCAGCACGGGGAAGCAGCCGGCGATGCCGCCCCACACGATGTTCTGCTCCGTGCGGCGCTTGAGCACGAGCGAGTACACGACCACGTAGAAGAAGATGGCGGCCACACCCAGGCCGGCCGCCAGCCAGTTGGCGCCGAACCCGAGGATCAGGATGGACACGACCGTCTGCACCCACGCGAACACGAGGGCCTCGCGAGGGGTGACCTCGCCGGTGACGAGCGGCCGGTTCTCGGTGCGCTTCATGACCCGGTCGATGTCGCGGTCGATGTAGCAGTTGAAGGTGCCGGAGGCGCCGGCGGCGAGCGCACCGCCGACGAGCGTGGCGATCATGGTGAGCACGTCCGGGAAGCCGCGCTGCGCGAAGATCATGGTCGGCAGCGTGGTCACCAGCAGCAGCTCGATCACCCGGGGCTTCGTCAGCTCGACGTACGCCCGGACCTTGCGGCGCAGGGGCAGCGGGGACCGGTCGACGACGCCGGGCTCGGCGGCGGCGACGCGGGCGGCGGACGGCGACTCCAGGGAGGATGACATCTGCTTCTCACGGTGAGGGGACGGTGGGCGTGCCCGTCCCGGGGTTCGGATCGGCCACTCGGGCGGTCCGCCTGCGGTCAGGCCTTGACCCAGTCTACTCGTGTCAACGGCTGTTCGCCCGGGGGCGAAGCATGTCATGAGGCGCCCGGTCGGGCCCGCCCCGCCGTCGCGCGGCTAGGCTGGGACGACGGCCCCGCGCCGCGACGCCCCGGCGTCGGCCGGGGCCGCACCCCGACGCTCCCGATCCGCCAGGAGAGAACCCGTGACCGACGCCGCGCAGCCGTCCACCCCCCCGACCCTGGACCGGGTGGCCCCGGCCCGCGGGTTCGTCTACTCGGAGCAGGACCGCCGGATGGTGGACACGCTCAAGGCGCTCTCGGCGGACGCCGTGGAGAAGGCCGGGCACGGCCACCCCGGCACCGCGATCTCGCTGGCCCCCGTGGCGTGGCAGCTGTACCAGAACGTCATGCACCTGGACCCCACGGACGACCGCTGGGAGGGCCGGGATCGCTTCATCCTCTCCGCGGGCCACGCCTCGCTCATCCAGTACCTGCAGTTGTTCGCCGCGGGCGCCGGGCTCGAGATCGAGGACATCCAGGGGCTGCGCACCGAGGGATCCAGGACCCCGGGCCACCCGGAGTACGGCCACACCCACGGCGTCGAGGTGACCACGGGTCCGCTGGGCCAGGGCCTGGCGATGGGCGTCGGCTTCGCGTACGAGCAGCGCCGCGTGCGCGGGCTGATGGACCCCGACGCCGCCCCCGGCACCTCCCCGTTCGACCACCACGTGTTCGTGCTCGCCTCCGACGGGGACATCCAGGAGGGCGTCGCCGCCGAGGCCTCCTCGCTGGCCGGGCACCAGGAGCTCGGGAACCTGGTCGTCGTCTACGACGCGAACCGCATCTCGATCGAGGACGACACGGACATCGCGTTCACCGAGGACGTGGTCCGCCGCTACGAGGCCTACGGCTGGCACGTGCAGGAGGTCGACTGGACCAACGGCGCCCAGGGCCACGCCGTGACCGAGTACACGGAGGACGTGGAGGCCCTGTACGACGCCCTCGTCGCGGCCAAGGCCGAGACCGGCCGGCCCTCGCTGATCAAGCTGCGCACCGTGATCGGCTGGCCCTCCCCCACGAAGCAGAACACCGGCGGCATCCACGGCTCCAAGCTCGGCACGGACGAGGTCGCCGGCCTGAAGGAGGGCCTCGGGCTGGATCCGACCACGACCTTCGACGTCGACCCCGAGCTCCTGGCCGGTGCCCGGTCCATCGCCGAGCGCTCGGCCGAGTACCGCCGCGGGTGGGAGGCGGCGTTCCAGGCCTGGCGCGAGGCGAACCCGGAGAACGCGCGGCTGTACGACCGACTGGCCGGACGAGAGCTGCCCGCCGGCTTCGCGGACGCGTTCCCGTCCTGGGACGCGGACGAGAAGGGCCTGGCCACGCGCGCGGCCTCCGGTGAGGTGCTCACGGCCCTCGCGCCGGTCATGCCCGAGCTCTGGGGCGGCTCGGCCGACCTCGCCGGGTCGAACAACACGACCATGAAGGGCGAGCCCTCCTTCATCCCGGCCCGCCGCTCCACGGCGACCTGGCAGGGCGACGAGCACGGCCGCACCCTGCACTTCGGCATTCGCGAGTTCGCGGCCGGGGCGATCGTCAACGGCATCACGATCGGCGGCCTGACCCGTGCCTACATGGGCACGTTCCTGACGTTCTCCGACTACATGCGCCCCGCCGTCCGCCTGGCCGCCCTCATGGGCACCCCGAGCACGTACGTGTGGACGCACGACTCCATCGGCCTCGGCGAGGACGGCCCCACGCACCAGCCGGTGGAGCACCTGGCCGCACTGCGCGCCATCCCCGGGCTCGACGTCGTCCGCCCGGCCGACGCGAACGAGACCGCGTGGGCGTGGCGGACGGTGCTCGAGCACCGGGACCGCCCGGCCGGCCTCATCCTGTCCCGGCAGAACCTGCCCGTGCTCCCCCGGGACACGGACGGCTTCGCCCCCGCCTCGGGCGTGGCCCGCGGCGCCTACGTCCTCGTCGACGCCACGGATGCCGACGGCGCGCCGACGCCGGCCCGCGCGCTGCTGATCGCGACCGGCTCCGAGGTCTCCGTGGCCGTGCGGGCCCGCGAGCTGCTGCAGGCCGACGGCGTCCCGACCCGCGTCGTCTCCGCCCCGTGCCTCGAGTGGTTCGCCGAGCAGGACGCGGCCTACCGGGCCGAGGTCCTGCCCGACGGCCCCGACGCCCCGGTCCGCGTCTCCGTCGAGGCCGGCGTCGCGATGCCGTGGTTCGAGCACACGGTGACGGCCTCCTCCCCGGGCGCCCGCGTGAGCCTCGAGCACTACGGCGAGTCGGCCGACGGCGCCCGCCTGATGGAGAAGTACGGATTCACCGGTGAGCACGTCGCCGAGGTGACCCGCGGCCTCCTCTGAGGCCCGGCGCCCGCGACGCCCCGAGCACGTCCACCCCCGAAGGGAAGGCACCCGCAGACCATGAGCACCCCGCAGAACCCGAACACCGCCGCGCTGGCCCAGGCCGGTGTGTCGATCTGGCTCGACGACCTCTCCCGCACGCGGCTGGACGAGGGCACGCTCGAGAAGCTGATCGCCACCCGCTCGGTCACCGGCGTCACCACGAACCCGTCCATCTTCGCCGTCGCCCTCGCGGACGCGGGCGCCTACCAGGGCCAGCTGCGCGACCTCGCCGCCGCCGGCGCCTCGGTGGACGAGGCCGTCGTCGCCCTGACGACCGAGGACGTGCGCCGCGCCGCCGACGTGCTCGCGCCCGTCCACGAGCGCACCGGCGGGGCGGACGGCTTCGTCTCCCTCGAGGTCGATCCGCGCCTGGCCCGCGACGCCGCCGGCACCGTGGCCCAGGCCCGCGAGCTGGCGGCGGCCGTCGACCGTCCCAACCTCATGGTGAAGATCCCCGCGACCGTGGAGGGTATGTCCGCCATCGCGGACGTGCTCGGCGAGGGCATCAGCGTGAACGTGACCCTGATCTTCTCGCTGCCCCGCTACCGCCGGGTGCTCAACGCCTGGCTCACCGGCCTGGAGAAGGCCCGGGCGAACGGGCACGACGTCCGCCGCCTCCACTCGGTGGCCTCCTTCTTCGTCTCCCGTGTGGACACGGAGGTCGACGCGCGGCTGCGCGCGATCGGCACCCCCGAGGCCGAGGCGCTGACCGGCCGGGCCGCCGTCGCCAACGCGCGCCTGGCCTACCGAGCCTTCGAGCAGGCCCTGGACTCGGAGCGCTGGCGCCTGCTCGAGGCGGCCGGCGCCCCCGTGCAGCGGCCCCTGTGGGCCTCCACCGGCGTCAAGGACCCCGCCCTGCCGGACACGCTGTACGTCACCGAACTCGTGGCACCGCACACCGTGACCACCCTGCCGGAGAAGACCCTCGAGGCGGTCGCCGACCACGGGGTGATCGCGGCGGACACCGTCACGGGCGCCTACGCCGAGGCCGATGCCCTGCTCGACGCGGTCGGCGCGGCAGGCGTGTCCTACCAGGACGTCGTGGACGTGCTGGAGACTGAGGGCCTGGAGAAGTTCGAGGCCGCGTGGGACGAGCTGCTCGGCTCGGTCCGCTCCGGGCTCGACGCCCATCGCTGACCGCACCCGCCCCCCGACCCCGCCGCCCGCTCGCCACGCGCACGGAAGGACCCCCCATGAGCACCCTCGGCCTCACCGCCACCGGAGCCGCCCTCGAGGCGATCGACCGCCATCTGCCCGCCCTCCTCCAGGACCGCGTCGCCTCCCGCCTCGGGGCGCAGGACGCCGACCTGTGGGGGGCGCCGGCCCGCGACGAGGCCGCCAAGCGGCTCGGCTGGATCGACCTGTTCGAGGACTCCCGCGCCCTCGTCCCGCACATCGCCCAGCTGACCCGGGAGCTGCGCGCCGAGGGCGTGGACCGCGTGCTCCTGGCGGGCATGGGCGGTTCGTCCCTGGCCCCCGAGGTGATCGCGGCGACGGCCGGCGTCGAGCTCGAGGTCCTGGACTCCACGGACCCGTTCCAGGTCTCCCGTGCCCTCGAGCGCGACCTCGAGCGGACCGTGCTGGTGGTCTCCTCCAAGTCCGGCTCCACCGTGGAGACCGACTCGCAGCGCCGCGTCGTCGAGGCCGCGTTCCGCGACGCCGGGATCGACCCCCGCACCCGCCTGGTCGCCGTCACGGACCCGGGCTCGCCGCTGCACGCCGCGTGCGAGTCCGCCGGCTGGCGCGCCGTCTTCACCGCGGACCCGACCGTGGGCGGGCGCTTCTCGGCTCTCACCGCGTTCGGCCTGGTCCCCACCGGCCTGGCCGGGGTGGACGTCGCGGCCCTGCTGGACGACGCGGAGGCCGTGCTCGACCTGCTGACCGCCGACGACGAGGACAACCCGGGCCTGCAGCTCGGCGCGGCCCTGGGCGGCACGCAGCCGCTGCGCGACAAGCTCGTCTTCGCCGACCACGGGTCCGGCATCGCCGGACTGCCGGCCTGGATCGAGCAGCTGATCGCCGAGTCCACGGGCAAGGACGGCACCGGGCTGCTGCCCGTCGTCGTCGCCCCCGGCGACCCCGAGACCGTGTGGGACGCCCCCGACCTGCTGCAGGTGCAGCTCGTCGGCGAGGACGACGTCGCGGCCCCGGGCCACGGCGTGCAGGTCGCCGGCTCGCTCGGCGCCCAGCTGCTGCTGTGGGAGGTGGCCACCGCGGTGGCCGGCCGCCTGCTCGGGATCAACCCCTTCGACCAGCCGGACGTGGAGGCCGCCAAGGCCGCCGCGCGCACCCTGCTGGACGGCCCCGCCGCCGAGCGGACGGCCGACGGTGAGGTGGAGGGCGTCGAGGTCTCCGGCCCGGCGTCCGTGACCTCTGCCCCGGACCTGGCCGGCGTGCTGCGCGCCACGGCCGCGCTGGTGCCCGAGGACGGCTACCTGGCGGTCCACGCCTACCTCTCCCGTCATGACGACGCCGAGCTCGAGGAGCTGCGCGCGGACCTGGCAGAGCTGGTCGGCCGCCCGGTCACGTTCGGCTGGGGTCCGCGGTTCCTGCACTCCACCGGACAGTTCCACAAGGGCGGCCCGGCCGTCGGCGTGTTCCTCCAGATCACGGGCGACGCCGGCCTGGACCTCGAGGTGCCCGGACGCCCGTTCTCCCTGGGCAGGCTCATCGCCGCGCAGGCCGCGGGCGACGCCCGGGTGCTGGGCGATCTCGGCCGCCCCGTGGTCACCCTGCACCTGCGCCGCCGCGACGCGGGCATCGAGGCCCTGAGGAACGCCGTCCGTGGCCGGTGAGTCCCGGACCGTCCCCCGCAACCCGCTGCGCGACCCCCGTGACCGGCGCCTGACCCGCATCGCGGGTCCGTCGGCCCTCGTGCTGTTCGGCGTGACGGGCGACCTGGCGAAGAAGAAGCTCCTGCCGGCCATGTACGACCTGGCCCAGCGCGGCCTGCTGCCGCCGGCGTTCTCCCTCGTCGGCTTCGGCCGCCGCGACTGGTCCGACGAGGAGTTCGCCGACTACGTGCGTGCCGCCGTGGAGGCCTCCTCCCGAACCACCTTCGACGAGACCGTGTGGGACCAGTTCCGGGGCGGCCTGCGCTTCGTCTCCGGCGCGTTCGACGACGAGGCGGCCTATGTCCGTCTCGACGAGGTGCTCGCCGAGCTCGAGACCTCACGCGGCACGCGCGGGAACACGGCGTTCTACCTCTCCATCCCGCCGGACTGGTTCGAGGCCGTCTCCCACCACCTGGCCGACCAGGGCCTGGCCGACCGGTCCCAGCCGGCCGACGGCCCGTGGCGCCGCGTGGTCATCGAGAAGCCCTTCGGCCACGACCTGGCCAGCGCGCAGGAGCTCAACGCCGTGATCGAGCGCGTCTTCCCCTCGGACGCCGTGTTCCGCATCGACCACTACCTCGGCAAGGAGACGGTGCAGAACATCCTCGCGTTCCGGTTCGCCAACCGGATGTTCGAGCCGCTCTGGAACGCGGAGCACGTGGACCACGTCCAGATCACGATGGCCGAGGACATCGGCATCGGCGGACGGGCGAGCTACTACGACGGCGTGGGCGCGGCCCGCGACGTCATCCAGAACCACCTCCTGCAGCTGCTCGCGTTCACGGCGATGGAGGAGCCGATCTCGTTCGACGCGGACCACCTGCGCGCGGAGAAGGAGAAGGTCCTCGAAGCCGTGACCGTCCCGGACACGCCCGAGGGACTCGCGGGGGCCTCCGCCCGCGGCCAGTACACCTCCGGCTGGCAGGGCGGCGAGCAGGTCACGGGCTTCCTCGACGAGGAGGGCTTCAACCCGGCGTCCGTCACGGAGACGTACGCCGCGCTCAAGGTGGGCATCCGCACGCGCCGTTGGCAGGGCGTCCCGTTCTACCTGCGGGCCGGCAAGCGCCTCGGCCGGCGGGTGACGGAGATCGCCGTCGTCTTCAAGAAGCCCCCGCACCTGCTGTTCCCCGTCCACGACGGGGACGAGTTCGGGCAGAACGTCATCGTCATCCGGGTGCAGCCGGACGAGGGCGTCACCATCCGCTTCGCGTCCAAGGTGCCCGGCACGCAGACCGAGATCCGCGACGTCACGATGGACTTCGGCTACGGCCACGCCTTCACCGAGGACTCCCCCGAGGCGTACGAACGGCTCATCCTCGACGTACTCCTCGGGGAGCCGCCGCTGTTCCCGCGTCAGGCCGAGGTGGAGCTGTCCTGGCGGATCGTGGACCCGTTCGAGGAGCACTGGGCGAGCCTGGGCACCCAGCCCGAGCCCTACGCCCCGGGCACGTGGGGCCCGCCCTCGGCCGACGCCCTCATGGCCCGCGACGGACGAAGCTGGAGGCGCCCGTGAAGATCCGCATGCAGGACACCACCACCTCCCAGGTGGCCAAGCGCATCACGCAGCTGCGCGAGAAGAGCGGGGTCGTGACCCTCGGCCGCGTCCTCACGCTCGTGATCAGCACGGACGACGCCGGCATCGAGTCCGCCGTCCAGGCCGCCAACGCGGCCTCGTTGGAGCACCCGTGCCGCATCATCGTCCTGGCCCTGGGCGACCCTGCGGCACCCACCCGCCTGGACGCCGAGATCCGGGTCGGCGGCGACGCCGGCGCCTCCGACGTCGTGGTGCTGTGGTGCGCCGGGGAGAACGCCCACGCCGATGAGTCGCTCGTCTCCGGGCTGCTCCTGCCCGATGCGCCCATCGTCGCGTGGTGGCCCGGGGTGCCGCCCGAGGTCCCCTCGGCGACGGCGCTCGGTCGCCTGGCCCACCGCCGGATCACGGACACGGCATCGGCGTCCGCGGCCGAGCCCGCCCTGTGGGCTCTGCGCGCGGGCCACCATGAGGGCGACACCGACCTGGCCTGGACGCGCCTGACGCTGTGGCGGATCCAGGTGGCCGGGATCTTCGACACGCTCGACGTGGCCACCCTGCGCTCGGTGACGGTGGACGGGGCGCCGGACTCCCCCAGCACCATGCTGCTCGCGGCGTGGCTCACCCTGACCCTGAAGGTGCCCGTGACGATCGCGCACTCGAAGGTCGGCCACGGGATCCGTGCGGTGCGCCTGCGGTGCACGGACGGGGACGTGGTGCTCTCCCGCTCGCAGTCGCAGGTGGCCCGGCTCTATCAGCAGGGCCGGCCGGTGCAGCGCATCTCCCTGCCACGCCGGACGATCCAGGACTGCCTGGCCGAGGAGCTGCGCCGCCTGGACCCGGACGAGGTCTTCGGCGCCGTGCTCCACCAGGGCCTGCCGCGCACGGACCTCTCCCCCGTGCAGGCCTCCGAACGCTGAGGGGCCCCCGGCGCCCCACCGGTCCGGGACGCGCGAACGCCCCGCACGGATCTTCCGTGCGGGGCGTTCGCGTCGGGGCCCGGCGGGGCGGCCTCAGGACTCCATGGTCAGTCGCGGCAGGACGCCGAGCAGGGCGATCACGACACCCCAGGCGACCACGGAGCCGACGGTCAGGCGGGTGAGCAGACGCTGGGCGGAGCCCGAGGAGCTCATCGAGCTGGTCACGCCGCCGCCGAACATGTCCGAGACGCCGCCGCCGCGGCCCTTGTGCAGCAGGATGAGCAGCACGATGACCACGCTGAGCACGACCACGAGGATCTGCAGGGCCAGGGTCAGGACGTCCACGGGAGGGCTCCTCGGGTCGAGGTGCGGCCCCGGCGCGCGCCGGGGCCGTCACGGAGAATGCGGTCGGTCGGGCCGGACGGATCAGGCCTGGTCGAACCGGACGATCTTAGCAAACTCGTCCGCGTCGAGGCTGGCGCCGCCCACGAGGGCGCCGTCCACGTCCGGCTGCGCCAGCAGCGCCGGCGCGCTGGAGGACTTCACGGAGCCGCCGTAGAGGATCCGCAGTCCGGCGGCGACGTCGTCGCCGTGCAGTGCGGCCACGCGGGCGCGCAGGGCCGCGCACATCTGCTGCGCGTCCTCGGGGCCGGCGACCTCGCCCGTGCCGATCGCCCATACGGGCTCGTAGGCGACGACGACGCCGGCCACGTCCTGCGCCGACAGGCCCGCGATCGAGCCCTCCAGCTGGGCGAGCGTGTGCTCGACGTGCCGGCCGGCCTGGCGCACCTCCAGGCCCTCGCCCACGCAGATCACCGGGGTGAGGCCGTGGCGCAGGGCCGCGGCGGCCTTGCGCGCGACGAGGGCGTCGTCCTCCCCGTGGAGGGTGCGGCGCTCGGAGTGGCCCACGATCGCGTAACGGCACCCCAGCGCGGCCAGGAACGCGCCGGAGACGTCGCCCGTGTAGGCGCCGGCGTCCTCGGGCGAGAGGTCCTGCGCGCCGTAGACGAGGTCCAGGCGGTCGCCGGTGACGAGCGTCTGCACGGACCGCAGGCCCGTGAAGGGCGGGAACACCGCGACCTCCACGGCCTCCTGGTCATGGTCCGCGTCCGAGAGGAGCCACGTGAGGCGCTGCACCAGGGTGACGGCCTCGAGGTGGTCCAGGTTCATCTTCCAGTTGCCCGCGATCAGCGGCACGCGCGTGGTCTGCTCCGCCATGCTCACGCCCGCCCCTCGCCGGCCAGGGCGGTGACGCCCGGCAGCTCCTTGCCCTCGAGGTATTCGAGGGAGGCGCCGCCACCGGTGGAGATGTGGCCGAACGCGTCGTCGGCGAAGCCGAGCGTGCGCACGGCCGCCGCGGAGTCGCCGCCGCCGACCACCGACAGGCCGCCGGCCGCGGAGGCCTCGGTGAGGGCCTGGGCCACCGCCCGGGTGCCCTCCGCGAAGGCCGGGAACTCGAACACGCCCATGGGGCCGTTCCAGAACACGGTCTGGGCGCCGCGGATCTGCTCGGCGAACGCCCGGGCCGTCTCGGGGCCGATGTCCAAGCCCATGGCGGACGCGCCGTGCGCGCCCGAGGTGAGGGCGTCCGCGGCCAGGACCTCGTGCTCGGCGTCGGCCGCGAAGCCGGAGGCCATCACGATGTCCGTGGGGAGCACGATGCGGGCGGCCCCGGCCTCGGAGCGGCGCAGGTATTCGCGAACGGTGTCGAGCTGGTCCTCCTCGAGCAGGGAGGCGCCCACCTCGTGGCCCTGCGCCTTGAGGAAGGTGAAGAGCATGCCGCCGCCGATCAGCAGCATGTCGGCCTTGTCCAGCAGGTTGTCGATCACGGCCAGCTTGTCCGAGACCTTCGACCCGCCCAGCACGACGACGTAGGGCCGCTCCGGGGACTCGGTCAGGCGGGTGAGCACCTCGAGCTCGGCGGCGACCAGCGGGCCCTGGTAGGCCGGCAGCTGCGCCGCGACGTCGAACACGGAGGCGTGCTTGCGGTGGACCGCGCCGAACGCGTCGCCCACGTAGGCACCGTCCGCGCCGGCCAGGGCAGCCATCTCCCCGGCGAGTGCGGCGCGCTCGGCATCGTCCTTGGAGGTCTCGCGGGCGTCGAAGCGCACGTTCTCCAGCAGCAGCACCTGGCCGTCCTGCAGGGCGGCGGCGTGGGCGCGCGCGTCGTCCCCGGTCACGTCTGCGGCCAGGGCGACGTCGGCGCCCAGCAGCTCGGCCATGCGCGCGGCGACCGGACGGAGGGAGTACGCGGGGTCGGGCTCACCCTTGGGGCGGCCCAGATGGGCCATGACGATCACGCGGGCCCCGGCCTCCGCCAGGTCCCGGATCGCGGGCAGCGAGGCACGGATGCGGCCGTCGTCGGTGACGGTGTCCCCGTCCAGCGGGACGTTCAGGTCGGACCGGATGAGCACGGTGCGGCCGGCGACGCCGGCCTCGAGCAGATCGGTGAGGGTCGGTGCGGGCATGATGCCTCCTGGGGTGCCGGAGCGGGGTCGGTTCACGGTGCAGTCTAGGCGGACGGCCCGGGCCGACGGAGGAACCGTCGGCCCGGGCCGTCGGGCGCCGTGCGGGCTCAGAGCTTCGAGCCGATGAGGTCTGCGAAGTCCATGAGCTGGGAGGTGTAGCCGTACTCGTTGTCGTACCAGCCGATGATCTTCACGGTCTGGCCGATGGACTTGGTCAGCGGGGCGTCGAAGGTGCACGCCGCCGGGGAGGTGATGATGTCCGAGGACACGATCGGGTCCTCCGAGTAGACCAGGCGGCCCTGCAGCGGACCGGACTCCGCGGCCTTCTTGAACGCCGCGTTGATCTCCTCGACCTCCACGTGGCGCGTCAGCTCCACGGTCAGGTCGGTGGCCGAGCCGGTGATGGTGGGCACCCGCATGGCGAAGCCGTCGAGCTTGCCCTTCAGCTCCGGGATGACCTCGCCGATGGCCTTGGCCGCGCCCGTGGAGGTGGGCACCATGTTCTGGGCGGCGGCGCGCGCCCGACGGCGATCCTTCTTGTGCACGTTGTCGTGCAGGTTCTGGTCGCCGGTGTACGCGTGGATCGTGGTCATGATGCCGTCCACGATGCCGAACTCGTCGTTGAGGACCTTCGCCATCGGGGCCAGGCAGTTCGTGGTGCACGAGGCGTTCGAGACGATGTGCATCGACTCCGCGTCGTAGGTGTGCTCGTTCACACCCATCACGAAGGTGCCGTCGACCTCCTTGGCGGGAGCGGAGATGAGGACCTTCTTGGCCCCGGCGTCGAGGTGGGCCTGCGCCTTGGGGCCGGTCGTGAAGATGCCGGTGCACTCGATGACCAGGTCCACGCCGAGCTCACCCCACGGCAGCTTCGTCGGGTCGGCCTCCTGGAAGAACGCGACGTCGCGGCCGTCGATGCGGAACCCCTTCTCGGTCCGCTCCAGCTCGCCCGGGTAGCGGCCCAGGATGGTGTCGTACTTGGTGAGCCAGAACAGGTCCTCGGGGTCGGCGAGGTCGTTCACGGCGACCAGCTCGAGGCCCTCGTGGCCGCGGTCCCTGAGCACGCGCACGATGTTGCGTCCGATGCGGCCGTAGCCGTTGATGGCGATCTTGGTCATGGTGGTCTCTCTCGTTAGTTCGCGTTGCGTGGTCCCCGTGGCGGTGGGTCCGGGGCGGTACGGTCGAGCGGTCGCGCCCGGTCCGGGCGCGCGGTGGGGACAGGGCCGGAGCGCCGAGCCCCTCCCCGCATCGGGGCGCTGACGTCGTGGGGCCACGACATCAGCGCCCCGGTGCGCGGTGTGGATCAGGCCGGGAGGATCAGGCCGGAGGCGCCGGCGCGGGCGGCCTCGAAGCGGGCCTGCACGTCGGCCCAGTTCACGATGTTCCAGATCGCCTTGACGTAGTCCGCCTTGACGTTCTGGTAGTCGAGGTAGAAGGCGTGCTCCCACATGTCCAGCTGGAACAGCGGGATGGTGGCGACCGGCACGCCGTTCTGCTGGTCGTAGAACTGCTCGATCACCAGGTTGCCGCCGATGGGCTCGTAGGCCAGCACGGCCCAGCCGGAGCCCTGGATGCCGAGGGCGGCGGCGGTGAAGTGGGCCTGGAACTGGTCGAACGAGCCGAAGTACTCGTCGATGGCGGCGGCCAGCTCGCCGGTCGGCTTGTCGCCGCCCTCCGGCGAGAGGTTCTTCCAGAAGATCGAGTGGTTCGTGTGCCCGCCCAGGTTGAAGGCGAGGTCCTTCGACAGCTGGTTCACGGAGCCGAAGTCGCCGGCCTCACGCGCGGCGGCCAGCTTCTCCAGGGCGGTGTTCGCGCCCTTGACGTACGTGGCGTGGTGCTTGGAGTGGTGCAGCTCCATGATGCGGGCCGAGATGTGCGGCTCCAGCGCGGCGTAGTCGTAGTCCAGCTCCGGAAGGGTGTATTCGGTCATGCTTCCTCCTTGGTCAGGCGAGGCTGCGGGCAGGACGCCCTCGGCCTCCACCTCGGGCAACCTCGCGTCTCGGCGGCGTATTCCGTCCGTCTCCATTGTGATCGGGGGCGGAGCGCCGGGGCCAGATCCCGTCGACGGTGATCCCGCGCTCAGCCCTCGGAGGCCGCGTCCGTCCCGGGGATGCCCCGCTCGGCGGCCCGCTTGTCCGCCATGGCCAGCAGCCGGCGGATGCGCCCGGCGACGGCGTCCTTGGTCATCGGCGGGTCCGCGAGGCGGCCGAGCTCGTCGAGGGAGGCCTGCTTGTGCTCGAGGCGCAGCCGTCCCGCGTAGCGAAGGTGGTCGGGCACCTCGTCCCCGAGGATCTCGAGGGCCCGCTCCACCTTCGCCCCGGCCGTGACAGCGGCCTGGGCGGAACGGCGCAGGTTGGCGTCGTCGAAGTTCGCGAGGCGGTTGGCGGTGGCCCGGACCTCTTTGCGCTCGCGCCGCTCGCGCCAGAGGGTCGCGGTCTGCTCCGCGCCGACGGCGGCGAGCAGCGTGGCGATCGCCTCGCCGTCGCGGACCACGACGCGGTCCGACTGACGCACCTCGCGTGCCTTCGCCGCCACGCGGAGCCGACGCGCGGCCCCCACCAGCGCGAGCGCGGCCTCCGGGCCCGGCGTGGTCACCTCGAGGGCCGCCGAGCGGCCGGGCTCGGTGAGGGAGCCGTGGGCCAGCAGGGCCCCGCGCCACACGGCGGCGGTGGCCGCCGTCGTCCCGCTGACGAGGACCGGCGCGAGGCCACGCACGGGCCGTCCCCGCTGGTCGATGAGCCCGGTCTGCCGGGCGAGGTCCTCTCCCCCGCGCACGACCCGGAGCACGTACCGCTGACCACGGCGCAGGTTGCCGCCGGAGACCACCACGATCTCCGGGGCCAGGCCGTACAGGTCGGTGATGGCGGCGCGCAGGCGGCGCACGCTGGCGCCGTGGTCCAGCTCCGCCTCCACGACGACGCGGCCGGCCACGAGGTGCAACCCCCCGGCGAACCGCAGCATCGCCGCGGTCTCCGCCCGCCGCTCCGGGGTCGCGGCGACCGGCACACGGGCCAGCTCCTCCTTGAGGGTCATGGTCAGCGCCATGCTCGTGCTCCTTCTCGGCGAGGTGCGCGCGTCAGTGGGTCATCGCCTCGTCGATCGCGACGGCCAGGCGCAGCGGGTCGTGGACCTGGGGATCCTGGGCACTGCTCACTCTACTGAACGCCACGCGCGCGCCCATCCGGGCCGCCTCGGCCTCCACCGCCGCCCGGTCGGTGACCGCGTCCACGTCGGCGATCACCACGTCCAGCCGGAGGTCCGGCGCATAGGAGCGCAGCACCTTGAGGTGGTCGGCGTGGGTGAGGCCGGTGGTCTCCTGGTCTCCCGTGCGCAGGTTCAGCACCATGAGGCGCCGGGCGGCGGTGGCGGCGAGGGCCGCGCGCACGTCCGGCATCAGCAGGTGCGGCAGCACCGACGTGTACAGCGAGCCGGGTCCGAGCACCACCCAGTCGGCCAGCTCGATCGCCGAGAGCGCCTCCGGGGTGGCGGGGGCGTCGGACGGGCTCAGGCGGACGTCGGTGACGCGCCCCTCGAACGCGGCGACCGCGAGGGCCACCTGGCCCTCCACGCATCGGGTGCGCAGGCGGCCGTCCGGGCCGGCGCTGAGCACGTCCCCGCCGATGGTCAGCGGCACCCGCGAGACCGGCAGGACCTCGCCGTGCGCCCGCAGCAGGGCGCCGGCCCAGCGCAGCCCGTCCACCGGGTCGCCCAGCAGCTCCCAGAGGGCGACGATCAGGAGGTTCCCGAGCGCGTGGTTGTCCAGGGTGGCCTGGTCCGCGGGCACCTCGGTGGAGCGGAAGCGGTGCTGCATGACGTGGGCCCAGGTCCGACCCCAGTCGGTGTCGTCGCACAGGGCGGCCAGCGCCATGCGGAGGTCGCCGGGCGGCAGCACCGCCATCTCCCGGCGGATGGTGCCGGAGGAGCCGCCGTCGTCCGCCACCGTGACGACGGCCGTGAGGTGCCCGGCCACGTGCCGCAGGGCCGCGAGGGACGCGGAGAGGCCGTGGCCGCCGCCGAGGGCGGTGACCCGGGCCGTGGGGCGGGACATGCCGGCGCCCACCCCGCGCCCTTCCGAACCCATCCCGGGCGGCAGGGGCAGCTGGCCGGTGAGCGGGGACGTCATTCGCGCCCCATGTCCCGGTGCTGGACGTGCACCGTGACGTGGGGCACCTGGGCCAGGCGCCGGGCGAGCTCCTCGGCGACGGCCACGGAGCGGTGCTTGCCGCCCGTGCAGCCGATGGCGAGCGTGGCGTAGTGCTTGTTCTCCCGCCGGTAGCCCTCGAACACCGGCCCCAGCATGGCGACGTACGCGCGCAGGAAGTCCTCGACACCGGGGCGGGAGAGCACGTAGTCCGCGACCGCGGCCTCCGTGCCCGTGTGCGGACGCAGCGCCGGCACCCAGTGGGGGTTGGGGATGAAGCGCATGTCCGCCACGAAGTTCGCGTCCGCCGGGACGCCGTACTTGAACCCGAAGCTCATGATGGTCAGGCGCAGCGTGACGGGGCCGGACTCCGAGAACAGCTCGGTGATCTCCGTGGCCAGGCCGTGCACGTTCAGCTCGGTGGTGTCCACCACGACGTCGGCACGCGCCTTGAGAGGCTCGACGACGTCCCGCTCCGCGCGGATGCCGTCCAGCAGCCGGGCGTTGCCCTGCATCGGGTGGGGGCGGCGGCCGGCCTCGAAGCGTTGCAGGAGGACGTGGTCCTCCGCATCGAGGAACACGGTGCGATACTCCACTCCGCTGTTGGCCAGGTGCTGCAGGGCGGCGTACAGCTCCTCGAAGTAGGAGCGCGAGCGCACGTCCACCACGATCGCTAGGCGCGGGAACGCCTCCGGCGAGCGGGCGATGAGCTCGGCCAGCGTGCCGAACAGGGCCGGCGGCATGTTCTCCACCACGTCCCAGCCGTGGTCCTCGAGCGCGTGCGCGGCGGTGGTCCGTCCGGCGCCGGACATCCCGGCGATCACGAGCACCTCGGATGTCGGCGGCTTCTCCGGCTGGAGGGTCTCCTCGATCATGACTCCACTGTATCCGCGGGCGTGTCGGCCGTGAGCGCCGTGTGGACGGCCTCGGCCAGCCGCGGCCCGATGCCGGCGACCTCGGTCAGCCGGTCCACGCCGGCGGCCCGGATCTCGGCGACGGAGCCGAAGTGGTTCAGCAGCGCGGTGCGCTTGGCCGGGCCCAGGCCCGGGATCCCATCCAGGGCGGAGACGGTCATCGCCTTGGACCGCCGGCTGCGGTGGCCCGCGATCGCGAACCGGTGCGACTCGTCACGGATGCGCTGGAGCAGGTACAGGCCCTCCGAGGTGCGCGGCAGGACCACCGGGAACTCGTCGCCCGGCAGCCACACCTCCTCGAGCCGCTTGGCCAGCCCGACCACGGGCAGGTCGTCCAGGCCCAGCTCCTCGAGGACCGCCGCGGCCGCGGCCACCTGGGGCGGGCCGCCGTCGACCACCACGAGCGAGGGCGGGTACGCGAAGCGGCGCCCCGCCTCCTGATCGTCCCCCTCGACCTGGCCGGAGAGCGGGGCGCCCTCCGCGCGCTCCTTGGCCAGGCGGGCGAAACGACGCCGCAGGACGTCGCGCAGGGACGCCGTGTCGTCCCGGGCGGCCTCCCCCGTGACGTTGAAGCGGCGGTAGTCCTTCTTCTTCGGCAGCCCGTCCTCCATGACGACCATCGAGCCGACCACGTTGGTGCCCTGGGAGTGGGAGATGTCGTAGCACTCGATGCGCAGCAGGGGCTCGGTGATCTCCAGGGCCTCCTGCAGCTCCCGCAGGGCGGCGGAGCGGGTGGTGAGGTCCCCGGACCGCCGCGACTTGTGCAGCTTGAGGGCCATCTCCGCGTTCTCCCGGACGGTCTCCATGAGGTCCGCCTTCGAGCCCCGCCGGGGCACGCGCACGGCGACCCGGGACCCGCGCAGGCCCGAGAGCCACTCGGTGAGCTGTGCGGCGTCGTCGGGCTCGACCGGGACGAGGATCTCGTGCGGGATGCGCTCCGGCCCCTCGAGGTCGCCGTAGACCTGCTGGAGCAGGTGCGCGACCATCTCCGGCTCGGCGACGTCCTCCACGCGCTCCATGACCCAGCCGCGCTGGCCGCGGATGCGACCCTGCCGGACGTGGAACACCTGCACCGCGACCTCCAGCTCGTCCGCGTGCAGGGCGAAGATGTCCGCCTCCGTGTTCTCCGGCAGCACCACGGCGTTGCGCTCGAACACGCGGCGCAGCGCGGCGATGTCGTCCCGCAGCCGGGCCGCGTCCTCGTAGCGCAGCTCCTCGACGGCGCGGGCCATGGCCTTCTCCAGCTCGCGGATGAACCGGTTCGCATCCCCGGCCATGAAGTCGCAGAAGTCCTGGGCCAGCGCGCGATGGTCCGCCGGGCTGATCCGGCCCACGCAGGGCGCCGAGCACTTGCCGATGTAGCCGAGCAGGCACGGCCGGTCCTGGGCGCGGGCCCGCTTGAACACGCCGGCCGAGCACGTGCGGACCGGGAAGACGCGCAGCATCAGGTCCACGGTCTCCCGGATCGCCTTGGCCGGGTGGAACGGGCCGAAGTACTTCACGCCGGGCTTCCGGTCGCCGCGCATCACCTGGACGCGCGGGAACTGCTCGTTCATAGTCACGGCCAGGTAGGGGTACGACTTGTCGTCCCGGTACATGATGTTGAACCGGGGGCGATACTCCTTGATCCACGTGTACTCGAGCTGGAGCGCCTCCAGCTCGGAGCCGACGACGGTCCACTCGACCGCGGCCGCCGTGAACACCATGGTCCGGGTCTTGGTGGCCAGCCGAGCCGGGTCCTGGAAATAGGAGCTCAGGCGGGCGCGCAGGTTCTTCGCCTTGCCGACGTAGACGACGCGTCCGTCCGCGTCGCGGAAGCGGTAGACGCCGGGCGACGTGGAGATCTCGCCCGGAGCCGGGCGGTAGGAGGCCGGATCAGCCACGGGCGCCCGGGGCGGCGTTGTAGGCGTCCACGCGCTCCTGCCCCGAGAGCGCGCCGATGGCGTCCATGATCGCCGCCGTCGCGTCGCGGCGCTGCGGCAGGGTGTGTCGACGCCCGGGGTGGCCGAAGTCCAGGGGCGCGCCCACGCGCACGGAGAACCGGTGGGGACGGAAGCCGTTCGTGTCCGGCGGCTGGAGGTGCTGCGTGCCGACGAGGCCCACGGGCACCACGGGTGCGCCGGTGGCCAGGGCCAGCCAGGCCGCACCGGTGCGGCCGCGGTAGAGGCGGCCGTCGCGGCTGCGGGTGCCCTCCGGGTAGATGCCGACGCCCTGGCCGGACTCGAGCAGGCCCACGAGGGACTCGAGCGCGGCCACGGAGGCGGCCTGCTCGCCCCGGCGGACGGGGACGGAGCCCACGGACTCGAAGAACCGCCGCCGGACGCGGCCCCGCAGGCCCGTGCCCGTGAAGTACTCCTCCTTGGCGAAGAAGTGGACCGGGCGGGGGGCGAGGGCCTGGAGGATCACCGAGTCGACGAAGGACAGGTGGTTGGAGGCCATGACGAAGGGGCCCCGCGCAGGGACGTGCTCCATGCCGACGACCTCGGGGCGGCAGGTGAGCCGCAGGAGCGCGGCGGCGCTCCTGCGCACGGGCTCCGACGTCGCCATGGCTCTCCTTCGTCCGCGTCCTGCGTGGGCGGGGTCCATGCTACGCGAGCAGTTCCGCGAGGAACCGGCCCGTGTGGCTCTCCGCGACGTGTGCGACCTCCTCCGGCGTGCCCGCGGCCACGATCGTGCCGCCCCCGGAGCCGCCCTCGGGGCCGAGGTCGATCACGTGGTCGGCACTCTTGATCACGTCGAGGTTGTGCTCGATGGTGAGCACCGTGTTGCCCTTGTCCACGAGGGACTGGAGCACGTGCAGGAGCTTGCGGATGTCGTCGAAGTGCAGCCCCGTGGTCGGCTCGTCCAGCACGTAGATGGTGCGGCCGTTGGAGCGCTTCTGGAGCTCGGCCGCCAGCTTCACGCGCTGGGCCTCGCCGCCCGAGAGCGTGGTGGCGGGCTGGCCCAGGCGGACGTAGCCCAGACCGACGTCGACGAGCGTGTCCAGGTACCGCGAGATGCGGGTGTACGCGCTGAAGAAGTCCGCGGCCTCCTCGATCGGCATGTCGAGGACCTCGGCGATGTTCTTGCCCTTGTAGGTGACCTCGAGCGTCTCCCGGTTGTACCGGGCCCCGTGGCACACCTCGCACGGCACGTAGACGTCCGGCAGGAAGTTCATCTCGATCTTCAGCGTGCCGTCGCCCGCGCACGCCTCGCAGCGCCCGCCCTTGATGTTGAAGGAGAACCGGCCCTGCTGGTAGCCCCGGACCTTCGCCTCGGGGGTCTCCGCGAAGAGCTTGCGGATCGCGTCGAACACGCCCGTGTAGGTGGCGGGGTTGGAGCGCGGCGTGCGCCCGATGGGGCTCTGGTCCACGTGGACCACCTTGTCCAGGTGCTCGAGCCCCTCCACGGACCGGTGCCGGCCGGGCACGAGCTTGGCGCCGTTGAGCCGGTTGGCCAGGACCTTGTAGAGGATCTCGTTGATCAGCGTGGACTTGCCGGAGCCGGACACGCCCGTCACGGCGGTGAGGACCCCGAGCGGGACCTCCACCGAGACGTCCTTCAGGTTGTTCTCCTGGGCCCCGCGGACCGTCAGCATGCGCCCCTTCTCCGGGACGCGACGCCGCTCCGGCACCGCGATGGAGCGGCGGCCGGAGAGGTAGTCGCCGGTGACGGACCGCGTGTTCGCCTTGAGATCCGCCAGGGAGCCCGAGTGCACGACCTCGCCGCCGTGCTCGCCCGCGCGAGGACCGATGTCCACGATCCAGTCCGCCTCGGCGATCGTGTCCTCGTCGTGCTCGACGACGATGAGGGTGTTGCCGAGGTCCCGCAGGCGCAGGAGGGTCTCGATGAGGCGGCGGTTGTCCCGCTGGTGCAGGCCGATGGACGGCTCGTCGAGCACGTAGAGGACGCCGACCAGCCCGGAGCCGATCTGCGTGGCCAGGCGGATGCGCTGGGCCTCGCCTCCGGAGAGGGTGCCGGCCGGCCGCTCCAGGTTGAGGTACTCGAGGCCGACGTCCAGCAGGAACGCCAGCCGGGCCAGGATCTCCTTGAGCACCTGGTCCGCGATCTGCCGCTCGCGGTCCGTCAGTCGCAGCCCCGAGAAGAACTCCATGGCCTCCCGCATGGGCAGGCGGGTGGCGTCCGCGATGGACAGGCCGCCCACGAGCACGTTCAGGACCGTGGGGTTGAGGCGGGCCCCGTGGCACGCCGGGCACGGGATCTCCCGCATGAACGACTCGTAGCGCTCGCGGGCGCCGTCCGACTCGGTCTCCCCGTGCTTGCGCATCACGTAGGGGATGACGCCCTCGAAGCCCGTGGTGTAGCGGCGCTCGCGCCCGAACCGGTTGCGGAACGTCACCTCCACCTTGAAGTCCTTGCCGTTCAGGACGGCGTCGCGCTCCGCCTCCGTCAGGTCCTTCCACGGGGTGTCCAGGGAGAAGCCCATCTCCTTGCCCAGCCCGCCGAGCACGCGCAGCCAGTAGTCCGAGGTGGACTTGCCCAGCGACCACGGCACCACGGCGCCCTCACGCAGGGACAGCTCGTCGTTGGCGACGACGAGGTCCGGGTCCACCTGCAGGCGGGAGCCGATGCCGGTGCACTCGGGGCACGCGCCGAACGGGTTGTTGAAGGAGAACGAGCGCGGCTCGATCTCGTCCACGGTCTGCTCGTGCCCGTTGGGGCAGGAGAGCTTCTCGGAGAACGAGCGGTACCGGGGGTTGCCCTCGGCGTCCCGCCCGCCGAACTCCGCGGTGTTCTTCTTGGCCTTCTCGGCGACCGGCTCCACGTCCACGAACTCGGCCACGACGAGGCCGTCCGCCAGCTTCAGGGCGGTCTCCACCGAGTCGGTGAGGCGCTGGCGGATGCCCTCCTTCATGGCGAGGCGGTCCACGACGACGGCGATGGTGTGCTTGACCTGCTTCTTCAGCACGGGCGGGTCCGAGAGCTGGACGGTCTCCCCGTCCACGACGGCGCGGGCGAAGCCCTGCGTGGACAGGTCCTGGAACAGGTCCACGAACTCGCCCTTGCGGCCGCGGACCACGGGCGCGAGCACCTGGAAGCGGGTGCGCTCGGGCAGCTCCTCGAGCTGGTCCACGATCTGCTGCGGGGTCTGCCGGCTCACCGGCTCCCCGCACTGCGGGCAGTGCGGCACCCCGACGCGCGCCCAGAGCAGGCGCATGTAGTCGTAGATCTCGGTGATGGTCCCCACCGTGGAGCGCGGGTTGCGGTTGGTGGACTTCTGGTCGATGGACACGGCCGGGGACAGGCCCTCGATGAAGTCCACGTCCGGCTTGTCCACCCGGCCCAGGAACATGCGGGCGTAGGAGGAGAGCGACTCGACGTAGCGTCGCTGGCCCTCGGCGAAGATCGTGTCGAAGGCCAGGGAGGACTTGCCCGAGCCGGACAGACCCGTGAACACGACCATGGCGTCCCGCGGGAAGCTGACGTCCACGTCCTTCAGGTTGTGCTCGCGGGCGCCCTGGACGACGATGCGGTCCCGCTCGCCCGAGCGCGCGCCGCCGGGGCCGGAGGCGAGGCCGCCGGCGTGGGTCTCGACGGCGGAGGAGACGGTGGTGGAGGAGTTCTTGGGCACGCGGCCAGCATAGGGGCGGCACGGACACGACACCGGGGTCTCGCCTATGGGCGAACCCACCGCGGGCTGGGCCCGCCCTGGCGCCTCGCCGCCCCGTCCGTACACTGTTGCGCATGCCCGAGACCGCCCGGAACCGCCTCCTGCACGATCTGCCCGCCGTCACGGTGCGCACCTGCTCCGTGTCGGAGATGGACAACAACGTGTACCTGCTCACCTCCAAGACCACGGGGGCGCAGGTGCTGATCGACGCCGCCGACGACGCCGAGGCCATCCGCGACCTCATCGCCTCGGCCGCGGACGACACCCCGTGCGAGCCGCGCCTCGAGATGATCGTCACCACGCACCGGCACTGGGACCACGTGCGCGCACTGCCGGTGCTGGCGTCCCTGACCGGGGCCCGCACGGCGGCCGGCGAGGACGACGCCGACGCGATCGCCGAGGCCACGGGGGTCGCCCCCGACGTGCGCCTGCGCCACGGGGACACCGTGGGGGCGGACGGGCTCCGGCTCGAGGTCGTGGCCCTGCGCGGCCACACGCCCGGGTCCATCGCGCTGGTGTGCCGCCCCGAGGCGGACGAGCCGGCCGTGCTCTTCACCGGCGACGCCCTCTTCCCGGGCGGGGTGGGCAACACCGAGGGCGACGACGGCCGGTTCCGTCAGCTGTTCACGGACGTCACCGATCGGATCTTCGACGCGTTCGACGACGACGTGGTGGTCCACCCCGGCCACGGCGCCTCCACGACCCTGGGCGCCGAGCGCCCCCACCTGCCGGAGTGGGCCGAGCGCGGCTGGTGACGGCCCGCCCGGGCACTCCCGGGCCCGGCGTCAGGCCGGCTTCTGCCCGACCATGAACAGGCGCCGGGCCGGGAAGATCGTGACCGGGCCGCCGTCGTCGGCCGTGACGCCGGGCACCGGCGGGTACGCCTCGCGCATGGCGGCGCGGTACCGGTCCACGAACGCCTCGAGCAGCCCGGCGCCCTCGGCGGCGCCCTCCTCGGCGTCCCAGCGGGCCAGAGCCTGCAGGCTCGGTCGCAGGGCCGCGCCGGAGGTCCATCGGAACACCGGGTCCTCGCCCGTCAGCACCTGCTGGTACTCCGTCTCCCAGACGACCGGGGACCACCCCGCCTCGAGGAACAGCCGCGTGTACTCCTCGGGCGGCGCCACGGTGCGGGTCGTCGCCACCCCGTGCAGCGGCTCGGAGAAGGCCGGGTCCTCCGCCAGCGCCACGATCGCCGCATGGGAGGGCTGCTCGTAGGGCCGCGGGATCTGCGCCGCGAACCACGCCCCCGGCGTGAGGTCCCCGAGCCAGCGCCGGATCAGGCGACGGTGCGTCGGGATCCACTGGAGCATCGCGTTGGACACCACGACGTCCGTCGCCCCCGACGGGCGCCACTGCGAGGCGTCGACCGCCTCGAAGCGCAGGTTGGCGGGGGCACCCGTGCGGGCCGCCTGCTCTCGGGCCCGCTCGAGCATCGCGGGCGAGTCGTCCAGACCGATCACCTCGGCGTCCGGCCAGCGCTCGGCCAGCGTCCGGGTCAGGGTCCCCGGGCCGCAGCCCAGGTCCACCACGACGCGCGGCGCCTCGGCGCGCACGCGCCCCACCAGGTCGTGGAAGGGGCGGGCGCGGTGCTCGGCGAAGCCCTCGTACTGCGCGGGATCCCAGGTGAACCCCCCGCCCTCTCGGCCGGTCACGTCCCCCACGACGGCGTCGGTGTCCGGGTGCGGGCTCTCGGGCGCGATCTGACTCATGGCGGCACCGTATCGCGCGGAGCGGCCGATACCCTGGGGGCGATGACTTCTGCCGCCACGAACCCGCCCTCGCTGACCGACCGCATCGACGCCCTCCCGCCGACCCCGGACGCCGACGACGTCTTCGGGGCCTTCGCGGCCTGGACCGAGGACCGCGGCATCGCGCTCTACCCCGCCCAGGAGGAGGCCGCCCTCGAGCTGGTCCAGGGCCGGCACGTGATCCTGGCGACGCCCACCGGCTCCGGCAAGTCCCTGGTGGCGCTGGCCGCGCACGCCGACGCGCTCGCCCACGACGCCGTCTCCTACTACACGGCGCCGATCAAGGCGCTCGTCTCGGAGAAGTTCTTCGCGCTGGTGGACGTGTTCGGCGCGGAGAACGTCGGCATGGTCACGGGTGACTCCACCGTCAACGGTGACGCCCCCATCATCTGCTGCACCGCCGAGATCCTCGCCAACCGCGCGCTGCGCGAGGGCTCGGGCATGGAGATCGGCACCGTGGTGATGGACGAGTTCCACTACTACGCGGACCCCTCCCGCGGCTGGGCCTGGCAGGTGCCCCTCCTCGAGCTGCCGCAGGCCCGGTTCCTGCTGATGTCGGCCACCCTCGGCGACACGACCCGCCTCGAGGCGGACCTGACCGAGCGCACCGGGCGCGAGGTCGCCGTCGTCGCCCACGCGGAGCGCCCCATCCCGCTGACGTTCGAGTGGTCCGAGGTGCCGCTGCAGGAGAAGGTCGAGGAGCTCGTGAGCACCCGCCAGGCACCGGTGTACATCGTGCACTTCTCGCAGCTGGACGCCGTGGAGACGGCCCAGGGGCTGTCCTCGATCTCGGTGACGTCCAGGGAGGAGAAGGAGGCGATCGCCGCGCGGATCGCCGGCTTCCGCTTCTCCGCGGGCTTCGGGCACACGCTCAACCGCCTCGTCCGGGCGGGCATCGGCGTGCACCACGCGGGCATGCTGCCCAAGTACCGCCGCCTCGTGGAGAAGCTGGCCCAGGACGGGCTGCTCAAGGTCATCTGCGGCACGGACACGCTCGGCGTCGGGATCAACGTGCCGATCCGCACCGTGCTGCTCACCGCGCTCTCCAAGTTCGACGGCGAGAAGACCCGCCTGCTCCAGGCCCGCGAGTTCCACCAGATCGCCGGCCGGGCGGGCCGGGCCGGCTTCGACACCTCCGGCACCGTGGTGGTCCAGGCCCCCGAGCACGTGATCGAGAACAAGGCGGCCGAGCGCAAGGCCGCGGCGAAGTTCGCGAACGTCAAGGACGAGGCCGAGCGGGCCAAGCGCATGAAGCAGTCCGTGAAGTCCGGCAAGCGCAAGACCCCGCCGGCCGGCTTCGTCTCGTGGGGGCCGGCGACGTTCGAGCGCCTCGTCTCCGCCGAGCCGGAGCCGCTGGTCTCCCGCATGCGGATCACGCACTCCATGCTGCTGAACATCCTCGACCGGCCCGGCGACCCGGTCATCGCGGTCCGGCGCCTGCTGCGCGGCACCCACGAGACCCCGGCCCGCCAGGCGGTGCTCATGCGCCGCGCGCTCGGGATCTTCCGGGAGCTGCTGGCCACGGGCGTCGTCGAGCGTCTGCCCGAGCCGGACGCCGAGGGCCGCACCGTGGACCTCACGGTGGACCTGCAGCCGGACTTCGCGCTCAACCAGCCGCTCTCCCCCTTCGCCCTCGCCGCGCTCGACCTGCTGGACCCGGCCGATCCCGACCACGCGCTCGACGTCGTCTCCGTGATCGAGGCGACCCTCGACCCGCCGCGCCAGGTGCTCTCCGCCCAGGTCAAGCACGCCAAGGGCGAGGCCGTGGCCGCCATGAAGGCCGAGGGCATGGACTACAACGACCGCATGCGGGCCCTCGACGAGATCACCCACCCGCGGCCGCTGGCCGAGCTCCTCGAGCAGCAGTTCGAGCTCTACCGGCAGGACGCCCCGTGGCTCGCGGAGTTCGAGCTGACCCCCAAGTCCGTGGTGCGCGACATGTTCGAGCGGGCCATGGGCTTCGGCGACTACGTGCGGTTCTACGGGATCGCCCGGTCCGAGGGCGTGCTGCTGCGCTACCTCACGGACGCGGTCAAGGCACTGCGCCACACCGTCCCCGAGGCGGCCCGCACCGAGGAGCTCCAGGTGCTGCTGGACTGGCTCGACGAGATGGTGAAGCAGACCGACTCGTCCCTCCTGGAGGAGTGGGAGGACCTGGTGGCCGGGGACATCGACGAGCTGCGCCGGGACATGGAGGCGCTCGAGCCGCCGGCCCCGCCTCGCCTGACGGACAACGAGCCCGTGTTCCGGGTGATGGTCCGCAACGCGATGTTCCAGCGGGTGCGCCTGTTCGGCGACGAGCGGGACGAGGCGCTCGCGCGCCTGTCCGGCGAGCTGTCCGCCGACGACTGGGCCGACGCCCTCGACGCCTACTTCGACGACCACGAGGACATCGACGACGGCCCCGCCGCGCGCGGCCCCGAGCTGTTCCGCGTGGCCGCGGCCCCCGACGTCGCCGCCCCGCTGGAGCTGGCCGGCCCGCGCTGGTGGGCGGTGCGGCAGGTCCTGAAGGACCCGGACGGGGACCTGGACCACGGGATCAACGCCGTGGTCGACCTGGACGCCTCCGACGAGGCGGGCCATCCCGTGATCCGGGTGGTCTCCGTGGGCGCGCCCGAGTCCGGGTGGGGCCTGTGAGCGCCGGGGACGCTCGGGCGGCAGGACGGCCCGTGGCGGGCGACCCGCGCGGCTTCGCTCCCCTCGAGCCGGCCCGCCACCGCGTGGGCGAGCGCACCGAGCTCTACGACGGCACCGTCACGGTGGACCACTGGTTCTCGGTGCCGATCGACCACGCGCTGGGCCTCGCCGAGGCCGAGGCGCAGGACGCGGCGGGCACCGGCGTCGGGCCGCACGGGCGCGGCACGCTGACCGTCTTCGCCCGCGAGATCCGGGCGAAGGACGACCCCGAGGGCGAGCGCCCCTGGGCCCTGTACCTCCAGGGTGGCCCCGGCAGTGCCGGGCCCCGCCCGGCGCGCCTGAGCGGCTGGCTCGGCGCGCTGGCCGAGAGCCACCGCGTGCTGCTGCTGGACCAGCGCGGCACGGGGCGTTCGACCCCGGCCACTGTGGCGACCCTGACCGCCCCGGGCGCCTTCGCCACGGACGAGGCGCGCGCCGAGCACCTGGTGCACCTGCGGGCGCCCTCGATCGTGCGGGACGCCGAGATGCTGCGCCTCGCCCTCGGCGCCGGGCCGTGGACCACACTGGGCCAGAGCTTCGGCGGGTTCTGCACGCTGAGCTATCTCTCCTTCCACCCGGAGGGCCTGCAGCGCAGCCTGGTGACCGGCGGCCTCGCCCCGCTCACCGGCCACGCCGACCGGGTCTACCGGGCCACCTACGCCCGGATGCGCGCCCGCACCGAGGAGTTCTTCGACCGGCACCCGGCCGACCGCGACGCGTGGTCGGAGGCCGTGGGGCTGATCCGCGCCGCCGAGGCCGCGGGCGCCCCGATCCCCCTGCCCGGCGGCGGGCCGCTCACCGTGGGACGGGCCCAGGGTCTGGGCATGCTGCTGGGCGGCAACACCCGCGTGGACCGCCTGCACTGGGTCCTCGCCGAGGCCGTGGACCGCACCGGACCCGCGCCGCGCCTGTCCGAGACGTTCCTGGCCGCCGTCGCCGACCAGGACGACCGCCTCGTCAACCCGCTCTACACCGTGCTGCACGAGGCGATCTACGCGCAGCCGGCGGACCTGGCCGGCGGCCGGGCGGACACCGGCTGGTCGGCGTCCCGGATGCTCGCCGAGCACCCGGACTTCGACCCGGAGGCGACCACGGTCCCGCTGCCCACGGGCGAACACGTCATGCCCTGGTCCGTCGAGGTCGACCCCCGGCTGCGGCCCCTGGCCGGCACGGCGCGGCTGCTCGCCGAGCGCACGCAGTGGGGCCCGCTCTACGACGTGGCTGCCCTGGCGCAGAACACCGTCCCCGTGGCCGCCGCGGTCTACGCCGACGACGTGTACGTGGACCGGGACCTCTCGCTCGAGACGGCGCGGCGCGTCCGCGGCCTGCAGGTGTGGGAGACCGACGCCTTCCACCACGACGGCATCGCCGACGACGGGCCGGCGATCCTCGACCGGCTCCTGGCGATGACCGCGGCGGACGGCGCCGGGACGACGACGGCCCCCGACCCGGTCGACTGACCGGCCCGGGGGCCCGGGCGCCGGCGGAGCACTCCCCCGGTGCCGTGATCGGCTCAGACGGTGGGCCCGTCCTGTCGCACGATCTGCTCGGAGACCCCGCGCGCGTCGTCGTCACGGGGATCGGCGAGCCGGGTCTCGTGGGCCGTGCGGATGATGGCCGACCACGCGTCCTTGTGCTCGAGCAGCTGGTCGCGCCAGCGCTGGTCCAGGGCCTCGGCCCGGGCCGTCCAGCGGTCCATCAGGGCGGCGGCGCGCTCGCGCTCGGCCGGGTCGGCGTCCTCGGCCAGCTTCGAGTACCGATACGAGTACTTCTCGGCGTTCTGCAGCGCCCGCAGGGCCTGGCCCTTCGGCGAGGCCAGGGAGATCGCCACGGTGATCGCCAGGATCACGACGACGACCACGAGGGACAGCGTCGTGGGGATCTCGACGACGGGCACGTTCTCGCCGCCGTTGATGAACGGCAGGTTGTTCTCGTGCAGGGCGTGCAGGATCAGCTTCACGCCGATGAACGCCAGCAGCGCGGAGAGCCCGTAGGCCAGGTAGACGAGGCGGTCGAGCAGGCCGTCGATCAGGAAGTACAGCTGGCGCAGGCCCATGAGCGAGAACGCCGTGGCGGTGAAGACGATGTACGCCTCCTGGGTCACGCCGAAGATCGCGGGGATGGAGTCGAAGGCGAAGAGGATGTCCGTGGCGCCGATCGCGATCATCACGAGGAGCATCGGCGTCATGAGGCGCTTGCCGTCCACCGTCGTGAAGAGGCGGTCGCCGTCGAACTGCTCGGAGGCGGGCAGGAACCGCTTGACGAGGCGGACCATCACGTTGTCCGCCTCGTCCTGGGCGCCCTCGGCGTCGCCGGACATCTCGCCCTTGAGCTGGCCGCCGGCGATGATCAGCAGGAACAGGCCGAAGAGGTAGAACACGTCCGACCACGCGGCGATGACGGCGGCGCCCAGCAGGATGAACAGGGTGCGCGAGATCAGCGCGAACGTGATGCCGAACAGCAGCACCTTCTGCTGGTACTCGCGCGGCACCCGAAAGCTGGCCATGATGACCAGGAAGACGAACAGGTTGTCGACGCTGAGCGCCTTCTCCAGCAGGTAGCCGGTGTAGTACTCGACCGCGTGCTGGGTGTCGCCGAAGGCGAAGAACACGAGGCCGAAGACGAGCGCGAGGCCGACGTAGACGCCGGACCAGATCGCGGCCTCCCGGATCGACGGCGTGTGCGCCTTGCGGACATGGGCGAAGTAGTCGAACGCGAGGAGCCCGACGATCAGCGCGATCGTCAGGCCCCAGGTCAGGCCGTTGATTTCCACGGGTCACCTCTCGGCGTCAGGGGTCAGGACGGTGCCGCAAGTCTCTCCGCCCGCCGCGGCCGCGGCCCGGGCCCCTGTGTCCGGCCGGCGGCGCGCTCTCGGCGGCCGCGGCGTGCTGACGTCCACAGTGTTCGGGATACTCCCCTACGTCGCCGGTCAGTCTACCCGGTCGCACGACGACGCCCCGACCCGCGGCGGGCGGAGCGGGGCGTCGTCGGGCCCGCTGGTGCGGGCCCATGAGGGCGAAGATATTGGCGGTCAGGACGATGAACCAGTTCTGGGTGAGGCCGAAGATCGCCGGGATGGAGTCCACCGCGAACATCACGTCCGTCAGGCCGATCGTGATGAACACGACCACCATGGGGGTGAACATGCGCCGGCCGTCCACGGTGGTGCGCAGTCGGTTGCCGTCGTAGTCCGGCGCCACGTTGAGGCGGCGGGTCAGGCGGGCCACGACGCCCGGCTCGGACTCCTCGTCCCCGCCGTCGTCCTTGAGCTGCTGCCAGGCGGTCCAGAGCAGGAAGGCGCCGAAGATGTAGAACTCCCACGTCAGGTGCTCGATGGCGACGGCGCCGACCGCGATGAACACCGCGCGGGCGATCAGCGCGATGATGATGCCCACCATCAGCACCTCCTGCTGGTAGCGGCGGGGCACCTGGAACTTGGCCATGATGATGAGGAACACGAACAGGTTGTCCACGCTGAGGCTGTACTCGGTGACCCAGCCGGCGAGGAACTCGGTGCCGTGCTGCGCATCGCCCAGGGCGAAGAGCAGCCCCGCGAAGACCAGCGCCAGCGCCACGTAGAACCCGATCCACAGGCCGGCCTCCTTCATGGAGGGCTCGTGGGGGCCGCGCCAGTCTAGACGGGTGCGGTCCCGCGCGCGGATGCGGGTGGGCCCGGTCTCAGGCTGCGCCGGGGGCGGTCAAGCCGAGGGCGAGCCAGACGACGACGGCGCCGGCGGCGGCCAGGCCCCAGCTGGCGAGGGAGCCGATGAGGAACTCCTCCGCGCGCGAGCCGGCTCCGCGGTCCGCCGAGATCTCCGGGAAGCGCACGATGCCCTTGGCCGCCATCAGGGCCGCGATCACCGGATAGGCCTGCGCGAGCCCCAGGACGACCATGAGCAGTCGCTCCATGGGCCCGATGTAGCGACCGCCGCGCAGGCCGTCGGCCGCGGGGTCCGTGGGCGCGGCGGACGGCACGGTCGTGGGCTCCGCCGCGGGGTCCTCCGCCTCCTCGTCGCCCCCGTCGGCGGACCGGCCCGCCAGGGCGAGGACCGCGCGGGTGACCCGGTTGCCGGTCTCGGTCAGCGCCACCGTCA
The DNA here is from genome assembly GCF_900537135.1 of Micrococcus sp. Alg238-R198. Taxonomy (NCBI): domain Bacteria; kingdom Bacillati; phylum Actinomycetota; class Actinomycetes; order Micrococcales; family Micrococcaceae; genus Micrococcus; species Micrococcus sp. Alg238-R198. Next base: position 104,667 of record NZ_UNRH01000001.1, read on the forward strand.
CCGCCAGCAGCGTGAGTGCCGGGGGCGCGGAGCGCAGACCCGCGGGCGCCAGGGTCGACTCGAGCACGGCCACCAGGCCGACCGCGGCCGCCACCGCGACCACCCCGAGCGGCCGGTCCGGGTGCAGCCACGTCCAGCCCATCAGCAGGCCGAGGGCCACCAGGCCGCCGCCCACCGCGACGGAGATGCCGGTCGGCGCCAGGACGGCCACCAGCACCGCGGCGAGGACGGCGGCCACCGCCGCGCCGGCCCGGGCCAGCCACCGCCGCCGGGGGGTGGGCCAGGCGCCGGGCAGGACGGCGTCGAGCAGGTCGTGCAGCCCCAGCGCGAGCAGGGCGAGGGCGGTCACGGCGCGACCTCCGTCGCCGCGGCGGCGAGCTCGGCGTCCAGCTCGAGCAGCCGGTCGATCCCGGACCGCGCGACGGCCTGTGACACCGCGGACTGCGTGATCCGCTCCGCCCGTGCCGCCTCCGCCTGGGTCGCCCCGCCCAGCAGGGCGGCGGCGATTCGGCGTTCGCGGGCCTTGAGTCGGCCGAGGACATGGTCGCGCAGCAGGACGAGCCCGTCCACGGCGGCGGTGAGGGACGGGTCCGCGGCGCGGAAGGCGGTCGCGGCTCCGACAGCCCGCTCATGCGCGCGCTCGACGGCCTCGCGGGCCCGATACCAGGCCGGTCCGTCCTCGATGCCGTCTCCGCCGGCGTCCAGGGCCCGCCGCTGCCCCAGGCCGATCCCGAAGCGCAGGTCCAGGCCCGGGGGCAGGGCGAGCGTGACGCGGACGGTCAGCCGGAGCGCGTCCGGCCAGGTGCGGTGCAGCGCCTGGAACTCGTCGCCGACGCTGGCCCAGGCGGGACGCAGCGGCGGGACGTCCTGTTCCGCGGCCGCGAAGGCGGCCAGGATCTGCTCCTGCGCGCGGTCCCGGTCCGGGAGGGCGCGGGAGCCGACGATGTCCGCGATCACGGCCGCGACCGGGGGTGCTGCGCTCATGGCGTCACACTATCACTGATATGAAGATATTCATCAGTGTTTTCATAACACCCCGGGGCGCGGAACGCGCCGGGCGGTCACTGCTCCCGCTTCATCTGCCGCAGCTCCTTCTTGAGCTCGCCGACCTCATCGCGCAGGCGGGCCGCGAGCTCGAACTGCAGGTCCGCCGCCGCCTGGTGCATCTGCTGCGACATCTGCTCGATCAGATCGGCCAGGTCCTTGGCGGGCAGCGACGCCGGGTCCACCGCCGGGGCCTCGGCACCCTCCCCCGTGGCCGGGGCCCGGTCCAGTGAGCTGAGGCCGCGGTGGCCCATGCCGAAGTCGAACCCGGACTTCACGCCCCCCATGCCCTTGAGGAAGTCGGCGGTGTCCGCGTCCTCCCGGGCCAGCTGGTCCGTGATGTCCGCGATGCGCTTGCGCAGCGGCTGGGGGTCGATCCCGTGCTCCTCGTTGTACGCGATCTGCACGGCCCGGCGCCGCTCGGTCTCGTCGATCGCCCGCCGCATGGAGTCCGTGACGTTGTCGGCGTACATGTGGACCTCGCCGGAGACGTTGCGGGCGGCGCGGCCGATGGTCTGGATGAGGGAGGTGGTGGAGCGCAGGAAGCCCTCCTTGTCCGCGTCCAGGATCGCCACGAGCGAGACCTCGGGCAGGTCCAGGCCCTCGCGCAGCAGGTTGATGCCCACCAGCACGTCGAAGGTGCCCTTGCGCAGCTCCCGCAGCAGCTCCACGCGGCGCAGCGTGTCCACATCCGAGTGGAGGTACTCGACCTTCACCCCCGCCTCGAGCAGGTAGTCCGTGAGGTCCTCGGCCATGCGCTTGGTCAGCGTGGTCACCAGGACGCGCTCGTCCTTGGCCGTGCGCACCCGGATCTGCTCGAGCAGGTCGTCGATCTGGCCCTCGGTCGGCTTGACCACCACCTGCGGGTCCACCAGCCCGGTGGGCCGGATGATCTGCTCGACGTAGCCGTCCGCCTGGCCGAGCTCGTAGGCGCCCGGCGTCGCGGAGAGGTACACGGTCTGCCCGATCCGTTCGAGGAACTCATCCCACTTCAGCGGGCGGTTGTCCATGGCCGAGGGCAGGCGGAAGCCGTGCTCCACGAGGGTGCGCTTGCGGGACATGTCCCCCTCGTACATCGCGCCGATCTGCGGGATGGTCACGTGGGACTCGTCCACCACGAGCAGGAAGTCGTCCGGGAAGTAGTCCAGCAGGCAGTGCGGGGCGGAGCCGGCGGGACGGCCGTCGATGTGGCGCGAGTAGTTCTCGATGCCGTTGCAGTAGCCCATCTGCTGCATCATCTCGAGGTCGTACGTGGTGCGCATGCGCAGCCGCTGCGCCTCGAGGAGCCTGTCCTGGGACTCCAGCTCCTGCAGCCGCTCCCGCAGCTCGTCCTCGATGGTGGTGATCGCCCGGCCCATGCGCTCGTCGCCGGCCACGTAGTGCGAGGCCGGGAAGATGTACATCTCCTCCTCCTCGCGCACCACCTGGCCGGTGAGCGGGTGCAGGGTCTGGATGGACTCGATCTCGTCCCCGAAGAACTCGATGCGCACCGCGAGCTCCTCGTACATGGGGATGATCTCCACGGTGTCCCCCCGCACCCGGAAGGTGCCGCGGTGGAAGTCGACGTCGTTGCGCACGTACTGCATCTGCACGAACCGCCGCAGGAGCACGTCCCGGTCCATCTCCGCACCGCGGCGCAGGGTGACCATCTGCTCGATGTACTCCTCGGGCGTGCCGAGGCCGTAGATGCAGGAGACGGTGGCCACCACGATCACGTCCCGCCGGGTCAGCAGCGCGTTCGTGGCCGAGTGGCGCAGCCGCTCGACCTCCTCGTTGATGGAGGAGTCCTTCTCGATGAAGGTGTCCGTCTGCGGGACGTACGCCTCGGGCTGGTAGTAGTCGTAGTAGGAGACGAAGTACTCGACCGCGTTGTTGGGCAGCAGCTCCCGGAACTCGTTGGCCAGCTGCGCCGCGAGCGTCTTGTTCTGCACCATCACCAGCGTGGGCCGCTGGAGGCGCTCGACGAGCCACGCCGTCGTCGCCGACTTGCCCGTGCCGGTGGCGCCCATCAGGACGACGTCCTTCTCCCCCGCCTCCACGCGCTCGGCGAGCTCGGCGATGGCCTTCGGCTGGTCACCGGAGGGCTGGTAGGGGGAGATGACCTCGAACGGGGCGACGACGCGGTTGATCTTCTGGGCCAGGCTCATGGCAGAACCCTACGTCGCGCCCCGGACACCCCGGCGGTCAGTCCGCCGAGGGCTCAGCCGCGCCGGGGGCGAGGAACCGGTCCCACACCTGGTTCGCCACGGACGCGAGCCGCTCGAGGTCGGCGTCGTTGACGATGACCACGTCCGCGACGGCGCGCCGCTGCTCGTCCGTGGCCTGGGCCGCGATCCGCGCCTCGGCGTCCGCGCGGCTCATGCCGCGGTCCTCCACCATCCGGCGCAGGCGCTCCTCGAGCGGGGCCTCCACCACGATCACGAGGTCGAACGCGTCCGCCTGCCCGGTCTCCACCAGCAGCGGCACGTCCTGGACCACGACGGCGTCCGGCCCGGCCTCGGCGACGATGCGCCGGGCCGCAGCCCGGATCCGGGGGTGCACGATGCGGTTCAGGCGCTGTCGGGCGCCCTCGTCCCCGAAGACGATGCGGGCCATCTCGACGCGGTCGAGCTCACCGTCCGCGGTGATGACGCGGTCCCCGAACTCGTCCTGGACGGCGGCCAGCCCGTCGGTGCCCTTCTCGAGGACCAGCCGGGCGAGGGCGTCCGAGTCCACCAGGAGCGCGCCACGCTCCTGCAGGACACGGGCCACCGCGGACTTGCCGGCGGCGATCCCGCCGGTCAGGCCCACATGGACGCGCGGCCGTTCGGCCACCGGGTCGGTCTCGGTCATACGCGCTCTCCTCGGGCGGCCTCGAGCTGAGGCTGGATCTTGGCCTCCCAGTATGCCCGGACGGCCTCCTGCAGGTCCTCGAGCGAGCCGTCGTTCTCGATCACGGTGTCCGCGATCTCGGCCCGCTCCTCGTCCGCCGCCTCCTCGTCGATGAAGGCCCAGGCCCGCTCGCGGGTCATGTCGTGGGACTCCATGAGCCGGGCGACGCGCACCTCGGCGGGAGCGGAGACGGCCAGCACCTGGTCGAAGTCCTGTCCGGAGCCGGTCTCGGCCAGCAGGGCCAGGTCGACCACCAGCACGGAGTCCTCGCCGATCTCGCGGGCCCGGCGGTTCGCCTCGTCGCGCACCGCCGGGGAGACGATCTCGTACATGCGCGTCCGGGCGGTCGAGCTCTCGGTGGTGAGCCGGTTGAGGGTGCGCGCGTCCAGGGTGCCGTCCGCGCGGACGATGTCCTCGCCGAAGACCGAGCGGAGCTCCTCGAGCACGGGGTTGCCGGGCACGAGGATCTCCCCCATCAGGTCGTCGAACTCCACGACGACGGCGCCCAGCCGCTCGAGCTCCGCGCCGACCTCGGTGCGGCCCGCGGCGATGCCGCCGGTCAGGCCGACGGTGACGAGGGCCTTGGCCGCGTCGATGCGCTGCTGGTGCCACGTCTTCGGGGTGTGCGTGTCGTTCTCCGGCTCGGTGCCGACCTCGAACTCGGGGCGGATCACGAAGTCCGAGACGTCCACGCCGTCCTCGGTGGCGCGGCGGCGGTACTCCTCGACCGGCAGCACCTGCTTCCACTGGCGGGTCCGCATGGGCCGCGCGGCACCCGCGTCCTCGCGCAGGGCCTGCAGCAGCAGTGCGGCCTGCGTGACGGTGATGAGCAGGATGGGCAGGCCGATCACGATGATGACCTCCTGCAGCGCCGCCAGGCCGTTCTCGCCCGCGGTGAGGATGATGGCCGCGCAGACCGCGCCGATGGACACGGCCCAGAACACGGACTGGCGGCGGGGCGCGGCATCCTCGTGGCCATTGGCCATCGCGTCCATCACGAGCGCGCCCGAGTCGATCGAGGTGATGAAGAACAGCGTGATGACCACGAGCGCCACGACCGCGGCCACCGTGTAGAGCGGCGTGCCCTGCAGGTGCTGGAACAGGGCGGCCTGGACGTTGCCGTCGGTGACGATCGTCTGCGTGAGGTCACCGCCCTGGCCCGGCGCCGGCGCGGTGGCGCGGTCCGACTGGAACGCGGAGTAGCCGTAGATGCCCATCCAGATGATGACGAACGCCGTGGGCAGGCCGAGGCCGGCCATGATGAAGGAGCGGATGGTGCGGCCGCGTGAGATGCGGGCGAAGAACATCCCCACGAAGGGCGCCCACGTCACGGTCCAGGCCCAGTAGAAAACGGTCCAGTCACCGGACCACTGGCCCGAGTTGTACGTGTCGTTGTAGGTGGAGAGCACGGGCAGCATGGAGGCGTACTCGCCGATCGCCTGCACGGTGCCGCGGATGACGTCCATGCTGGAGACGGCCCACATCAGGACGTACACGAGCAGGGCGATCGCCAGCAGGATGTTGGCGTAGGACAGCCGCTTGACGCCCTTGTCCATGCCGACCAGCACGGAGGCCGTGCCCACGGCGGTGACGACGGCCAGGATGAGCGCCTGGACCCAGCCGGCCACGGGGGTGCCCAGCACGTAGTTCATGCCCGCGTTGATCTGCAGGGCGCCCAGGCCCACGGACACGCCGAGGCCGAACACGGTGGAGACCACGGCGATGATGTCGATCGTCTTGCCGATGGGGCCGTGGATGCGATCGCCGAGGAGGGGCTGGAAGGCGGAGGACACGCGCGGGGGCAGCTTGCGCTTGTACGTGAAGTAGCCGAAGCACAGGCCCGGGACGAGCAGGATCGCCCACATGTGGATGCCGAAGTGGAAGTTCGCGATCGCCATGGCCTCCGAGGCCGCGCGGTCGGAGAACGGCTCCGTCCCCGCCATGGGCGGGTTGGCGTAGTGGTTCATCGGCTCCGCGATGCCCCAGAACATCAGCACCGCGCCGACGCCGGCGGCGAACATCATGCCGAACCAGGTCAGGCCGGAGTACTCCGGCACCGCGTCGTCGTCGCCGAGCTTGACCCGGCCGTACCGGGTCACGGCGAGGATGAACAGGAACGCCACCAGCAGGGTCAGGCTGAGGGTGTAGATCCAGCCGACGTCGTAGCGCAGCCAGCTCGAGACCACGCCGAAGGCCGCCTGGACCGGGCCAGGGAACAGGCCCATCGCGGCGGTGAAGAGCACGACCGCGGCGGCCGAGCCGAAGAAGATCGCCGGACTCGTGCGGAGCCCCAACGTGTCGTGCAGGCGAGTGAGCGGGGAAGTCATGAGTCTCCCGGGACAGGGTCATGGGAGGCCCGCGGCGGCACGCGTGCTCGCTCACCGGTGGGCCGGTGCCGGGTGGCACGGTCTTCCACTGTACCGAAGCTCACGTCGGGGCTCGACGGCGTGCCCGTCCTCGGCCAGCCCCTAGGGTGGGGTCATGCCCGATCCCGCCCCCGCCCCGACCGCGCGCTGCACGGTCCTGCCGGCGTCCGCCCGCGACCCCGACGGCTGGCTGGAACGGGAGGTGGAGATCCGCCGCAGCCGCTTCCTCACCTACCTCGGGCGCGTCGAGGACGAGGCGCAGGCGCGCGAGATGGTCGCCGTCCTGCGGCGCCGGCACCACGACGCGCGGCACGTGTGCAGCGCGTTCGTCCTCGGCCCCGCCCGGGACCGGATGCGCTCCAGCGACGACGGCGAGCCCGCCGGCACGGCCGGCGTCCCCATGCTCGAGGCCGTCCTCCAGCGCGAGACCGCGCCGGGCCGGACCGACCTGACGGACGTGTGCGCCGTCGTCGTGCGCTGGTTCGGGGGGATCAAGCTGGGCGCCGGGGGCCTGGTGCGCGCCTACTCGGACTCGGTGTCCGGGGCACTCGACGCCGCCCCGCTGCGCACCCGCTCCCGGCTGGCCCTGCTCGCGGTGGAGGCGCCCCACACCGACGCCGGCCGGTGGGAGAACGAGCTGCGCGCGGCGGGCGTGTCCGTGCTGGAGGCGAGCTACGGCGCCGCGGGGGTCCGCCTGACGGTCGGCGTGCCGGACACCGAGGAGGCCCGCGCGGCGTTCGCGGCGCGGCTCGCGGACGTCACGGCCGGCGCGGGGCATGCGGAGCGGATCGGAGAGGACTGGGTGGACCATGAGTGAGCCGTTGCCCCGGGGGGTCACCCCCGATGTCGCCCGTGGCGGGCTGCCGGACGACCTCACCGCGGGCGTGGACTTCGCGGCGCTGGATCGGTGGCCGCTGCCGACCGAGCCCGACCGCCAGGCCCACGACGCGGCGGACCTGCTCCTGCTCGACACCCTGGCCGGGTGGATCGCGAGCGGGCACGTCCCCGGCCCGGTGGCCGTCCTGGAGGACCGGCACGGCGCGCTGACCCTGCCCCTGCTCACGGCCGGCCACGACGTCCGGATCCACCAGGACGACGCCTCCGCCGAGCGCTCGCTGGACGCGAACCTCGCCGCGTGGCGCGCCGCCGGTCGCCTCGGCGGGGAGACGGGCGAGCTCGAGCGAACGGCCACGCCTGAGGAGGCGGCCCGGGGCGCCCGGACGGTCCTGCTGCCGCTGCCCCGCTCGCTCGACGAGCTCGACCGGCTGTCCCGGATCGTCGCAGCCGTGGCCGACCCCGGCGTGGTCCTGCTGGCCGGCGGCCGCGACAAGCACATGAGTCCGCGCATGAACGCGGTGCTCGGCGCGGCGTTCGAGGACGTCGTCGCCGGACGGGGACGCCGCAAGGCGCGCGTGCTCACGGCCCGGGGCCCACGTCCCGGCGTGACCCCCCGGCCGCCGGAGGAGGCCGACCGCGACGTCCCCGGCGTGGGGCGCCTGCACCTGGTGGCCCACGCCGGCACCTTCGGCGGAGCCGCCGCCGACCCGGGCACCCGTCTGCTGCTCACCTCGCTCGCCGACGACCCGCGCCCGCCGGGGCGCGCCGTGGACCTGGGGTGCGGCAACGGGCTGCTCTCGGTCGGGGCGGCGCGGCTGTGGCCGCACGTCACCGTGCTGGCCACCGACCAGTCCGCCGTGGCGGTCGCCTCGACGCTCGCCACGGCCCGCGCGAACCGCGTGGCGGACCGCGTCCGGGCCGTGCGCGACGACGCCCTGACCACGTGGCCGGACGGGACGGAGGAGTGCGTGCTCCTGAATCCCCCGTTCCACGACGGCAACGCCGTGGACCCCTCCGTGGCCCACCGGCTGGTGGCGGCCGCGGCGCGGGTGCTGGAGCCGGGCGGCCGGCTGTGGTGCGTCTGGAACTCGCACCTGCGGTACCGGCCGGTGCTGGAGGACCTCGTCGGGCCGACCCGGCAGACGGCGCGCGACCGCACGTTCACCGTGACGGTCTCCGAGCGCCGCTGAGCGCGGCCGTCGGGTCCCGTCCGCTCCCCCACGGCCAGCCCCCCGGGACGCGACGACGCCCCGCCCCTCCGGAGGGAGGGACGGGGCGTCGGGTGCTCGGCGCGGGCCGTCAGGGACGGTCACGCACCGCGGCGATCAGTTGCCGGTGAGCTTCTCGCGCAGGGCGGCGAGGGCCTCGTCGGAGGCCAGGGTGCCTCCGTCCGAGGACGGGGCCTCGGAGGAGTAGGACGAGCCGCCCAGGCCCGCACCGGCGTCGGCGCCGGCGGTGGCCTCCTCCTGGAGGGAGCGGCGCACCTGCTCCTTGTGGGCCTCCCAGCGGGCCTGAGCGTCGGCGTACTGCTGCTCCCAGGCGGCGCGCTCGGTCTCGAAGCCCTCCATCCACTCGTTGGTCTCGACGTCGAAGCCCTCGGGGTACTTGTAGTTGCCCTCCTCGTCGTACTCCGCGGCCATGCCGTAGAGCGCCGGGTCGAACTCGGTGCCCTCGGGGTCCACGCCCTCGTTGGCCTGCTTGAGGGACAGGGAGATGCGGCGACGCTCGAGGTCGATGTCGATGACCTTGACGAACAGCTCGTCGTTGACCGACACGACCTGCTCGGCGGTGTCGATGTGGCGCGAGGCCAGCTCCGAGATGTGCACGAGGCCCTCGATGCCGTCCTCCACGCGGACGAACGCACCGAACGGCACGAGCTTGGTGACCTTGCCCGGCACGACCTGGCCGAGGGCGTGGGTGCGGGCGAAGAGCTGCCACGGGTCCTCCTGGGTCGCCTTCAGCGACAGGGAGACACGCTCGCGGTCCATGTCCACCTCGAGGACCTCGACGGTGACCTCCTGGCCCACCTCGACGACCTCGGACGGGTGGTCGATGTGCTTCCAGGACAGCTCGGAGACGTGCACGAGGCCGTCCACGCCGCCCAGGTCCACGAAGGCGCCGAAGTTGACGATGGAGGACACGGTGCCGTTGCGGACCTGGCCCTTCTCCAGCTTGTGGAGGAAGTTGGAGCGGACCTCGGACTGGGTCTGCTCGAGCCAGGCGCGGCGGGACAGGACCACGTTGTTGCGGTTCTTGTCCAGCTCGATGATCTTCGCCTCGAGCTTCTGGCCGATGTAGGGGGCCAGGTCGCGCACGCGGCGCATCTCCACGAGGGAGGCCGGGAGGAAGCCGCGCAGGCCGATGTCGAGGATGAGGCCGCCCTTGACCACCTCGATGACGGTGCCCTCGACGACGCCGTCCTCCTCCTTGATCTTCTCGATGTCGCCCCAGGCGCGCTCGTACTGGGCGCGCTTCTTCGAGAGGATCAGGCGACCCTCCTTGTCCTCCTTGGTGAGGACCAGGGCCTCGACGGTGTCGCCCACGGCCACGACCTCGTCCGGGTCCACGTCGTGCTTGATGGACAGCTCGCGGGACGGGATGACGCCCTCGGTCTTGTAGCCGATGTCGAGCAGGACCTCGTCGCGGTCCACCTTGACGACGGTGCCCTCGACGAGGTCGCCATCGTTGAAGTACTTGATGGTCGCGTCGATGGCGGCGAGCAGGTCCTCGGCAGAGCCGATGTCGTTGATGGCGACCTGCGGGGCGTTGGAAGTGGTGGTCATGTAGGAGGGACTCCGTTGGGATCGGGGGTCACGTCGGGATCGATGCCGCCGGTGGGCGGCATCCGGGCACCAGAGGGGCCCCACCCGGCGTGGGTCGTGATGGACATGTATCAAACGCGCACGAATGTGCTCGTCCAGCGTATCAGAAGCCGACGAGGGTGTGCAGGGGTCGGCTGGGTCGCACAAGCCCGTCGAACGCCTCCGCCGCGCCGGCCCGCAGCTCCGCCACGACACCGGCCTCCGCCAGCACCGCGGCGCCGGCCCCGCGGGAGTGCCCGCCGAGCCAGAGCGCGGAGAACCGGGCCGCGTCGAGCCGGAGCCCCGCGCCCATGCGGACGGCGTCGGCCGCGGGGCCCAGCCGCTCGGCGGCGCCGCGCCCCTGGCGGACGGTGAGCCGCCACGTCCCGTCGATCGCGCCGAGCGCGTCCTCGACGGCGACGACGACCTCCCCGTCGCCCGCCCAGCCACGGGCCGCCATGGCGGCGGGCAGGTTCAGGACCCGCAGGTACAGGTCGTCGGAGCCGCGGTGCCGGCTCACCCGCCGCTCGTCGACGAAGAGCGCCTCGAGCCAACCGGGCTCGGGTGCGCGGCCCCACTCGATCCGCTCGACCAGGTCCAGCCGGGCCAGGTGGTGGACGAGCCCGCGCCGCGCGTCGGCGGTCGCCGCGAGGAACGCGGTGACGGTGATCGTGGGCGGCTCCTTCTCCCAGCCCTCGAACCGATACAGCGCGACGCCCTGGACCCGCCCGTCGTCGTCGCGGTGGACCGCCGCGTACAGCCCCGAGCCGCGCCCCTCGTTCCGACTCGCCTCGCGGTCCTCCCAGCGAGGCACGCTGAACGAGGTCCGCTGGACCGAGCCCGGGGTGGCCGGCAGCACCCGCCCGTACAGCTCGTCCACGAGGCCGGGGATCTCCCGCGGCTCCTCGACCGTGACCCGCCCGCCGGCCGGGGCGCCCGTGAACGCGGGGGCGCCCGAGACGTCGATCCGCACGGCGTGCCACCGGGTGGCGGCCCCGAAGCCGAAGCGGCCGTAGATGGCGGCCTCGGTCGCGGTCAGGGCGGCCGCGCACAGGCCGGCGTCGCGGGCGTCCGCGAGGGACCTGAGCATCATGGCCCGCAGCACGCCGCGCCGGCGGGCGTCCGGCGAGACGGTCACGTCGGTGATCAGCCAGGCGTCGACGGTGCGGCCGGGCGACGTGGTCAGCGGCTGCACGAAGTCCTCGAAGGTGGCGGCGGGGCGGCGGGCCGCCGGGTCGTCCCCCGGCGCGTAGACGCCGAGCCGGCGCCGTCCGTCGGCCGCGTGGGCCTCGAGCTGCTGGCGGAGCGCGGCGCCCGTGGGCACCGTCTCGTAGAAGCCCCGTTCGACCGCGGCCGCGAAGTGCGATGCGGCGGGGTCCTCGGGGCCGAGGACCCCGAGGTCACGCAGCGCGAGGCCGTGCTCGCCGAGCCGGTCCTCGGCGGCGTCGGCCAGCCGCCGCAGCGACGGACCCTCCGGCGCGTCAGTGTGCGGCGTCATGCCAGCTCCTTCCCTGGCCGACGTGCACGTCGAGCGGCACGGAGAGCTCGGCGGCCCGGCCCATCCGCTCCTTCAGGAGCGCCGTGGCCTTCTCGAGCTCGGCGGCCGGGACCTCGAGGATGAGCTCGTCGTGGACCTGCAGCAGCAGGCGCGAGGCCAGCCCGTGCTCCTCGAGGCCGGCCTGCACGTCGAGCATCGCGCGCTTGATGATGTCCGCGGCCGAGCCCTGGATGGGGGCGTTGAGCGCGGCGCGCTCGGCCATGTCCCGCAGCTGACGGTTGTCCGAGCTGAGGTCCGGGAGGTAGCGGCGGCGCCCCTCGATCGTCGAGGTGTACCCGTCCTGTCGGGCCTGCGCGACGACGTCGCGCAGGTAGTCGCGCACGCCGCCGAAGCGGTCGAAGTAGCCCTTCATGAGGCCGCGCGCCTCGTCCACCGAGATCTTCAGCTGCTTGGACAGCCCGAAGGAGGACAGCCCGTAGGCCAGGCCGTAGCTCATCGCCTTCACCTTGGCGCGCTGCTCGGCGGTGACGTCGTCCGGGTCCACGCCGAACACCTGCGAGCCGACGAACGAGTGCAGGTCCTCGCCCTCGCGGAAGGCCTGGATCAGCCCCTCGTCCTCGGACAGGTGCGCCATGATGCGCATCTCGATCTGGGAGTAGTCGGCCGAGAGCAGCACGGCCTGCTCGCCGGCCACCTCGTCCGCCACGAACACCTCACGGATGCGGCGGCCCGCCTCGGTGCGCACCGGGATGTTCTGGAGGTTCGGGTGCAGCGAAGACAGCCGGCCCGTGGCGGCGGCGGTCTGCGAGTAGGTGGTGTGGATGCGGCCGTCCGGGGCGACGGTCTCGAGCAGCCCCTCCACGGTCTGCCGGAGCTTCGTGGCGTCACGGTGGGCCATCAGGTTCTCGAGGAACGGGTGCCGGGTCTGCTCGAGCAGGTCCTGCAGCGAGTCCACGTCCGTGGAGTAGCCGGTCTTCGTCTTGCGCGTGCGCGGCATGTTGAGCCGCTCGAACAGCACCTCCTGCAGCTGCTTGGGCGAGCCGAGGTTGACCTGCATCCCGCCGGTCTCCTCCGCGACGGACGCCCACGCGGACTCCTTGGCGGCGTCGGCGGCGTCGGTGAAGTCCTCGCGCAGGCCGGTCAGGGCGTCGACGTCGACGGCGATGCCGGTCAGCTCCATCCGGGCGAGCAGCCGCGAGAGCGGGATCTCGAGCTCCTGCAGCAGCCGCTGGGCCCCGCGGTCGAGCACCTGGGGCGTGAACTGGGTCGAGAGACGGCGCACCACCCAGGCGGCCCGCACGGCGTCCGCGGCGCGGTCCGCCCGTTCGGCGGCGGCTTGACCTCCGTCGAGGTCGAACGACCCCTGCGCCCGCTGCTGAGCGGACTCGCGCGGGGCGGTGAGGGGGGTGTGCAGATGCGCCTCCGCCAGCGCCTCGAGCGAGGTGTCCCGCCGGTCCGGCTGGATCAGGTAGGCCGAGAGCAGCACGTCGTCCACCACGCCGTCCAGGGCCGCGTCCGGGCCGAGCCCGTCGCCCTCGGTGGGCGCGGCCAGCGCCTTGAGCGTGCGCTTGAGGTCGTGCACGGCCTTGGCCAGTCCGCCCTCGCCCAGGGCCTCGCGCACGGCGGCCACCAGCGCCGGGTCCGGGGCGTCGCCGTCGAGGGTGACGTGCAGGCCCGCGTGCTCGCCCACCAGCGCGACGCCGACGGGCGTGCCGAACGTGCCGGGCACGGGCACCTTGCGGCGGGGCAGCAGGGCCGGGCCCTCGACGTCCACGTGGACGCCGAGCAGGTTGCCGGCCTCGGCGGCGAGGAAGGATCGCACGTCCTCGGCCGTCGTCGCCTCGGTGAACTCCGGGGCGGCCTCGACCTCGGGGGGCGGCGCGTCCTCGCCCACCCGCTCGCCGAACACCTCGAACACGCGCTCCCGGATGCGGTTGAACTGCAGCGCGTCGAACAGCTCCTCCACGGGCTCGCGCTCGGGCATCTCGAGCCGCATTGCCTCGAGCCCGATCGGCAGGTCGAGGTCGCGCACGAGGGCGTTGAGGCGGCGGTTGCGGCGCACGTCCTCGAGATGCTCGCGCAGCGCCTCCCCCTTCTTGCCCGTGATCTCGTGCGCGTGTGCGAGCACGCCGTCGAGGTCCCCGTACTGCTTCAGCCATTTCGCGGCGAACCCGGGACCGACGCCGGGCACGCCGGGCAGGTTGTCCGCGGCCTCGCCGACGAGGGCCGCGAGCTCGGGGTACTGGGCGGGGGCGACCCCGTACTTGGCCATGACGGCGTCCGCATCCATCGGCGGGATGTCGGAGACGCCCTTCTTGGGGTAGAGCACGGTGGTGCGCTCGGAGATGAGCTGGAACGCGTCCCGGTCACCGGAGACGACGACGGCCTCCCACCCCGCCTCCTCGGCGCGCGCGGACAGAGTGGCCACGATGTCGTCGGCCTCGTAGCCCTCCAGCGTGAGCGTGGGGATGCCCAGGGCCTCCATGACCTTCACGGTCAGCTCGATCTGGCCCGCGAACTCCGCGGGCGTCTCGGAGCGGCCGGCCTTGTACTCACCGTACTCCTCGGAGCGGAACGTGGGCCCGGAGAGGTCGAACGCCACGGCCACGTGCGTGGGCCGCTGCTGCCGGATCATGGTCAGGAGCATGGCGGTGAAGCCGTACACGGCGTTCGTGTGCTGGCCCGTGTCCGTGGCGAAGTTCTCGGCGGGCAGCGCGTAGAACGCGCGGAACGCCATCGAGTGCCCGTCCAGGACCAGCAGCCGCTGCGGGGCCTCTGGGGTCGGATCTGCCGCCATGGGTGCTCACGTCTCCTCTCGGCGCGCGGCGCGGGGCGCGCCGGTCGCGTGTGCCAGCCTAGTGCTCATGAGTGAGCACACCGAGACCACCCCCGCCGCCTCCGAGCGCGTGTACCGCCCCGGCGTCACCCCCGAGCTGAGCCCCGCCGAGCTGGAGGCGGCCTGCGCCGAGGCCGGTCTGACGCCCGAGCTTGTCACCGCCCTCGGCGGCGCGGCGATCAGCCCCCTCGCCCAGAAGATGGGTCTGCGCTTCCTCGAGCTCACGGCCGAGCGAGCCGTCGCCACCCTGCCCGTGGCGGGCAACGAGCAGCCCGTCGGGCTGCTGCACGGCGGCGCCCACCTCGTGCTCGCCGAGTCCCTGGGCTCGATGGCCGCGAAGATCCACGCCGGGCCGGACCGCAACGTCGTCGGGGTCGAGATCAGCGCCACGCACCACCGGGCCGTCCGCTCGGGCCTCGTGACCGGCACCGCGACCGCCGTCCACCTGGGCGGCACCCTCGTCACCCATGAGGTGGTGATGACGGACGAGCAGGGCCGGCGGCTCTCGACCGCCCGCATCACCAACCTGGTCCTGGCGCCGCGCCCCTGAGGCGGCACGGCCCGCCCCGGGAGACGGGACGGGCCGGGCCGACGCCGCGTGCGGGCGGTCTCAGACCTCGTCCGGCGCGCGGGGAGCGGGCTCGCCGTGCTCGCGCCCCGGGGTGTCCTCGGCGAGCTCGTCGTAGTGCCCGGGGTTCATGGGCACCCCCGTGAGATAGGCCGAACGGGCCAGGGCCATCGTGGCCACCGAGGCCGAGCCCAGCTGCAGCACCACGATCAGGGCCACCTTCACGAACGCGGCCACCCCCGGGGCCAGTAGCAGGGCGCCCACCACGATCAGGATCATCCCGACGCCGCCGGCGGTGCCCACGGCGGAGACGCGGGTGTAGGGGTCGGGGAACCGGATCAGACCGAGTCCCGCGGTGACGAACGCAAGGGCTCCGATCACCACGAGCACGGAGCCGGCGGCGGTCAGGACGACGTCCACGGGTGCGACCTCCTCAACGCTTGCCGCGCGTGAGCGCGCGGGCCAGGGACATGCCGGACAGGAAGGCCACGACCGCGGCGATCAGGACCAAGTCGAACGTCCACGGGTTGTCCGCCCGGACGCCGAACAGCACGAGCATCCCGAGCACGCTGAACGTGAGCAGGTCGCCCGAGACCGCGCGGTCCGCGTCGAGCGGGCCCACCACGATCCGGTACGCGGACACGAGCGCCGACACGGTCAGCAGCGCGATGGCCAGGTCGATCCCCACCAGGGACCAGTCGTAGGCGAAGGGCATCATGCCACCCCCGTCTTCCGCATCGCGTGGAGCATGCGCGCCTCCATGTCGTGGATCTCCGCGCGCAGGGCGTCGGCGTCGTCAGCGTACAGGCCGTGCACGTAGAGCAGGCGCCGCGCGTCCGGGTCACCGTCCTCGTCACCGACGGCGCCGGCACGCCGGGTGCCCAGCGTCAACGTGCCGGGCGTCAGGGTGATCAGCGCCGAGAGCAGGGTGACCTCGGCGTCCGTGCGGCAGTTGCTGCGCACGCGGGCGATGCCCGAGCGCGCCTGGACGCCGGGGGTGACGAGGTCCTTGATGACCGCCTTCGAAGAGGTCACCAGGGCCCACGCGTACCAGCACCAGAACACGAGCCACCGCCAAGGCCAGGACACGGCGGAGGCCGTGCCGGGCGCCAGGTCGACGGTCCCGTCGGCGGGGGCGACGGTGTGCATGGGGGCGTCTCCTTCCGGAGGCTGCGGGAGTGCGGTGCTCATGGGTTGAGCACCGCCTCGATGTACCTGCTGGGGTCCATCAGGCCCTGAGCCGCGAGGTCGGTGACGGTCCACAGGGCCTGACCGCCGAGCCCGAGGGCGAGGGTGGCCATAGCTAGGACGACGGCGGGGGCGGCCAGCCGGCCTGGGATGCGGGAGCGCGTGACGTCCTCGTCCGGATCCACGGTCACCGGCAGCACGCCCGTGGGCGGATCGAGGGTTTCCTGCGAGGCCCACGACTCGGTGCGCTCGTGGTCGGTGCTCGAGCCGCGGCCGGAGGGCGACGGCACGGAGCCCGCCCGGCCCACGATGGGCATGGCCGCGGTGGCCAGGCGCTCGCGGTGCCCGTGTGGGGCCGTCGGAGCGCCCCAGAACCAGGCGTCCCACACCCGCAGCAGAGCCCACAGGCTCACCAGGGAGGCGCCCAGCACCAGCGCAGCGGTGACACCGCGGCCGGCGTCCAGGCCGGCGCTGACGAGCATGAGCTTGCCCACGAACCCGGAGAAGGGCGGGATGCCGACCAGGGAGAGCAGGCCCACGAAGAAGGCGACGGCGATCAGCGGCTCGCGCCGGGCCAGGCCCTGCAGGTCCGCGAGACGGCCGGTGCCGTAGCGCACCTCGATCGCGCCGGCCGCCATCAGGAGGCAGCCCATCGCCACCATGTGGTGCACGAGGTAGAACAGGCCCGCCGCGAGACCCAGGCGCGTGGAGAGCCCGAGTCCGACGAGGATGCCGCCGATGCCGCTCACCATCTGCCACGACAACACGGCGCGCACACCGTGCTCACCGACCGAGGCGAGCGCACCCACCACGAGGGTGGCGAGGGACAGGACCAGGATGAGCGGCAGCAGACGCGCATCGCCGTCGTACATGACGGAGTAGATCCGGTAGAGCCCGTACACGGCGACCTTGGTGTGCAGGGCGGCGAAGAGGGCCGTCACCGCCGGGGAGGTCGAGGAGTACGCCCAGGCCAGCCAGCCGTGCAGCGGGGCCACCGAGGCCTTGATGGACAGTGCGAACAGCACCATGCCCGCGGCGATCGCGATGCGTGGGTCCGCCGCGGCGGACCCGGCGAGCATCGCGAGGTTCACCGAGCCGGTCAGCCCGTAGACGAAGCCGACGCCGACCAGGAGGATCGTGGAGGTTAGCAGGTTGAGGGTGACGTACAGCCGCGCCCCGTCCACTCGGCGCAGGGGCTCACGGCGGTTGGCGGAGAGGACGTAGAGGCCGTAGCTGGGCACCAACATGACCTCGATGAACACGAACAGGTTGAACAGGTCCGCCGTCAGCAGGGCGCCGTTGACTCCGCCGATGAGGATCAGGAGCAGCGGGGCGAAGAACTGGGAGTTAGCGACGCGGGAGCCGTAGGCGAACGCCGCGCCCACGATCGTGAGGGCGCTCGTGAGCACGAGCATCAGGGCGGACAGCATGTCCGCTGCGAAGCCGATCCCGATGCCCCCGGGCCAGCCGCCCAGCGAGGTGGCGAGCACGGACCCGTCGAGGGCGTGGACGCCCAGGGCCAGCCCGCCGGTGGTGACGAGTCCGAGCACCGCGAACAGGACTGCCCGGTGGAGGCGGGGACGCTCCCCCGCCAGCACGAGCAGACCGGCGGACAGCAGCGGGACGGCGGCGAAGAGGGGCAGCAGCTGGCCCAGCGGGACGGCGCTCATCGACGCACCTCCGGGCCCTGGCCGGCGTAGTGCTGCGCGATCCGGCCGGCCGCGGCGTGCCGCTCCTCGCGCGGGAAGCGTGCGTCGGCGGCGGCCTGCTCCAGGGAGTCGCGGGTCTCCCCCGGCGAGGCCACCGCGTCGTCCGCGCGCCCGGTGACGGCCAGCGCGAGCAGCAGCACGGTGATCGCGAAGGCGATCACGATAGCGGTCAGGACGAAGGCCTGCGGCAGGGCATCGGCCTGCACCTCGACGTCTGAGGTCCCCGCGAAGGGCAGCCCGCGGCGGTCGGTGCCGCCCGCGGCGATGATGGCCAGGTTGGCGGCGTGGCCCAGCAGGACCATGCCGAGGATCACGCGCAGCAGCTCGCGCTTGGAGAACAGGTAGAACGCGCCGAAGGTCAGAAGTCCCACGGTAAGGGCGACGGTCATCGGGTGACCTCCTCTCGTGCAGTCGTGGTGGTCGGGGCCGAGGGATCGGAGGACGGGGCCGCCGGCGCGACGCCGGGGTCACGGCTCGAGGCGCGGAGCGGGTCCTCACCCGGCCGCTCGGGGCCGAGCAGGGAGAACGCGGCCACGATCAGGCCGATCACGGCCAGGTACACGCCCATGTCGAACGCGAGCGTGGTGGAGAGCCCGTAGTCCAGGACCTTCACTCCCGCGGCTCCGAGGAAGCCCTTGCCGGTGAGGTAACCGACGATCCCCGTCGCGGTGCCGACGGCGATGCCCGAGCCGATGAAGGCCAGGTACGGCCACCGCAACTCCGGGGCCGTGTCCGAGTCGGCGGCCAGGTAGAGCAGGGCGTAGCCGGCACCGGCGACCAGTGCGGCGATGAAGCCGCCGCCGGGCTCGTAGTGCCCGCGCAGCAGCAGGAACGCGGACAGCAGGATGATCAGCACGCCGAAGACACGGCCGAACACCCGGATGTGGACGAGGTTCTCGCGCACGTGGGCGAGTGGGGAGCGCATGTCCACGGCGGAGGGCTGTGGAGGCGTCGGCCGACGGTTGAGCAACAGGGCCGCGATGGTCAGCGCCGTCGCCCCGAGCACGGTCATCTCGCCCCACGTGTCCACGGCGCGGAAGTCCACGAGGATCACGTTCACCACGTTGGTCCCCCCAGCCTGGGCATAGCTCTGGGTCAGGTAGAAGTGGGCGATCTCCGACATGCTGGAGCGGCCGGTGAACGCGAGCACGCCCAGGGTCGCGGCGACGCCGGCGACGGAGGCGGCGAGGACCGCCTGCATCCTGCGCGGGGTCGGCTCGTCGCTGAAGCGGGCGGGCAGGCGGCGCAGCAGCAGCACCATGACGCACACCGTGAGCACCTCGACCATCAGCTGGGTCAGGGCCACGTCCACGGCGCCGAGGGTGAGGAACCACAGGGTCATGCCGAACCCTACGACGCCGACCACCACCATGGCGGCGATGCGCGTCTTGGCGCGGATGGTGGCGATCACGCCGGCACCCACCAAGACGACCAGCACCCAGTCGTGCCAGCGCGAGGGCTGGCCGACGACGGCGGGCAAATCCTCGATCGTGGCGACACCGGCCACGGCGAGGAGCCCCAGGACCAGGGCGGGGATGAGGAGGTGGGGGCGGGGAGCCAGGGTGCCGGAGGCGCGCGAGACGACCGCGCCGACGCCGATCAGCCGGTGCCGAACCTCGTCCACCGCATCCAGGGCGGAGAACGGCAGGGCGGCGTGGGAGGCCACGCGCTCCACCGGGCGGCGCAAGGCCACCAGCAGCAGACCGAGCACGATGATGGCGGCGGAGACGAGCAGGGCCGTGTTCACGCCGTGCCACAGCGCCAGGTGCGCGTGCACCTCCGCGCCGGAGGCGGCCTCGGCCGCGTAGGAGACGGGGGTGTCCAGCACACCGGGCAGCAGGCCCAGGGCCACGCCCGCGGCCGCGGCCAGCACGGGCACGCCCCAGAAGGTGGCAGGAGCCTCGTGGACCTCGTCCTCCCGGCCGGTCGGCCACGAATGGGCGGCCCCGTCCGGGCTTGGACCCCAGAGGCCCAGGGCGCCGAGCACGAGACGGCCGGAGTAGGCCACGGTGAACACGGAGGTCAGGGCGATGCCGGCGGTGACGAGGACGGGGAGCCATGCGGGACCGGGGGTCCCGAGAGCGGCCTCGACCAGGCCCTCCTTGGAGATGAAGCCGAACAGCGGCGGGATGCCCGCCATCGACAGGGCGGCGACGGCGATCGCCGTGCCGGTGACCGGCATGCGCACGTGGCGGGCCGCGAGCTCTCGCAGGTCGCGGGTGCCGGCCTCGTGGTCGACCACGCCGATCAGCATGAACAGCGCCGACTTGAACAGCGCGTGCGCCACGGTGTGCACGATCGCCGCGGTAAGCGCGACGGGGGTGCCGATGCCGATGGCGGTCACCAGCAGGCCCAACTGGCTCATCGTGGAGTAGGCCAGCAGACCCTTGAGGTCGTGGCGACGGATCGCGGAGACGGCGCCCAGCAGGGCCGTAATGAGGCCCGAGCCGATCAACAGCGCGGACCACACCGGGTTCCCGGCCAGGACCGGGCTGAACACCAGCAGCAGGAAGATGCCGGCCTTGACCATCGCCGCGGCGTGCAGGTAGGCGGAGACCGGGGAGATGGCCACCATGGAGTCCGGCAGCCACGCCTGGAACGGGAACTGGGCGGACTTGGTGAACGCGGCCACCGCCAGCAGGACGGCGACCGTGGTGGTGAAGCCCGCCTCGGACCACACGTCCGAGGCCAACACCCCGGACAGCGAGGCAGTGCCGGTCCGCACGGCCATGAGGGCGACGGCGGCCAGCAGCGCGAGGCCGCCGCCCACGGTCACGAGCAGGGTCCGGATCGCGGGGTCGCGGGCGTGGTCCCCCGAGCGCCCGATGAGGAAGAAGGAGGTGAAGGAGGTGAACTCCCACGCGACGAAGAGGACCACGATGTTGTCGGCGAGCACCAGCAGCAGCATCGACGCCGCGAACGCGGTCATCAGCAGGTAGAAGGAGCCGGGGCGGCTCTCCGCGCGGTCCCGGCTGAGGTACCGGCTGGAGTAGGCGAGGATCGCCGCGCCGATGACGAGGACGATCATGGCGAACACGAGGGCCAGGCCGTTCAGCCGGAGGTCGAGGTCCACCCCGACCGCGGGGATCCACGGATGGTGCTCCGTCCGGACGCCGCCCGTCCACGCCGCGATCAGCACGCCGGCCGCGGCCAGCAGGGGTGCGGCCAGGACCCAGCCCGCGTCCCTGCCCAGCGCCCGGGAGGCCGGGACGGCCGCCACCACCGAGAGGAGGGTCAGCAGGAGGCTGGTCAGGAGCACAGGACACCACTCATCTCGGGTCGATCGGTCACGGACACGGCGCCCACGGCGGGTGGCCGCGCGCCGACGGTGCCCGAAGTGGGACTCGAACCCACACGCCTCTCGGCACCGCATTTTGAGTGCGGCGTGTCTACCGATTCCACCATTCGGGCAGTGCCGCCCGGAGGCGGGACTCGATCACCCTATCAGCGCCCCGACCCGGCGTCCCCGGCCTTCCGGCGGGGGGTCCCCGCCGCCGCGCCCGCGCCGCGCCCATGGCGCACGGTAGCCTGGTGGACCACCAGCGGCGCCACACCGACGCCGTCCCGGCCCGCACGAAGGAGCTGCCGTGTCCACGCTGACGCCTCCCGAGGAGACCGGCCTGCGGGCCGTCGTCGCCGAGGACGAGACCCTGATCCGCCTCGACCTGGTGGAGGTGCTCACCGGGGCGGGATACCGGGTGGTCGCCGAGGCCGGCGACGGCCGCGCCGCCGTCGAGGCCGTGCGCGAGCACCGCCCGGACATCGTGGTGATGGACGTGAAGATGCCCGTGATGGACGGCATCGCGGCCGCGGGCGAGATCGCCGGGGAACGGCTCGCCCCCGTGGTCATGCTGACCGCCTTCAGCCAGCGCGAGCTGGTGGAGCGCGCCCGGACCGCCGGGGCCATGGCCTACGTGGTCAAGCCCTTCACCGAGGCCGACCTGGTCCCCGCCATCGAACTGGCCGTGGCCCGCTTCGACGAGCTGCGCAGCCTCGAGGCCGAGGTGCGGGACCTGGGCGACCGCCTGGAGACCCGCAAGATCGTGGACCGGGCCAAGGCGCTGCTCCAGGAGCGGATGCGCCTGACCGAGGCCGAGTCCTTCCGCTGGATCCAGAAGACCTCCATGGACCGGCGCCTGACCATGCGGGAGGTCGCGCAGGCCGTCATCGACCAGGTCGGCTGAGCGGCGCCCGCGCGCTCGTCAGAGCGGGGAGCGGGCCGGCCAGAAGCCGACCGGCTCGCGCGTCTGCGGCGAGGCGGCGGACGAGCCGCCCGCGGCGTCGTCGCCCACGCGGTGCACGCGCAGCGTGTTCGTGGAGCCCACGGCCCCGGGAGGGGACCCGGCGGCGATGACCACGAGGTCGCCGTGCTGGGCGATGCCCTCCGATGTGAGCGACTGCTCCACCTGGAGGGTCATCTTGTCCGTGGAGTCCTGGAACGGGACCATCTTCGGGTAGACGCCCCAGGTCAGGCACAGGATGTTGTGCGTGTGCTCGTGGTGGGTGAACGCGTAGATCGGCTGACGCGGCCGCAGGCGGCTGAGCCGACGGGCCGAGTCGCCGGACTCGGTGAACGTGGCGAGGAACGGGATCTCGAGCTGGTTCGCGACCTCGACGGCGGCCCGGGTGATCGCGCCGCCACGCGTGCGCGGACGCGAGCCGAGCGGGTGGATGAGCTCGAGGCCGTGGGTCTCGGTGGACTCGATGATCCGGGCCATCGTCTGGACCGTCTCGACCGGATACGCGCCCACTGAGGTCTCGCCCGAGAGCATGACGGCGTCCGCGCCGTCGAGCACGGCGTTGGCGCAGTCCGAGGCCTCGGCGCGCGTCGGGCGCGGGCTGTCGATCATCGACTCGAGCACCTGCGTGGCCACGATGACCGGCTTCGCCCAGCGGCGGGCGAGGTCCACCGCGCGCTTCTGCACCACGGGCACGTCCTCGAGCGGCAGCTCCACGCCGAGGTCGCCGCGGGCCACCATGACGGCGTCGAACGCGTCCACGATGGCCTCGAGGTTCTCCACCGCCTGGGGCTTCTCGATCTTCGCGATGACCGGGACCCGGCGCTCCTCCTCGTCCATGATCTCGTGCACCCGGTCCACGTCCGCGGCGTCCCGCACGAAGGACAGCGCCACCATGTCCACGCCGGTGCGCAGCGCCCAGCGCAGGTCCCGCTCGTCCTTCTCGGACAGGGCCGGCACGTTCACCGCCACGCCGGGCAGGTTGATCCCCTTGTTGTTCGAGACCATGCCCGGCACCTCGACCTCGGCCAGCACGTCCGTGTCCGTGACCTCGACGGCGCGCAGGCGCACCTTGCCGTCGTCCACCAGCAGCACGTCACCGGGGGCGACGTCCCCGGGCAGCCCCTTGTGGGTGGTGCCCACCAGCTCCCGGGTCCCGGGTACGTCCCGGGTGGTGATGGTGATCCGATCGCCCCTCTCGAGCAGATGCGGGCCGTCGGTGAAGCGGCCGAGGCGGATCTTGGGACCCTGGAGGTCGGCGAAGATCGCGACGGGGCGCCGCTCCTCCACGCTCAGCCGACGCACCCGCTCGTAGGACGTCTCATGCACCGCGTGGTCGCCGTGGCTCATGTTGAGGCGGACGACGTCCGCCCCCGCGCGGATGATGGCGCGGGTGGTCTCGTCGGAGTCGGTGGCGGGCCCAAAGGTGGCGATGATCTTCGCGTGTCGCATGCGACCCACGATAGGGGGCGGGCCCGCCCTCGGTGGAGGGCGGGCCCGCGTGGCGTCGGAAGATGAGACGGAGGACTCAGCCGAGGACGAGGCCGCGGTCGTCCGGGTCCACGGGGTGCGGCAGTCGGGACCAGCGCTCGAGCGACTCGTCGACCTCCTGCGCGCACGCACGCCCCTCGGCGATGGCCCAGACCACCAGGGAGGCGCCGCGCCCGGCGTCGCCGCACGCGAACACGCCCGGCTCGTCGGTCTCGTACCCGTCCTTCCGGGCCACGAGCCCGCGTGTCACGTGCACGCCGAGCTGCTGCGTGAGCAGCCCCTCCTCGATGCCGGTGAAGCCCAGCGCCAGCAGCACCAGGTCCGCCTGGACCTCGCGCTCGGTGCCCGCCTTGGGCCCGCGCGTGCCGTCCTCGCGGTACTCGGTCTCCGCCACGCGCAGGGCGCGCACGCGGCCGTGCTCGTCGCCGAGGAACTCGACCGTGGAGGCAAGGTGCGCGCGGGCGCCGCCCTCGGCGTCGGCCGTGGTCTGCTGGTGGACCTTGGGGATCGTGGGCCACGGCTGGTGGACGGGGCGCTCGACCGGCAGCTGCTGGCCGATCGCCAGCGTCGTCACGGACGCCGCCCCCTGGCGGTGCGCGGTGCCGATGCAGTCCGCGCCAGTGTCGCCGCCGCCGAGGATCACCACGTGGCGCCCCTCGGCGGAGATCTGGTCCGGGACCTCGTCGCCGGCGACCGCGCGGTTGGACTGCACGAGGTAGTCCATGGCGAGGTGGATCCCGTCGAGGCCGCGGCCGGGGACGGGCAGCTCGCGGGCCACGGGGGCGCCGGTCGCCACGATCACGGCGTCGAAGCGGGCCTTGAGCTGGTCCCAGGGCAGGTCGACGCCGATCTCCACGCCGGTGCGGAACCGGGTGCCCTCGGCCTCCATCTGCGCCAGGCGCCGGTCCAGGACGTCCTTCTCCAGCTTGAAGTCCGGGATGCCCAGCCGCAGCAGGCCGCCGAGGCGCTCGTCGCGCTCGTAGACCACCACGGTGAAGCCGGCGCGGGTGAGCTGCTGCGCCGCGGCCAGTCCCGCCGGGCCCGAGCCGACGACGGCCACGGTGTGGCCGTTCAGGCGGGCCGGCACGACCGGCTCGAGCCAGTCGTTGTCGAAGATCTGCTCCGCGATCGCCACCTCGGTCTGCTTGATGGTGACCGCGGGCTGGTTGATGCCCAGGGTGCAGGAGTCCTCGCACGGGGCGGGGCAGATCCGCCCGGTGACCTCGGGGAAGTTGTTGGTCGAGTGCAGTCGCGCGGCGGCCTCGTCCCAGCGTCTCCGCCGGACCAGGTCGTTCCACTCCGGGATGAGGTTGCCCAGCGGGCACCCGGAGTGGCAGAACGGGATGCCGCAGTCCATGCACCGGCCGGCCTGGGTGCGCACGATCGCCTCGTCCTGGCGGACGTACACGTCCTTGAAGTCCATGATGCGCACCGGCACCGGACGCGTGGGGCGCTCGACGCGCTCCCGGTTCTTCAGGAATCCGCGCGGATCAGCCACGGGTCACCTCCAGCAGTCGGTCCCAGACGGCCTCCCCGTCCGGGTCGAGTCCCTCGGCCGTCGCGGCCTGACGGGTGCGCAGCACGAGGTCGTACTGCCGGGGCAGGACGGTCGTGAAGCGGTCCCACGCGGCGTCGGCGGCGTCCCCGCCGGCCCGCAGGTCGGCGAGCAGCGCGGCGGCGACGGCGGAGCCCGTCTCCGCGCGGTGCAGCTCCAGCAGCTCGGCGATCCGCAGCCGGTCCTGCGCGGACGGCGCCTCGAGGATCAGGGCGTCCTCGCGGACGGCGAGTGGGTTCAGGTCCTCCCGGTCCAGGTCCAGCACCCAGGCCCGCCCGCCGGACATGCCGGCGGCGAGGTTGCGGCCGGTCTCGCCGAGGATCAGCGCCTCACCGCCGGTCATGTACTCCAAGCCGTGGTCGCCGATGCCCTCGGCCACCGCGGTGGCGCCGGAGTTGCGCACGAGGAACCGCTCCCCCACGCGGCCGCGCAGGAACAGCTGGCCCGAGGTGGCGCCGTAGCCGATCACGTTGCCGGCCACGGTGTTCTCCTCGGCCACGAACGGGGCCTCGGCGTCGGGGCGGACGATCACGCGTCCCCCCGACAGGCCCTTGCCGACGTAGTCGTTGGCGTCGCCCGAGAGCCGCAGGGTGACGCCGGCGGGCAGGAAGGCGCCGAGGGACTGGCCGGCCTCGCCCGTCAGGCGCACGGTGATCGTGTCGTCGTCCAGCTCGTCGGCGAGCCGCGTGCTCGTGACGTGGTAGCCCAGCAGCGTGCCCACGGACCGGTCCGTGTTCACGACGGCCTCGTCCATCACGACGGGCGTGCCCGTCGTGAGCGTGTCCCCCAGCCGGGCGATGAACCGGTGGTCGATGTGGGAGGCGAGGTCGTGGTCCTGCTCGGTGGTGCGGCGCATGGGCGCGTCCTCGTGGCCCGGACGCCGGCCGACGGAGGGGTCCGCGAGGATGCCCGAGAGGTCCAGGCCCTCGGACTTCCAGTGGTGCAGGGCCGCGTCCACGTCGAGCAGCTCGCGGTGGCCGATCGCCTCGTCGAGCGTGCGGAAGCCCAGCTGCGAGAGCAGCTCGCGGACCTCCTGCGCGATGAACTCGAAGAAGTTGACGACGAACTCGGGCTTGCCCGTGAAGCGCGCGCGCAGCTCGGGGTTCTGGGTGGCCACGCCCACGGGGCACGTGTCCAGGTGGCACACGCGCATCATGATGCAGCCGGAGACCACGAGCGGGGCGGTCGCGAAGCCGAACTCCTCGGCCCCGAGCAGTGCGGCGATCACGACGTCCCGGCCGGTCTTGAGCTGCCCGTCCACCTGGACGGTGACGCGCTCGCGCAGGCCGTTGAGCATGAGCGTCTGCTGCGCCTCGGCCAGGCCGATCTCCCACGGGGTGCCCGCGTGCTTGAGGGAGTTCAGCGGGGAGGCGCCCGTTCCGCCGTCGTGGCCGGAGATGAGCACGACGTCGGCGCGCGCCTTGGCGACGCCCGCGGCCACCGTGCCCACGCCGGACTCGGAGACGAGCTTGACGTGGACCCGCGCGGTCGGGTTGGCCCGCTTGAGGTCGTGGATCAGCTGCGCCAGGTCCTCGATCGAGTAGATGTCGTGGTGCGGCGGCGGCGACACCAGGGAGACGCCCGGGGTCGAGTGCCGCGTGCGGGCGACCCACGGGTACACCTTGGTCCCCATCAGCTGGCCGCCCTCGCCGGGTTTGGCGCCCTGGGCCATCTTGATCTGCAGGTCGGTCGCGGTGGCCAGGTACAGGCTGGTGACGCCGAACCGGCCCGAGGCGATCTGCTTGATCTTCGAGCGGCGCTCCGGGTCCAGCAGGCGCTCGGGGTCCTCGCCGCCCTCGCCCGAGTTCGAGCGGGCGCCGAGGCGGTTCATGGCGATCGCGAGGGTCTCGTGCGCCTCCTGCGAGATGGAGCCGTAGGACATCGCGCCGGTGGAGAAGCGGCGCACGATCGACTCGACGGGCTCCACCTCGGAGACGGGCACCGGCGGCCGCTCGCCCGTGCGCAGGCGCATGAGCCCGCGCAGGGTCATGAGCTCCTCCGCCTGGTCGTCCACGCGACGCGTGTAGTCCTTGAAGACGTCGTAGCGCCGCTCCCGCGTGGAGTGCTGGAGGCGGAACACGGTCTCGGGGTTGAACAGGTGCGGCGCGCCCTCGCGCCGCCACTGGTACTCGCCGCCCACCTCGAGCTCGCGGTACGGGTTGATGTCGTTGCCGTCCGGCGGATACGCGAACTCGTGGCGCGCCTGGATCTCGGCGGCGACGACGTCGATGCCCACGCCGTCGAGCGGGCTCGTGGTGCCCACGAAGTAGCGGTCCACGAAGCGCCGGGACAGGCCGAGCGCCTCGAACGTCTGGGCGCCGGTGTAGGAGGCGACCGTGGAGATGCCCATTTTGGACATGATCTTCTGGACGCCCTTGCCGAGCGCCTTGATCAGGTTCGCCACGGCCTGCTCGGCGGTGACGCCCGAGACCTCTCCCGTGCGCACGAGCTCCTCGGCGGACTCCATGGCCAGGTACGGGTTGACCGCGGAGGCCCCGTAGCCGAGCAGGACGGCCACATGGTGGACCTCGCGCACGTCGCCCGCCTCGACGATCAGCGAGCTCTTGGTGCGGTTGGCCGAGGCCAGCAGGTGGTGGTGCACGGCGGAGGTCAGCAGCAGGGACGGGATCGGCGCCCACTGGGCGGTGGCGCCGCGGTCGGACAGCACCACGTACTCCACGCCGCGGTTGACGGCGGCCGAGACCTGCTCGCAGATCGCCTTCAGCTGGGCGCGGAGCTCCTCGACGCCTCCGGCCACCCGGTACACGCCGTTCACCTTGAGGGTCAGGCGGGTGCCGTCGGCGTCGCGCAGGTGCTGGATGCGGGCCAGCTGGTCGTTGTCGATCACGGGGAACGGGACGTCGACCTGGCGGGTGCGCACCTGCTCGAGGGAGAGCACGTTGCCCTGCGGGCCGATCGCGGTGCGCATCGAGGTCACCTGCTCCTCGCGGATCGCGTCGAGCGGCGGGTTCGTCACCTGGGCGAAGGACTGCACGAAGTAGTCGAAGAGCAGCCGGGGCCGCTTGGCGAGGACGGCGATGGGCGTGTCCGTGCCCATCGCACCGAGCGGCTCGGCGCCCGTCTGGGCCATCGGCCCGACGAGGATGCGCAGCTCCTCCGAGGTGTACCCGAAGATGCGCTGACGCTGCAGGATCGACTCGGAGGTGTGGCGGACGTGCTCGCGCTCGGGGAGCGACTCCAGGTCCAGGAGGTTCTGGCGCACCCAGTCCTCCCACGGCTGGGCGGAGGCGACCTCGGCCTTGATCTCGTCGTCGCCGATGATCCGGCCCTGCTCGGTGTCCACGAGGAACATGCGCCCCGGGGCCACGCGCCCCTTGCGCACCACCGCCGAGGGCTCGATCGGCACGACGCCGACCTCGGAGGCCAGGACGACGAGGCCGTCGTCGGTGACCCACCAGCGGGCGGGGCGCAGGCCGTTGCGGTCCAGCACGGCGCCCACCTGGGTGCCGTCGGAGAAGGCGACGGCGGCCGGTCCGTCCCAGGGCTCCATGAGCATGGAGTGGTACTGGTAGAAGGCGCGGCGGGCCGGGTCCATGGTCGCGTGGTTCTCCCACGCCTCCGGGATCATCATCATGATCGCCTGGGTGAGCGGGCGCCCGGAGAGCATGAGCAGCTCCGCGACCTCGTCGAAGGAGGCCGAGTCCGAGCCGATGGGGCTGATCAGCGGGAACAGGTCCTCGGGGACCTCGCCGAGCATCGGGTGCTTGAGCTGGCCCTGACGGGCGCGCATCCAGTTGCGGTTGCCCTTGACCGTGTTGATCTCGCCGTTGTGCGCGATGGTGCGGAACGGCTGGGCCAGCGGCCACGAGGGGAAGGTGTTGGTGGAGAACCGCGAGTGGACCACGCCCAGCCGGGTGGTGAACCGCTCGTCGGAGAGGTCCGGGTAGAACGGCTCCAGCTGGGCCGTCGTCAGCATGCCCTTGTAGACGATCGTCTGGGACGAGAGCGAGGGGAAATAGACGCCGGCGCGGGACTGGGCGCGGCGGCGCACCCGCCACGCCCGCACGTCCAGCGACTGCCCCGGCTCGGTGCCGTCCTGACCGTCCGCCAGGGACAGGAACAGCTGCTCGAACGCGGGCATGGCCGCCCGGGAGCCGACGCCCAGGGCCGAGGGGTCGGTGGGCACCTCGCGCCACGCCAGGACCTGCAGCCCCTCCTCCTCGGCCAGCCGCTCGACGGCCTCCTTCGCCTCGGCGCGCTCGCCGTCGACGGGCGGCAGGAAGGCGGTGCCGGCGACGTACTCGCCCACGGGGGGCAGCTCGGCGTCGACGACGGCACGGAACAGCTCGTCGGGGATCTGGGTCAGCAGGCCGGCGCCGTCGCCGGTGCCCTCGTCGGCGCCCACCGCCCCGCGGTGCTCGAGCGCGCGCAGGGCGGTCAGCGCGTGCTGGACGATGTCGTGGCCCGGGGTGCCCCGCAGGGTGGCGATGACGGCGAGGCCGCAGTTCTCGGTCTCCCGGGACGGGTCGTAGAGGCCCTGGGCGGCGGGGACGTCCGCATAGCGGACGAAGGGATCCACCGGTCCCCCCGCGCGGGGGGCCGAGGCGGGCGAGGATGCCACGGGCATGGTGCCGTCCTTTCCGGAGAGCAGGGGCTCGGACGGGGACGGCGCTGGCCCCGACGCTCGGGGCCGACGGCCCCGAGGTGGAAGAGACGCTACCGGGCGCGACGTCCCACTGTGCGGAACCGGACGTTCTGTGACACGCCGAATGTCCACCATGTGGGACACCGGGGCCCCGGGCGCCCCTCGCGGGCGCGCCGGGGAGCGGGTCAGCGCCGGACGGCGTCGTCCTCCGCCGCGCCCACGGCGTGGGACCCGGAGCGGCCCGCGGCGACGGCGGCGCCGTCGTCGCCCTCGGGGGCGTGTCCGGCGCGCCACACGCTCTGGTGGGCGTGGGGGCCGGCGGCCGCGCCGCGATGGCGCAGCAGGATCCCGACGATGAACGCGAGGGCGATGACGAACACCAGCAGGGACGTCCACACGTTGAGCCGCTGGGTGACGCCGAAGAGCGTGACCATCTCGGCGTCGTCGATGCGCAGCATCTCGATCCACGTGCGGCCCGCGGTGTACCAGGCGACGTAGGACCACAGCATGAGGCCGTGGCGCAGGTGCAGCGCGCGGTCCACGAGGAGCAGCAGCGCGACCCCGGCCAGGTTCCACAGGCACTCGTAGAGGAACGTGGGGTGGAACAGCGTGTCCGGGGCGTAGCCGGCCGGGAAGTTCGGGCTGGCCGGGTCGACCTCGAGCCCCCAGGGCAGGGTCGTCGGGCCGCCGAAGAGCTCCTGGTTGAACCAGTTGCCCCACCGGCCGATGGCCTGGGCCAGCAGGATGCCCGGCGCGACGACGTCGCCGAAGGCCGTCAGCCGCAGCCCGTAGCGGCGGCACGCGATCCACGCGCCCACGGCGCCGAGGGCGATCGCGCCCCAGATGCCCAGTCCACCGTTCCACACGTACAGGATCTGGATCGGGTCGCCCGTGCCGTCGAAGCCGGGCCCGAAGTACCGGTCCGGTGAGGAGAACACGTGGTAGAGCCGACCGCCCACGAAGCCGAACGGGATGGCCCACAGGGCGATGTCGAGCACACGGTCCTCGGGGCCGCCGCGGGCGCGCCACCGACGCTCGGCGAGCCACAGCGCCAGGACGATGCCCAGGATGATGCACAGCGCGTACGCGTGGATCTTCACCGGGCCCAGCTGGAACCCGTCCCACCCGGGGGCGGGGAAGGCGGCGAGCGGGGCCAGGGCGGCGGTCACCCTCAGCCCTCTCGGACCGTGCCGGCGGCGAGCTCGCGGGTCAGCGTGCCCACGGCCTGCGGCCCGCCGTCCGTCAGCGCGCGCACCAGGGCCGTGCCGACGATCGCGCCGTCGGCGTAGGCGCCGATCTCGCGGACGTGCGCCGCCTGGGAGACGCCGAGGCCGACGCACACGTGCTCCGCCCCGGCATCCTGAGCCCGGCGGACCACGGTCTCGGCGACGGTGGACACCGCGTCGCGGGTGCCGGTGACGCCCATGACCGACACGGCGTACACGAAGCCGCGGGAGGAGTCGACGGTGAGGCGCACCCGCTCGTCCGTGGACGAGGGCGCGGTGAGGAACACGCGGTCCAGGCCGTGACGGTCCGAGGCCTCCATCCAGGCGCCGGCCTCCTCGGGCACGAGGTCAGGGGTGACGAGACCGGCGCCCCCGGCCTCCGCGAGGCGGCGCGCGAACTCGTCGACGCCCATGCGGTCCACGAGGTTCCAGTAGGTCATCACCAGCACCGCGGCGTCGGTGCGCTGGGTCACCCGTCGGATGATGTCGAAGACGTCGGCCACGCGGAAACCCGCCTGCAGCGCCGTCTGGGTCGCGGCCTGGATCACGGGGCCGTCCATCACGGGGTCCGTGTAGGGCAGGCCCAGCTCGATGACGTCGGCGCCGTTCTCCGCGGCGGCGACGACGGCCTCGACGCACTCGTCCACGGACGGGTAGCCGGCCGGCAGGAAGGCGACGAGGCCGGTGCGGCCGGCCGCCTTCGCGGCGTCCAGGGCCGCGGCGGTCTTGGAGTGCACGGTCATGCCGGTCACTGCTCCTCTCCGGGGGTCATCTCCTCGAGCGGGTCCTTCTCCTCCGCGGCCGTGCCGAGGCCGAACCAGGCCGCCGCCGTGGCGACGTCCTTGTCCCCGCGGCCGGAGAGGTTCACGATGATGATCCGCTCCTCCCCCTCCGGGGCGTCCGGCCCCACGAGGCCCTCGTCCGCCCAGCGGCGGGCCAGGCGCAGCGCACCGGCCAGGGCGTGGGCCGACTCGATGGCGGGCGTGATGCCCTCGGTGCGCGTGAGCCGGAGGAAGGCGTCCATGCACTCGGTGTCCGAGACCGGCTCGTAGACGGCGCGGCCCGTGTCGTGCAGGAAGGCGTGCTCCGGGCCGACGGCCGGGTAGTCCAGGCCGGCGGAGATCGAGTGGGAGTCGATCGTCTGCCCGTCCTCGTCCTGCATCAGGTACGTGCGGGCGCCGTGCAGCACGCCGGTGCGTCCGAGCGTGATGGACGCGGCGTGGCGACCGGTCTCGAGGCCCTCGCCCCCGGCCTCGAAGCCGTAGAGCTCCACCTCAGGGTCGTCGAGGAAGCCGTGGAACAGGCCCATCGCGTTGGACCCGCCGCCCACGCACGCCGCGACGGCGTCCGGCAGGCGGCCGGCCTGCGCCAGGATCTGCTCGCGGGCCTCTTCGCCGATCACGGAGTGGAAGTAGCGCACCATGGCGGGGAACGGGTGCGGGCCCGTGACCGTGCCCATCAGGTAATGCGTGTTGTCCACGGAGGCGACCCAGTCCCGCAGGGCCTCGTTGATCGCGTCCTTCAGGGTGCGGGCGCCGATCGCCACGGGCACCACCTCGGCGCCGAGCATCTGCATGCGCGCCACGTTCAGGGCCTGGCGGCGGGTGTCCTCCTCCCCCATGTACACGGTGCACTCCATGCCGAACAGCGCGGCCGCCGTCGCCGTGGCCACGCCGTGCTGGCCGGCGCCGGTCTCCGCGATCAGACGCGTCTTGCCCATGCGACGGGCGAGCAGCGCCTGGCCGATCACGTTGTTGATCTTGTGCGAGCCGGTGTGGTTGAGGTCCTCGCGCTTGAGGAAGATGCGCACCCCGGGGGTGTCCGCGGCGAACCGCGGCACCTCGCTCAGCAGGGAGGGCCGGTTCACGTAGTCCCGGAACAGGGTCCGCAGCTCGGCCTCGAAGGCGGGGTCCTGCCGCGCCTGCTCGTAGGTGCGGGTGAGCTCCTGCAGCGCGGCCATGAGGGACTCGGGCATCCACTGCCCGCCGTAGTCGCCGAAGTAGGGTCCGGCCTGACCCTGATAGGGCCCCTCGAACTCGATCGCGGGCTCGGTGCTCGGACGGTCGGCGCTCATGGCGACCACGCTCCTCGGGTCTGGTTCGGTCAGCGGACGGTGAGGGACGCGGCGCGGAACGCGCGCAGCGCCTCCTCGGGGGCGCCGTGGCGCACGAGGGCCTCGCCCACGAGCACGACGTCGGCGCCCGCGGCGGCGTAGGCCTTGATCTGCTCCTCGGACTCGACGCCCGACTCGGCGACCCGGACGACGTCCTCGGGCAGCCCGTCGGCCAGCGCTGCGTAGCGGGCCGGGTCGACGTCCAGGGTCTTGAGGTTGCGCACGTTGACGCCGAGGATGCGGGCGCCGGCGGCGACGCCGCGCTCGATCTCCTCGGGCGTGTGGGCCTCCACGAGGGCGTGCATGCCCAGGGACTCGGTGAGCTGCAGGAAGCCGGCCAGCTCGGCGTCGTCGAGGGCGGCCACGATCAGCAGGACCAGGTCGGCCCCGTGGGCGCGGGCCTCGTGGATCTGGTACTCGGTGACGGTGAAGTCCTTGCGCAGGACCGGCAGATCGACGGCGGCGCGCACGGCGTCCAGGTCGGCCAGGCTGCCGCCGAAGCGGCGGGCCTCGGTGAGCACGGAGACGGCGCTGGCGCCGCCGCGCTCGTACGCGCGGGCCAGGGTGGCCGGCTCGGGGATCTCGGCGAGCGCGCCCTTGGAGGGGCTCGCCCGCTTCACCTCGGAGATCACCCGGATCCCCGCGGGGTCGGTGCGTCCGCCGTGCAGGGCCGCGTGGGCGTCACGCGGCGCGGGGGCGGCGGCCACCAGCTCG
This sequence comes from Micrococcus sp. Alg238-R198, assembly GCF_900537135.1. Taxonomy (NCBI): domain Bacteria; kingdom Bacillati; phylum Actinomycetota; class Actinomycetes; order Micrococcales; family Micrococcaceae; genus Micrococcus; species Micrococcus sp. Alg238-R198. The sequence continues at coordinate 138,328 of NZ_UNRH01000001.1, forward strand.
GCCAGGCGCGCCTCGGGCAGGGCACGGCGACGTGGCTCGAGGTCCTCGCGGACGCCGTCGATGATCTCCTGGAGGACGGACACGCGGATCAGTGACCGTGCTGGCCGCGACCCGCGCCGGCCTTGCCGGCGACGATGCCCACGACGACGCCCACGGCCATCAGGGCGAGCCCGATCCACACGACGACGCTCCAGTCGGCGAGCAGGCCGACGCAGCCGGCCACGAAGCCGACGAGCACGAGCGCCACCATGGCCCACGCGCCGGGCGAGTTGCCGTGGCCCGGCAGCTCGAGGTGGGTCGGGTCGTTGAGCACCAGGCCGTCCTCGGTGACGACGACGTCCTCGACGGCGCCGCGGCGGGCGGCGCGACGGGTGGTGGGCTCGGTGTGCGCGGTGTTCGCGGTGTGGCTCATGGCTGTCCCTCACTGGTGCGTGGTGTACATGACGACTGTCCCTCATTGTGCCATGCGGGCACGGGACCGGGCCCGCGTGACCCGGGACGACCCGGGCGGTGCGGGGCGGTCCGAGAGACGGGCGCTCACGTGGGGTCGTTGCCGCGGGACAGCTCGTCCCACGCGTCCATCTGGTCCACGCGCCGGCGCTGGGCCGCCTCGCGGGCGGACTGCGCGGGCTGCTCCCCGGCGGCGGCCGGGCCGGGCTCGGAGGCCGCAGGCGCCTTCTCGTAGCGCCGGGACGAACGCCAGCCACGGCCCGCCAGTGCCGCCACGACGCCGCACAGCGCCGCGAGCACGCCGCCGGCCGCCGCGACCCACGGCCACGCCGTCACGGCGTAGTCCTGCGCGAGCGCAGTGGTCCCGGTCGCGTCGGCGACCGCGGCGGCCGCCGTCGTCGCCGGATCCAGGGCGGCGGTGACCGAGGTCGAGGCGATCACGACCCCAGCCAGCGCCATGAGCACGCCGACGATCACGGCGCCGAGGCGCCGGGCGGTGGTCAGGGCGAGGGCACCGGCCATCACGACCAGGGCCATGGCGGTGGCGACGGGCGCGGCGGCGCCGCCCGACGTCGTCGCCTCGGAGGCGATCCCGCCGGACAGGCCCGTGGCGGTCACCCAGGTGCGGCCCGCCGTGAGCAGCACGAGCCCGCCGGCGGCCAGCGCGGCGAGGACCACGGTGCGGCGGCGCATCACGCCTGCCCCAGCTCGCCCGCGGTCAGCACGGACCGCAGCGGCGCCGTCGCCTTGGTGACGGTCTCGGCGGTCTCGGCGTCGGGATCGGAGTCGGCGACGATGCCGGCGCCGGCCTGCACGTGCGCCTGGCCGCGGTGCAGCGTGGCCGAGCGGATGTTGATCGCCATGTCCATGTTGCCCGCCAGGTCGAAGTAGCCGACGACGCCGCCGTAGGGCCCGCGCTCGGTCGGCTCCCACTCGTCCAGCAGCTGCAGGGCGCGGGGCTTCGGGGCGCCGGACAGCGTGCCGGCGGGGAAGGCGGCGCGGAGGACGTCGAGCGCGTCGACATCGTCGCGCATGCGGCCCTCCACGTGGGAGACCAGGTGGAGGATGTGGCTGAACGCCTCGAGCTCCATGAACTGGGTGACCTCGACGGTGCCGGGGCGGCACACGCGCGAGAGGTCGTTGCGGGAGAGGTCCACGAGCATGAGGTGTTCGGCCCGCTCCTTCTCGTCCTCCAGCAGGTCCTTGCCGAGGAGGCGGTCGTCCTCCGCGGTGGCCCCGCGCCGCCGTGAGCCGGCGATCGGATGGGTGACCACGCGGCGGTCCCGCACGGTGACGAGCGCCTCGGGCGAGGAGCCCACGATCTCGTACGGCTCCCCGTCCGGGGTCTCGAAGGAGAAGAGGTACATGTAGGGGCTCGGGTTCACCATGCGCAGGACGCGGTACACGTCCAGACCGGTGGCGTCCGTGGTGACCGAGAGGCGGCGGGAGACGACGGCCTGGAACACCTCGCCGTCGCGGATCGCCCGCTGGGCCTTCCCGACGGCCTCCCGGAAGCCTTCGGCGCCCCACCGGTCCTCGGCCTGGGCGGCGACCTCGTCCGCGTCCGCCTCGAGCCAGCGGCGCGGGACGTCGCTGACCGGGTCCGCGGCCGGGGCGGTCAGGCGCTCGACCATGGCGTCCAGACGGGCGAGCGCGTCGTCGTAGGCGCGGTCCGCGCCGGTGGCCAGGCCGTTGCCGTTCACCGCGTTGGCGATCAGCGTCACGGTGCCGTCCAGGGCGTCGTGCACGGCCAGGTCGGTGACGAGGTTCATCGCGAGGTCGGGCAGGCCGAGGTGGTCCTCGGGCGGGTGCGGCAGGCGCTCCCACGCGCGGACCGTGTTCCACCCCAGGAAGCCGGCCATGCCGGAGACGAGATGCGGCAGGACGCCTCCGACCTCGGCGCGCACGTCCGTGCTCAGCAGGCGCAGGCACGCCGCGAGCACGTCCAGGGCGCGGCCCTGCGTGGGCAGCCCCTCGGGCGGGGTGCCCTGCCAGTGCGCCTCGCCGTCCCGCGAGGTCAGGGTGACGGCGGAGCCGGCCCCGATGAAGCTGTACCGGGACCACGCCGCGCCCGGGGTGGCGGACTCCATCAGGAAGGTGCCGGGGCGGGAGCCGGCCAGGCGCCGATGGATCGCCAGCGGCGTGAGGCCGTCCGCCAGCACCGTGCGGACCACGGGGATCACGCGGGCGGTGTCCGCCAGACGCAGGAACTCCGCACGGGAGGGAGTGGTGGCGGCGGTCATCGGGCGGCCTCCTCAGGGTCGACGGCGGCCGGCGGCATGACGAGCTCGCGGCCGGTGAAGCAGGTGCGGGTGCCCGTGTGGCAGGCGGGGCCGGTCTGGTCCACGGTGAGCAGCAGGGTGTCGCCGTCGCAGTCCGCGTGGACCGCGCGCACCCGCTGCAGGTGGCCCGAGGTCTCCCCCTTGCGCCACAGCTCGCCGCGCGAGCGGGACCAGTAGGTGGCCCAGCCGGTCTCGAGCGTCGCGCGCAGGGACTCCGCGTTCATCCACGCCATCATGAGCACCTCGCCGGTGCCCTCCTGCTGGGCGATGGCGGGCACCAGGCCCCGGTCGTCGAAGGTCACGGAGGCCACGAGGTCGTCGGGCGGGGAGATGCTCATGGAGGTCCAGTCTAGGGAGCCGGAGCGGGGCGTGGCCGCCGGGGTCAGCGGACGGTGTGCCCCGCCTGCCGCAGGGCGTCCTTGACGCGGGCGAGCATGTCGTCCGGGCCGAAGTGGAACAGGGAGGCGGCGAGCACCGCGTCCGCACCGGCCGCGACGGCGGGTGGGAAGTGCTCGGGCTCGCCGGCGCCGCCGGAGGCGATCAGCGGCACGCGCGTCACGGCGCGCACGTCCCGGATCATCTCCAGGTCGAAGCCCTCGCGCGTGCCGTCCGCGTCGATCGAGTTGAGCAGGATCTCCCCCACCCCGCGCTCGGAGGCCTCCCGGCACCAGGCGACGGTGTCGATGCCGGTGCCCCGGCGGCCGCCGTGGGTGGTGACCTCATAGCCGGAAGCGCATCCCGGGTCCTCCGTGCGCCGGGCGTCGAGGGAGAGCACGAGGACCTGGGACCCGAAGCGCCGGGTGATCTCCGTGATCACCTCGGGCCGGGCCACGGCCGCGGTGTTGACGGAGACCTTGTCCGCCCCCGTGCGCAGCAGCCGGTCCACGTCCTCGACGGTGCGCACGCCGCCGCCCACGGTCAGCGGGATGAAGACCTCCTCTGCCGTGCGGGTCACGACGTCGTAGGTCGTGGCGCGGTCCGAGGTGGAGGCGGTGACGTCGAGGAACGTGATCTCGTCGGCGCCCGCGGCGTTGTAGCGGCGAGCGAGCTCGACCGGGTCGCCCGCGTCCCTCAGGTTCTCGAAGTTCACGCCCTTGACCACGCGCCCGGCGTCCACGTCCAGGCAGGGGATGACACGCACGGCGAGGCTCACGTCGGCTCCTTCGTCTCGGGGGGCTCGGGCGGGACGGCGCGGGCCGTCAGAGGCGGATCGCGTGGATCGCGGAGATCAGGATGCCGCGGGCGCCCAGGGCGTACAGCTCGTCCATGACGCGGTTGGCGTCCGGCTTGCGGACCATGGAGCGCACGGCGACCATCGTCTCGTCCCGCAGCGGGGAGACCGTCGGTGACTCCAGCCCCGGGGTGACCGCGGTGGCCGCCTCCAGCAGGTCACGGCGGATGTCGTAGTCGATCATGACCCAGCGGCGGGCCACGAGCACGCCCTTGAGGCGGCGCAGCAACACGTCGAGGCCCTCGGGGCGCTCCCCTGCGCGGCCGATCAGCACGGCCTCCGAGTCGAGGATGGGCTCGCCGAAGACCTCCATGCCGGCGGCGCGCAGAGTGCTGCCGGTCTCCACGACGTCGGCGATCGCGTCCGCCACGCCGAGCTTGACGGAGGACTCCACGGCGCCGTCGAGGTGGACCACCGTGGCGTCCAGGCCGGTGCGGGCCAGGTAGTCGGAGAGCAGGCCGTCGTAGCTCGTGGCGATGCGCTTGCCGGCGAGCTGCTCGGCGGAGGTGAAGGAGCCGACGGGGGCAGCGAGACGGAACACGGAGCGGCCGAAGCCGAGCGCCATGATCTCCTCGGCGGTGTCCCCCACCTGCGCGTCGCAGAACAGGTCGCGGCCGGTCAGGCCGACGTCGAGGGTGCCCTGGCCGACGTAGACGGCGATGTCCCGGGGACGCAGGTAGAAGAACTCGACGTTGTTCTCGGGGTCCACGAGGACGAGCTCGCGGGAGTCCCGGCGTTGCCGGTAGCCGGCCTCGGTCAGGATCTCACGGGCGGACTCGGACAGGGCGCCCTTGTTGGGCACGGCGATGCGCAGCACGCGTCGGTCTCCTCGGGGATGCGGTGGGGCGGGCGGGGAACGGGGCCGGCGGCCTCAGAGGTGGCGGTAGACGTCGTCAAGGCTGATGCCGCGGGCGATCATCATGGTCTGCACGTGGTACAGCAGCTGCGAGATCTCCTCGGCGGCGGCCTCATCCGACTCGTACTCGGCGGCCATCCAGACCTCGGCCGCCTCCTCGACGACCTTCTTGCCGATCGCATGGACGCCGGCGTCGATCTGGGCCACGGTGCCGGAGCCCTCGGGGCGCTCCTGCACCTTGCGCGTCAGTTCCGCGTACAGCTCGTCGAAGGTCTTCACGGGACCACCCTAGCTGTTGTGGGTCATGAGGTTCTTGCCACGGGGTACGGGCTGAGATGAGACGAGCGGGCCCCTGCCGCAGGATGGAAGTTCCTACACCACCCACCTGCCCGAAAAGACCCACTCATGACTCACGCTAACGCACCCCTGACCCCCACCGGCCGTCTCAGGATGGTCCACCGCCACCTGCACGACGGGATCCCGCAGGCACACGTGGCCGCCGAGTTCCGCGTCAGTCGGCCCACGGTGGCCACCTGGGTCGCCCGCTACCGCGCCGAAGGCGAGGCAGGACTGCAAGACCGGTCGAGCCGGCCCCATCGCTCACCTGCCCGGCTCGACCCCGCGATCGTGGCCGAGCTGGAGGCCCTGCGCCGGGCCGAGAAGTGGTCCGCCCGGCGCATCCATCACCACCTCGTCTCCGAAGGCCACCAGCTGTGCTTGCGCACCGTGGGGAGGTGGATGCACCGGCTGGGCATCTCCCGGTTGCGAGACCTCGCGCCCACGGGTGAGGACCTGCGCCAACGACCACAGAAGATCACCGCCCGCGGCCCGGGGCACATGGTGCACCTGGACGTGAAGAAAATCGGACGCATCCCCGAGGGGGGAGGCTGGCGTGCTCACGGACGGGACTCCGAGAACGCGCGAGCAGCCAAACGCGGGCCTGGCCGACGGGTCGGCTACACCTACCTGCACTCGGCGATCGACGGGTACACCCGCCTGGCCTACACCGAGGCGTTGGAGGACGAGCGGGCGGCCACGACCGTGAGCTTCTACTGCCGGGCGCGGGCGTTCTTCGCCGCCCACGGCATCACCGTGGACCGGGTGATCACGGACAACGGGAACAACTATCGGGCTGCGGACTTCACCGCCAAGGTGGTCTCGCTCGGGGGCCGGCACCACCGGATCCGMCCCTACACCCCGCGCCATAACGGGAAGGTCGAACGCTACAACCGGCTGATGGTCGATGAGGTCCTCTACGCCCGCCCGTACTCCTCAGAGCAAGCTCGGCGTGAGGCCCTGGCGGTGTGGGTGAACCACTACAACTACCATCGGCCTCATACCTCCTGCGGAGACGCCCCGCCGGCCTCACTGGCCCCGACCCGAGTCAACAACGTCATGCCCTCCTACACCTAGTGCGCCCCGGACGCCGACGACGCGCCGCCGCCCGGCCCCTGCCCCGCATCCCGGGTTGAGTTGTCGCGGGTGCGCGGGCCCGTCACCCGCGACAACTCAACCCGCGTTGCGGGAGGGTGGGCCGATGGGCCTGCTCCGCGACCTCCTCACCCGCCGCCCCGCACGCGACCGCTCGTCCGACCCGACGGCGACGCTCGGCCGGCACCTCGACAACGCCGCGGCGATCGTGGCCGCCGCACGCCGGGCGGACGTGCCCCTCCCGGTGGCGGCGGCCCTGGCCGAGCTCGAGTCCGGTGGCCGGAACGTCTTCGGCCACGACGCCGGCGGCGTGCACAGCGCCCCGCGCGGGACGGACGTCCCCGTGACCCGTGAGCGCTACGAGGAGCTCGTGGCCCGGGTGGCGCAGGGGGAGACGTCCAACGGCGTGGGGCCCGCGCAGATCACGTGGCCGCCGTACTTCGCGCAGGCGGCGGAGCGCGGCCTCCGCCTGTGGGAGCCGGAGGACAACCTGGCCTTCGGGCTGGAGATCCTGCGCGGGCACCTGCGCGGCGACCTCTCCGCGGAGGGGATCGCCCGGGCGGGGACGGTCTACAACACCGGCACGCTCGACGCCGACGTCACCGCCTACGGCCGCCGCCTCGCCGCGGCGACCCGCGCGTGGGCCGAACGCCTGGGCGAACCCGCCCCGCCGCCGTCGGGAGCAGATACCGCACAGGGCACGGTGCCCCATCCACGAAACGCTGGTCGAGTGGGGCTGGTCCCGCGGCCCGGCTTCGCGACACGACAACCCGCCTTGCAGGGAAGACGGAGAGCCGCGGCGAACTCGCTCAGGTCAGGCTGGTTAATAAGACCTAGGCGCGCGTGCCGGCGGAAGTCGAGATGAGAGCCCGCTGGCCCAGCCTCGCGGGGCGACAACCCACCGAGTGTTTAGAAGCAACTACGAACGACTACCTCACCAGGCGCAAGCAGGGGCTGCGGAAAACCAGTACCTCGGCCATCAGCGAGCCCCATCATCGACGGCCAGGGCGCCATGTGCAGATCGCCCTTTCGAGTGCACTCAAAAGTGTCCGCCACCGCGTCGCCCACTCGTCCAAATCAGAGGATTGCTCCGCCCGGTCGCGTAGCCACGCACCGGCTTGCTTCTTTTTGGAATCTTCAAAGTCGATTGCCGTTACTTCGTCCGACGCATCAACGATAAAGTGACGAAACCAAGATGGATGTTCGGAGTGAAGCTCTCGAAGAAATTCGTCAGGAAATAAACCTTCGATAGCGAACCCGTTTCGCACGGTCACGTAATCTGCGTTTGGATCGAACCCAGACCCGATCCTTCCCAAGTGACCAGCCAACGCTTTAACAGCACGAACGCCCGCTTCGTCGCCGTCAAAGACTGAGATTGCTACTGTCTCTGGCCGAATGTGAGCGTAGTTAGCATGCAGAAATCCTTCCAGATTCTTTACACCGTCAAAAGAGCGGAAGTCTGCACGATCCAGTTCGGGGTAGTTGCTGGATCCAAGCACCTTGACTGCCCAGCGAATCATTTCAATATCAGAACGGCCTTCTGTAAAAATATTTACGGTTGACAATCCAAAAAAGTCGCCAAACTTGACGCCCAGCGACCCGCGAAGGACGTCCGTAGCTTCTCGGCTGGTCGAGAACCGTCGCACACGCGTATGGCCACTCTTATCTAGGTCAGTCGCCGCAATGGACCACTCAGTCCTCGGAACCATTGTTAGATCGTGAGTCGTTCGAACCACCTGTCCATTCAGCTCCAGGGAGCTGAGAAGCCCAAGAGCAGTCCCATATAGATCGGGATGAAGATATGATTCGGGTTCCTCAATTAACCACAGGGAGTTGAGACCCGCCTCTTTTTCCTTCTCGGCAATCCACACAAAACACGAAAGCATCGCCAGTGCCTGAATTCCGCGACCTTTCATGAACGTTGATGTTCGAGCAGGATCGGAAAGGTAGAAGTCCATGTCAGCCAAAAAAGCTCCCGGGATATGTCCGGGCAAACCGAAATCGACCTCGTAGCCTTCCAAGCCCGCAGAGCAGACAATACTTGTCAGCTTTTGAGACACATTTTTCAATGCGAGTTGGATCGCATCAATCTCCGATGACAGTTCCCTCGCTATAGCACTTTTCACCATGGGTGAGATATGCTCTCTAAAAATATCTTCACTGCTATTCGAAGACGGAATGAAATGTATGCTGGTACTTTCAATAACACTTTCTACCACCTCCTTTAAAAGCTGAGAGTGGCGCGCGCTATTTTCTCGAGGAACCCGGGTTGTTGAATCGGACGATAGTCTGTAGACCGGATTATCATTCCTGGAAAAGATCAACTGGAGAACAATTTCATCGATATCTCGGCTTCTTGGCGGGTCATAAAGAGAGAAGAGTTGATCATATTTTGCAAATACTTCAGCATCCTCTGCTCCAGTGAACTGAAACGTCGCGGTTAGTGTTGTCTGAGCGGAGCCAGAGCCAAACGTCAGGTCGCTAGCTGTAGGAGGGCATGACGTTGTTGACTCGGGCCGGGGCCAACGAGGCCGGCGGGGCGTTCCCGCAGGAGGTATGAGGCCGATGGTAGTTGTAGTGGTTCACCCACACGGCCAGCGCCTCACGCCGAGCTGTCTCTGAGGTATACGGGCGGGCGTAGAGGACCTCATCGACCATCAGCCGGTTGTACCTCTCCACCTTCCCGTTATGGCGCGGGGTGTAGGGCCGGATCCGGTGATGCCGGCCCCCGAGCGAGACCACCTTGGCGGTGAAGTCCGCAGCCCGGTAGTTGTTTCCGTTGTCCGTGATCACCCGGTCCACGGTGATGCCGTGGGCGGCGAAGAACGCCCTCGCCCGGCAGTAGAAGCTCACGGTCGTGGCCGCCCGCTCGTCCTCCAACGCCTCGGTGTACGCCAGGCGGGTGAACCCGTCGATCGCCGAGTGCAGATAGGTGTACCCGACCCGCCGGCCTGCACCACGCTTGGAAGCACGGCCTGCTTCACTTTCACGTCCGTGAGCACGCCAGCCGCCCCCGTCAGGGATCTTCCCGATCTTCTTCACGTCCAGGTGCACCATGTGCCCCGGGCCGCGGGCGGTGATCTTCTGCGGTCGTTGGCGCAGGTCCTCACCCGTGGGCGCGAGGTCTGGCAACCGGGAGATGCCCAGTCGGTGCAGCCACCTGCCCACAGTGCGCAGGCACAGCTGGTGGCCTTCAGAGACGAGGTGGTGATGGATGCGGCGGGCTGACCACTTCTCCCTGCGACGCAGGGTCTGGATCTGGGCCACCACCTCGGGGTCGAGCTGGGCAGGTGAACGGCGCGGACGGCTGGGCCGGTCGAGCAGCCCGGCCTCGCCCTCGGCGCGGTAGCGGGCCACCCAGGTGGCCACCGTGGGCCGGCTCACCCGGAACTCGGCGGCCACGTGCGCCTGCGGGATCCCGTCGTGCAGGTGGCGGTGGACCATCCTGAGACGGCCAGTGGGGGTCAGGGGTGCGTTAGCGTGAGTCATGAGCGGGTCTCTTCTGGCAGGTGGGTTGTTGAGGAACTTCCATCCTGCGGCAGGGGCCCGCTCGTCTCATCTCAGCCCGTACCCCGTGGCAAGAACCTCATGACCCACAACAGCTAGCACGGCTGTATCCATACTGGTTTCCATAACCCGTATAGAACATCCTGATCGCATTCAAAATATTCGTCTTTCCCGTACTGTTCGGGCCGACGATGGTGGCACTCAAGGGGAGATCAATAATCTGGTCTTCACCAATCGTCCTATAGTTTCTTATCCTCAGGCTCTTTAGTCGCAACGCACACTCCTTGGAAAACCAGCGGGCTTCAACTCCTGGCAAAGGGACCGAAATACACAGAAGCCACTGTGACGATCATTACGACGGAGTGTAATCAGGCTACGGCCAGGTTGACCAACAGCACGTAGGCCAGCGTGCCGGCCGCGATCGAGACCAGGGTCCGCCGCCCGGCCAGCAGATGCACGACGACTGTCACCGCCGCCGCGATCACCGCGTGGGCCACCCGCACCCCGTCCACGGGCTCTCCGGGGGCCAGCGCCGCGGCGTCGAGCAGCATCACCCGGGCCAGGATGGTCAGCACGCCGGCGGGCATCCACACCGCCAGCCGCGCGGCGAGCACGGACTCCCGCAACGGCTGCAGCAGGGCGAACGGCAACGCGCGCAGGCAGAAGGTCACGAGGCCCGCGACGACGGCCGCGGCCACCAGGTACGCGGCGCCGGTCATCGGGGGTCCTCCCCGGCGCCGGGCTCGGCATCCGTGCCGGCCCGCTCCCCCGTCGCGGCGACGACGGGCACCGGTCCGGTGACGGGCACGGGCTCGGGCAGCGGCAGGGCGGTCCCGCGTGCGGCGAGCACGTGGAACGCGATCAGCACCGCGGCGTAGAGGGCGAAGGCGACGACGAGCACCTGCGCCGGCGCCAGCAGCAGGGCCACCCCGACGGCGACCGCGGCCGCCAGCACGAGGGGCAGCTGGGCCCGCGTGCGGGCGGCGTCCATGGCGAGCACGATGAAGAGGGCGACGAGCGCGAACTCCAGGCCCTCCACCGGTCCGGGCAGCAGCCAGGCCACGGCCACCCCGGCGAGGCCCCCGAGCACCCAGTACGCATGCAGCGCGACCTGCATGGCGACCAGTCGGGGGCCGGTCCAGCCGCGGGGCTGGGCGGCGGCGATGGCGTAGGCCTCGTCGATCAGGGCGCCCATCGAGTAGATCCGCGCGAAGCGCCCCCGGACCACGCGCAGCGGGAAGCTGAACGCATAGAACACGTGGCGGAAGTTCACCAGGAACACCGTCACGGCGATCGTGAGCAGCGGGGTGCCCGCCACCACCAGCGAGACGAGCAGCAGCTCGACGGACCCGGCGAACACGACCACGGAGAACAGGGGTGCGACCCACGCGGGCAGCCCGGCCTGGACCACGAGCATCCCGAAGGCCATGCCCAGCGGGAACAGGCCGAGGCCGGCGCCCAGCGTCACGGCGACGCCGGAGCGCGCCTCGGCCCACCGCGAGGGCGTAACGGGGGCGCGCAAGGACTCTGTCGAGGAGCTCATGATGGTGAGCATGGTCTCACACGCGCTCGGCGGGCCAGCGACATGACGGGGCGGGGTGTCACGCCATGTCATGGCCGCGCGATCGGTGCACCCGGAGGGACTCGAACCCCCGACCCTCTCGGTGTAAACGAGATGCTCTGACCAACTGAGCTACAGGTGCCGGTGTCCGTCCAGGCTACCGGTGAGCGAGCAGGTCGCGCGTCGCCGCCTCGTGCTCGCCCCGGGTGCGTGCCTGTCCCGGGGCGGCGACCACGCGCGCGACCTCGACCCCGTCCGCGTCGAGCAGCACGGAGACGCGGCGGGGCCGCCCGGTCTCCACGTCGAAGACGTCGAGGGCACGGCAGGCCGCGCCGTGGGGCCAGAAATCGGAGAGCAGGGTGAGCGGCTCCGGCAGTGCCAGCTCCTCGCGGACGCGGCGCAGCACGGGGGCGGCATCACACGAGACCACGCGGACAGCCACATCGTCGACCGCCACGTCCTCGGCGAGCGCCCCGATCCAGCCGAGCTCGTCCGTGCACACCGGCGTGAACGCCCCGGGCAGGAAGACGAGCCACGTGCCCCGCGGCCCGGCGGCGTCCTGGGGCCCGCGCGTCGGCGGCCACGGCCACGTCTGGCCGTGGTCGTCGCGCAGCGCGGGGACGACGTCGGCGCCCCGCGTCCCGCCGGACGGGGGCTCAGCCACCGCGCTTCTGGACGAGCTTCTGAGCGGCCCAGTCCTCGGAGGCACCGGCCCCGGTGGTGGCGTGCAGGCCCGCGGTGGAGGCGGCCTCGGCGACGTCCGCCGGGCTGACGTGGCCGGGGCGCCCCTTGCGGGGGGTCATGATCCAGACGGGGCCGGCATCGAGGGAGCGCTGGGCGTCCACGAGGGCGTCCGCGAGATCCATGACGTCGCCGTCGTCCGCGCGCCACCAGAAGAGGACCGCGTCCGCCGGCTCCTGGTCGTCCTCGGTCAGCAGCTCCTCGCCGAGCGCGTCCTCGAGCGCGTCGCGGAAGGTGACGTCGACGTCGTCGTCGTACCCCCACTCCTGCACCAGGTCGCCCCTCGAGAGGGCGAGCTCCGCCAGCAGGGCGCTGTCCGTCGAGGTCGGCGTCGACCCAGCCTGCATAGTGTCCGGTCCTCCTTGATGGTGGCGGGCACTGCGGCCCGCGCCGTCGAGCGGGTGATGATGACCACCATACGCCGTGGACGCCGCCGTTCCGGGGCCTCCGGCCGGGCGGACGCGGCGGCTCCGGTCTACTCTGGGGAGGAACAGACGCACTCTCCGGGCGACGCGCCCGGCTCGGCGTCGCGGGCCCGGACCGGATCGTCTGCCCGCAGCCCACCGCGGAGCACCCCTCCGCACGAGAACCAGGAGGCACCGTGAGCGCAGCCGAAGAGAGCTCGCAGATCCGCAGCGGTCTGACCGACCAGCTCCCGGACAAGGATCCCCAGGAGACGTCGGAGTGGATCGAGTCCCTCGACGGACTCATCGAGGAGCGCGGCACGGAGCGGGCGCAGTACATCATGCGCTCCCTCATGCAGCGCGCGAGCGCCCAGTCCGTCGCCCTGCCCTACGTGACCACCACGGACTACGTGAACACGATCCCGGCGGACCAGGAGCCGGAGTACCCGGGCGACGAGGAGCTCGAGCGCCGCTACCGCAACTACCTGCGGTGGAACGCCATGGCCCTCGTGCAGCGCGCCCAGCGCGACGGCGTCGGCGTCGGCGGTCACATCTCCTCCTACGCAGGCCAGGCGACCCTCTACGAGGTGGGCCTGAACCACTTCTTCCGCGGCCAGGACCACCCGGGCGGCGGCGACCACATCTTCTTCCAGGGCCACTCCTCGCCGGGCAACTACGCCCGAGCCTTCCTCGAGGGCCGCCTGACCGAGGAGGACCTCGACGGCTTCCGCCAGGAGAAGTCCCGCCAGGGCCACGGCCTGCCCTCCTACCCGCACCCGCGGATGATGCCGCACTTCTGGCAGTACCCCACCGTGTCCATGGGCCTGGGGCCGATGAACGCCATCTTCCAGGCGCAGACCAACCGGTACCTGCACAACAACGGCATCAAGGACACCTCCGACCAGCACGTGTGGGCCTTCCTCGGCGACGGCGAGATGGACGAACCGGAGTCGCGCGGCCAGCTGCACATCGCGGCCAACGACAAGCTCGACAACCTCACCTTCGTCATCAACTGCAACCTGCAGCGTCTCGACGGGCCGGTGCGCGGCAACGGCAAGATCGTCCAGGAGCTGGAGTCCTACTTCCGGGGCGCCGGCTGGAACGTCATCAAGGTCCTGTGGGGCCGCGAGTGGGATCCGCTGCTCGAGGCCGACGACGAGGGCGAGCTCGTGCGCATCATGAACGAGACGCTCGACGGCGACTACCAGACCTACAAGGCCGAGTCCGGCGGCTTCGTGCGCGACCACTTCTTCGGCCGGTCCTCCGTCACCAAGGAGATGGTGGCGGACATGACCGACGACGAGATCTGGGGCCTCAAGCGCGGCGGCCACGACTACAAGAAGGTCTACGCCGCCTACAAGGCCGCCATGGAGCACAAGGGCCAGCCCACCGTCATCCTGGCCCACACCATCAAGGGCTACGGCCTGGGCAAGTCCTTCGAGGGCCGCAACGCCACCCACCAGATGAAGAAGCTGACGGTGGACGACCTCAAGGTGTTCCGGGACCGCCACCGCATCCCGATCTCGGACGAGCAGATCGAGAAGGACCCGTACGACATCCCGTACTACCACCCGGGTGCCGACGCCCCGGAGATCAGGTACATGATGGAGCGGCGCAAGGAGCTGGGCGGCTTCGTGCCGGAGCGGCGCAGCGACTACCACGCGATCCCGCTGCCCCCGGAGTCCGCGTACAAGCAGGCCCGCAAGGGATCGGGCAAGCAGCAGGCCGCCACGACCATGGCGTTCGTGCGCCTGCTCAAGGACCTGATGCGGGACAAGAACATGGGACCGCGCTTCGTGCCGATCATCCCGGACGAGGCCCGCACCTTCGGCATGGACTCGTTCTTCCCGACCGCGAAGATCTACAACCCCAAGGGCCAGAACTACCTGTCCGTGGACCGGGACCTGTTCCTGTCCTACAAGGAGTCCCCGCAGGGGAAGATCTACCACGTCGGCATCAACGAGGACGGCGCCACCGCGGCGTTCAACGCGATCGGCACGGCGTACTCCACGCACGGCGAGCCGATGATCCCGGTCTACATCTTCTACTCGATGTTCGGCTTCCAGCGGACCGCGGACAACATCTGGGCCGCAGGCGACCAGCTCGCGCGCGGCTTCATGATCGGCGCCACCGCCGGGCGCACCACCCTCGCCGGCGAGGGCACCCAGCACATGGACGGTCACTCCCCCGTCCTGGCGTCCACGAATCCGGCCGTGAAGCACTACGACCCGGCGTACTCGTACGAGATCGCCCACATCGTGCGCCAGGGCCTGGAGGACATGTACGGCGATCACGACCGCGGGGACGACGTCCGCAACGTCATCTACTACCTCACGGTGTACAACGAGCCGATCACCCACATCGAGGAGCCCGAGGGCCTCGACGTGGAGGGCCTGCTCAAGGGCATCTACCGTCTCTCCGAGGGCCAGGGCGACGGCCCGAAGGTCCAGCTCCTGGGCTCCGGCGTCTCCGTGCCGTGGGCGCTCGACGCCCAGCGGATCCTCTCCGAGGAGTGGGGCGTGAACGCCTCCGTGTGGTCGGTGACCTCCTACAACGAGCTGTACCGCGACGCCGTCGCGGCGGAGAAGGACGCCCTGAAGGACCCGTCCGCCACCCCGCGCGTGCCCTACGTGACGCAGGCGCTGCAGGGGGCCGAGGGCCCGATCGTGGCCACCTCGGACTACTCCACCTCGTGGACGAACCAGATCCGCCCGTTCGTGCCGAACCGCTTCTCGGCGCTCGGCGCCGACGAGTTCGGCTTCGCGGACACCCGCGCCGCCGCCCGTCGGTACTTCCTCATCGACACCCACTCGATGGTGGTCCGCGCGCTGCAGCTCCTCGAGGAGGAGGGCGAGGTCGAGCGGGGCACGGCCGCGAAGGCGCACGAGAAGTACCGCCTGGACGACGTCAACGCCGGCACCACCGGCATCGCGGGCGGCGACGCCTGACCCGCACGCCGCGGGGAGGCTGACGCCCTTCCGTCCCGACGCCGGCCGCCCGCCTCCGCCACGGAGGCGGGCGGTCGGCGTCGTCGCTGTAGGAACCCCACAACACGCGCCTAGGATGAAGCGCATGCCCGAGCCCCGCCCCGCCGCCCCTCGCCCCGTGAGCACCGACGGGCTGGCCCGCCTCAGGAGCCACCTGGGGGCCCTGAACACGGCGGTGCTGCAGCGGTTGGACGCCACCCTGCCCTGGTACCGCCGACTCACCCCGGACGAGCGCAGCGCCCTCGGGCTCGTGGCCCAGCGCGCCCTGCAGGGCTTCCTCACGTGGTTCGAGCGGCCCACCTCCACGGGCCACGTCCTGCAGGACGTCTTCGGGCCCGCGCCCACCGATCTCACCCGGGCGATCTCGCTGCAGCGGGCCCTCCAGCTCATCCGGACGATGGTGGACGTCGTCGAGACGCGGGTGCCGGAGCTGCTGGCCGAGCGCGACCAGGCGCCCGTCCGCGAGCACATCCTCCACTACTCGCGCGAGGTCGCGTTCGCGCTCGCAGACGTGTACGCCCGGGCCGCGGAGATGCGCGGTGCGATGGACTCGCGGCTCGAGTCGGTCCTGCTGGACGCGGTGCTGCGCGGGCAGGACCCGGACGAGATCCGGCATCGGGCCACGGCGCTGGGCTGGCGTGGGGACCACGACGTGATGGTCATGGCCGGTCTCGCCCCGGGGCAGGACAAGCCCGCGTTCATCCCGGACCTGCGGCGGGCCGCGGCGCGGCTCGACTGCGACCTGCTCGTGGGCGTGCAGTCCGAACGGCTCGTCCTCGTGGTCGGCTCGGTGCGGGACGCGCGGGCGGTGGGCGAGGCGCTCGCGCGCTGGTTCGCGCCGGGACCGGTGATCGTGGGACCCGTCGTGGACTCGCTGATCTCGGCGCACGTCTCGGCCCGGCACACCCTCGCCGGGCTCAGCGCGGCGGCCGCCCATCCCCGGGCGTGCCGGCCCACCCCGGCGGAGGACCTGCTGCCCGAGCGGGCGCTGCTGGGCGACCCCACGGCCCGGGAAGCCCTCGTGGACGGGGTGTTCACGCCCCTGGCCGACGCCGGCACCTCCCTGCTGGAGACCGTGGACGCGTACGGCGCGCTGGGCCACTCGCTCGAGGGCACGGCCCGCGAGCTGTTCGTCCACGCGAACACGGTGCGGTACCGCCTCAAGCGGGTGGCCGAGGTGACCGGCTGGGACCCGCTGGTCCCCCGCGACGCGTACGTCCTGCAGACCGCGATCACCCTGGGCCGGCTCGCGGGGGCGCGGCCGACGACCGGGACAGGCTCGGACTGAGCCGGGGCGGCGCCCCCCACTTGTAGAAACCCTCCAAACCGACTCGCCGTGCTTCGTGGCGCGATCTGTCCGGGATGGCGGCCGATCCTGACACGATGGAGGAATGCTTGCCATCGTGTGCCCCGGACAGGGGTCCCAGACGCCCGGCTTCCTCGCCCCCTGGCTCGAGCTGGACGGGACCCGCGACCTGCTCGCGTCCCTCTCCGACGCCGCGGGCGTGGACCTGATCCGCCACGGCACCGAGTCGGACGAGGAGACCATCAAGGACACCGCCGTCGCCCAGCCGCTGATCGTGGCGGCCGGCCTGGTGGCCGCCGCGGCCCTCGAGGCGGACGCCGCCGCACCGAAGTCGACCGTCGTGGCCGGCCACTCCGTGGGCGAGGTCACCGCGGCCGCCGTCACCGGCGTGCTGTCCCCCGCCGAGGCCCTCTCCCTGGTGCGCGTGCGCGCCACCGGCATGGCCCGGGCCGCCGCGGCCACGCCCACGGGCATGGCCGCCGTCGTGGGCGGGGACCAGGACGAGGTCCTCGCGGCCATCGACGCGGCGGGCCTGGCGCCCGCCAATGTCAACGGCGCCGGCCAGATCGTCGCCGCCGGCACCGCGGAGGCCCTCGGCGCGCTCGCCGAGTCCGCCCCCGCCCGCGCCCGCGTGATCCCGCTCAAGGTGGCCGGCGCGTTCCACACGGAGCACATGCGCCCCGCCGTGGACGACCTCGCGGCCCACGTCGCCGGCCTCTCCCCCTCGGACCCGCGCCTGCCCCTGCTGTCCAACCGGGACGGCGAGGCCGTCGAGTCCGGCACGGACGTGCTCGCCCGGATCGTGGACCAGGTCACCCGCCCGGTCCGCTGGGACCTGTGCATGGCGACCATGGCCACGCGGCAGGTCACGGGCGTCCTGGAGCTGCTGCCCGGTGGCACACTGACCGGACTGGCCAAGCGCGGTCTCAAGGGCACCGCGCAGCTCGCCGTGAAGACCCCCGAGGACCTGGACGCCGCGCGGGCGTTCCTGGCCGAGCACTCGGCCTGAACCCCGCGCACCGCCCGGCAGAGAGAAGCACCATGACCGTCACCCTGAAGCAGCACGAGCGCCCCGCGGCCAGCCGCATCGTGGCCGTGGGCGCCTACCGCCCGGCGAATTTGGTCCCCAACGAGGACCTCATCGGCCCCATCGACTCGTCGGACGAGTGGATCCGCCAGCGCACCGGCATCGTCACGCGCCAGCGCGCCACGGCGGAGGAGACCGTGCCCGTCATGGCCGTGGGCGCCGCCCGGGAGGCCCTCGAGCGGGCCGGCCTGCAGGGCTCGGACCTGGACGCCGTGATCGTCTCGACCGTCACCTTCCCGCACGCCACCCCCTCGGCCGCGGCCCTCGTGGCGCACGAGATCGGGGCCACCCCGGCGCCCGCCTACGACGTCTCCGCCGCGTGCGCCGGCTACTGCTACGGCGTGGCCCAGGCCGACGCGCTCGTGCGTTCCGGCACCGCGCGGCACGTGCTCGTGGTCGGCGTCGAGCGCCTCTCCGACGTCGTGGATCCCACGGACCGCTCCATCTCCTTCCTCCTGGGCGACGGCGCGGGCGCCGTGATCGTGTCGGCCTCGGACGAGCCGGGCATCTCCCCCTCGGTGTGGGGCTCGGACGGGGAGCGCTGGTCCACGATCTCCATGACGCACTCGCAGCTGGAGCTGCGCGACGCCGTGGAGCACGCCCGCACCACGGGCGACGCCTCGGCGATCACCGGCGCGGAGGGGATGCTCTGGCCCACGCTGCGCCAGGACGGGCCCTCCGTCTTCCGCTGGGCCGTGTGGTCGATGGCGAAGGTGGCCCGCGAGGCCCTCGACGCCGCGGGCGTGGAGCCCGAGGACCTCGCCGCGTTCATCCCGCACCAGGCCAACATGCGGATCATCGACGAGTTCGCCAAGCAGCTGAAGCTGCCGGAGTCCGTCGTCGTGGCCCGGGACATCGCGGACGCCGGCAACACGTCGGCCGCGTCCATCCCGCTGGCCATGCACCGTCTGCTGGAGGAGAACCCCGAGCTCTCCGGCGGCCTGGCCCTGCAGATCGGTTTCGGCGCCGGGCTGGTCTACGGAGCCCAGGTGGTCCGTCTCCCCTGAGGCGGCGCCGTCTGATTCACTGTCCACGTACACCCCACACCCCTACCGAAGGAGACGCCCCATGGCTTCCAAGGAAGAGATCCTCGCCGGCCTCGCCGAGATCGTGAACGAGGAGACCGGCCTCGACACCGCCGAGGTGCAGCCGGAGAAGTCCTTCACGGACGATCTGGACATCGACTCGATCTCGATGATGACCATCGTGGTCAACGCCGAGGACAAGTTCGGCGTGAAGATCCCGGACGAGGAGGTCAAGAACCTCAAGACCGTCCAGGACGCCGTCGACTTCATCGACGGCGCCCAGGCCTGATCGGCCCACGACGGCGGCGGTCCCGGCCCGCCCCGTCCCCTCGGTGAGCGCCGGGGGCGCGTGAGCGCCCCCGGCGCCCGACACCCTCGACTTCCGGCACCCCGGCGCGCGCCGCGCGTCGTGCCGACGACACCCCTCCGCCCGATCCCCACTCGAGACCCAGAGGCAGCAGACCCATGACCCGCACCGCAGTGATCACCGGCCTCGGCGCCACCACGCCCATCGGCGGCGACGTGCCCACCTTCTGGTCCCACGCCCTGCAGGGCGTCTCCGGTGCGCGCACCATGGAGCACGACTGGGTGGAGAAGTACGAGCTGCCCGTCACCTTCGCGGCCGAGCTGACCGTGCCCACCTCCGAGGTCCTCTCCAAGGTGGAGCAGAAGCGCCAGGACCCGGCCACCCAGATGGCGACCGTCGCCGCGCGCGAGGCCTGGAAGGACGCCGGCCTCGAGGGCGCGGAGGTCGACGGCGACCGGCTCGCCGTGGCCTTCGGCACCGGCATCGGCGGCGTGTGGACCCTCCTGGACGGCTGGGACACCCTGCGCGAGCGCGGCCCGCGCCGCGTGCTGCCCATGACCGTCCCGATGCTCATGCCCAACGGCGCCGCCGGCGCGCTCTCCCTCGAGTTCGGCGCCCGTGCCGGCGCCCGCACGGTGGTGTCCGCGTGCGCCGCCGGCACCGAGGCGCTCGAGACCGCGCTGCTGCTCGTCCGCTCCGGCCAGGCCGACGTCGTGATCTGCGGCGCCGCCGAGGCCGCCGTGCACCCGCTGCCGATGGCCGCGTTCGCCGCGATGCAGGCGCTGTCCAAGCGCAACGACGACCCACAGGCCGCGTCCCGCCCCTACGACGTGGACCGCGACGGCTTCGTCCTCGGTGAGGGCGCCGGCGTCATGGTGATCGAGTCGGAGGAGCACGCGAAGGCCCGCGGCGCGCGCGTGTACGCCGAGCTGGCCGGCGCGGGCGTCAGCTCCGACTCCCACCACATCACCGCGCCCGAGCCCGAGGGCCTGGGCGCGACCCGTGCGATGCGCGCCGCCCTGAGGTCGGCCGACATCACCCCCGAGGACGTGTGCCACGTGAACGCCCACGCGACGTCCACACCCAAGGGCGACGCCCCGGAGTACCTGGCCATGCGGGCCGTGTTCGGCGACCACCTGGACCAGGTGCAGGTCTCGGCCACGAAGTCCCAGACCGGCCACCTGCTGGGCGCCTCAGGCGCGATCGAGTCGATCCTGTCCGTGCTCGCCGTGCACCACGGCCAGGCGCCCGTGACCATCAACCTGGACCACCAGGACCCGGAGATCCCGCTGAACGTGGTCACCGGCTCCCCCGCCCGCCTGCCCGAGGGGCCGCGCGTGGCCGTGAAGAACTCGTTCGGGTTCGGCGGCCACAACGCGGTGGCCGTGTTCCGCAGCGTCTGAGCCGGAGCGCCGCCGGCCGGGCGAAGGCTCAGACAGCGCGGTGCAGCCAGCGCACGTTGGCGTGGGCGGCGGCCAGCCGGAACGGCTCGAGCTCATCGTCCCAGGCCTCGCCGAGCGCGAGGGAGAGTTCGTGCATCAGCACGCTGGGGTCGCCCGCACCGGCCTCGTAGGCGTACCGGATGCGGTCCTCGGAGACCATGATGTTGCCGGAGACGTCCGTGGTGGCGTGGAAGATGCCGAGGTCCGGGGTGTGGGACCAGCGCGAGCCGTCGACCCCGGCGGACGGCTCCTCCGTGATCTCGAAGCGCAGGTGCGGCCAGCCACGCAGGGCGGAGGCCAGACGCGCGCCGGTGCCGGCGGGCGCCGTCCAGTGCACCTCGGCGCGGTGCTGGCCGGGCGCGACCGGCTGACCCTCCCACTCCACCGAGGTCGCGGGGCCGAGCACGGAGCTCAGCGCCCACTCCACGTGGGGGCAGAGGGCGGTGGGGGCGGAGAGGATGTGGACCACGCCGCGGGTATGGGTGCTGGTCATGGATGCCTCCGAGGGTGCGATGCGGTGCGTCTTCCCCTACGACCACGTCGCGGCTCCGGTGGATCCTGGGGCCATTGTGCACCAGGGATGCTGGGCCGGCAACGAGGCGGCGCGGCGCCCTGCGTGTCGTGGCGGCGCAGGGGACGGGCCGGGGGTGCTCCGGGGAGGCGTCAGGCGCGTGGGTGGGCCTGCCGGTAGCCCTCGCGGAGGCGATCGATCGAGACGTGTGTGTAGACCTGCGTGGTGCGCAGGGACGCATGCCCCAGCAGCTCCTGCACGCTGCGCAGGTCGGCGCCGCCGTCGAGGAGGTGGGTCGCGGCCGTGTGGCGCAGCGCGTGCGGCCCGCGCGCCGCGGTGTCCCCCAGGCCCTCGAGTGCCCGGTCGACGACGGTGCGCGCCTGGCGCACCCCCAGCCGGCCGCCGCGCGCGCCGAGGAAGAGGGCGGGGCCGGAGTCCGGCCGGGCCAGGCGGGGGCGACCGAGCCGCTGCCACTCCTGGAGGGCGCGGCCCGCGGGTGCGCCGTAGGGGACGGTGCGCTGCCGGTCTCCCTTGCCGGTCAGCCGGACGACGCCGCGGCCGGCCTCGAGGTCGTCCACGTCCAGGGCGGAGAGTTCGGCCACCCGGGCGCCGGTGGCGTAGAGCAGCTCGAGCAGGGCGGCGTCCCGCAGGGCCAGCGCGTGGGCGGCAGGGTCGTCGCCCGCGGCGGCGGCGTCCACACGCTCCTGGGCAGCCGCGAGGAGCCGGGTCGCCTGCTGCTCCTGGAGCACGTGGGGCAGCGTCCCCTCGGGTCGGGGCGAGCGCAGCCGCAGGGCGGGGTCGTCCGAGCGCAGGCCCTCCCGGCGCAGCCAGGCCGTGAAGGTGCGGACGGCGGCCACCCGGCGGGCCAGGGTCGCGCGGGCGAGGCCGGCCCCGCTCATGGCCGCCAACCAGCCACGCAGGTCCTCGATGTCCAGCTCGGCGAGGACGTCCGGTGCGCTGGGCACGTGGCGAGCGGGGGCGTCGTCATCCACGGCGGGCGCCGCCGCGGTGCCGGCTGTGCCGGCGACGTGGTCGATGAGGGCGCGCAGATCGGCGAGGTACGCGCGCACGGTCTGGGGGCTGCGGTTCCGCTCGTGGCGCAGGTGCTCCTCGAACGCCTCGAGCCAGGCCGTGTCCCGGGGCGAGGGGGCGCGCGGGACCGGGACGGGACGGACGGAGGACGACGGGGTCATCCCCCCACTCTGCCATCCGCCCCAGGGCGGCGCCGCCCGGGAGCACGCGGCCGGAGGTCATCCCCGCCGCCACCGGTCCTCGACCCGTTCGGCCAGGCCCGCCCGCTGCAGCCGGGACAGGCACGCCAGGACGGTGGGCAGCGCGAGCCCGGCGCTGACGGTGATCCGGTCGACGGGCACCGCCTGGCGCAGGGGCAGCGCCTCGTGGACGAGGGCCTCCTCCATCGTGAGCCCGTCGGTGGGCCGCGCGGCGGACTCGGGAGCTGCCCGGGTGGAGATCCTCCCGCCCGCGCCGCCGCTCCGGGCGGGCCCCTGGCCGAGCAGGGCGAGGGCCTCCTGCTCGGTGGTCACGAGACGGGCGGGGCTCTCCTGCAGCAGACGGTGGCAACCGGCGGAGCTGGGCGAGGTCACGGGGCCGGGGACCACGCCCACCTCGCGGCCGAGGCCGAACGCGTGGCCCGCCGTGTTCTGCGCTCCCGACCGCCAGCGCGCCTCGACCACCAGCACGGCCCCCGCGAGCGCGGCGATGACCCGGTTGCGCTGCAGGAACCGGTACCGCGTGGGACTCGCACCGGGCGGCATCTCGGACACGAGCAGCCCGGCGGCCATCACCGCGCGAAGCAGGTCCTCGTGGCCGGCCGGGTAGAACCGGTCGAGGCCGCCGGCCAGCACCGCCACCGTGGGCGGGACGCCGTCGCGATCCGCCGCGTCTTCCGGTGCGGCGGGCGCCTGCAGCGCGGCCCGGTGGGCGGCGCCGTCGATGCCGTACGCACCGCCGGAGATCACGCACGCGCCCTGCTGGACGGCGTGGGCGGCGCAGCGGGCGGTCACGGTCCGTCCGTACGCGGTCGCCTCCCGGCTGCCGACGACGGCGAGCATCCGGTCCGCGGGAGGCAGCGTTCCGGAGCCGCGGAACCACAGGCCCAGGGGCGCCTCCTCGCCCAGGTCCGCCAGGGCGGCGGGCCAGGCGTCGTCCTCGGGGATCAGCAGGCCTCCCCCGAGCCGGTGCAGAGTCACGAGGTCACGCTCCGGCTCCAGCCGGGCGGCCCGGGGCGCCCAGCGGGCCAGCCCCGCGGCCCAGCGCCGGGGCAGCGTGTCGGGCGCGCCGG
The DNA here is from genome assembly GCF_900537135.1 of Micrococcus sp. Alg238-R198. NCBI lineage: Bacteria > Bacillati > Actinomycetota > Actinomycetes > Micrococcales > Micrococcaceae > Micrococcus > Micrococcus sp. Alg238-R198. The sequence continues at coordinate 161,758 of NZ_UNRH01000001.1, forward strand.
CGCGATCGGCGAGCAGATCGCGCTCGGCGGGCTGGATCGTCTCCCGGCCCGTGAGCAGGGCGAGCGCCCGCTCCGGCCCCAGCGCCGTGACGGTCTGCACCGCGAGCGCGTCCCCGGGCTCGACCAGCCGGGTCAGGGCGGCGCGGGCGAGCCGGGCGGCGTCCGGCCGGCGCGGCCCGGCGACGTGGTCTGCCGCCGGGGTGACGTAGGTGGTCATGCGTCCTCCTCGTTCTGGTGGCGCAGCGTGAGTGCCACGTCGGTGTCCTCGGGTGCGGGCCGTTCGGCGCCGCGCAGGTCTGCCAGGGTCCAGGCGAGGCGCAGGACGCGGGCGTGGCCGCGCGCGCTCAGCAGGCCCTGGTCGACGGCGTCGTCCGCGGGCCGGCGGGCCGCCCGGGGCACGGCGTACGGGCCGTGCCGCAGCACCCCGGCGGGGACGTGCGCGTTGCGGCGCAGCCCGGACGGGGCGAGCCCGCGCTCGGCGGCGGTGGCCCAGCGCCGGGCCTGGCGGTCGGCGGCCGCGGCGACCCGGGCGGCCACCTGCGACGTGGTCTCGGACGCGGGCGCCCCCGTGAGCTGCCGCGCTTCGACGGGCCGCACGGTGACCTGCAGGTCGACGCGGTCCAGCAGCGGCCCGGAGAGCCGCTGGGCGTAGCGGCGGCGTTCGGGCACGCTGCACCGGCACTCGACGCCCGTGCCACCGCCCTTGCCGCACGGGCAGGGGTTGGCGGCCAGCACGAGCTGGAACCGGGCCGGGTAGACGACGGCGCCGAGGGCCCGGTGCAGCAGCACCTCCCCGGACTCGAGGGGCTGGCGCAGCGCCTCGAGGGTGCGCCGTTCGAACTCGGGGGCCTCGTCCAGGAACAGCACGCCGCCGTGGGCGAGGGAGGCCGCTCCCGGCCGGGCGAGGCCGCTGCCGCCGCCCACGAGGGCCGAGCGGGACGCCGAGTGGTGGGGTGCCTCGAACGGCGGGGTCCGGTCGATGTCACCGTCGAACCCCTGGGCCGTCCCGCCCCTGCGCCGGACACGGGCGTCGCCGCCGCGGAGGGAGCGCAGGGCGGCGCACTCGAGCGCGGTGCGCCGGTCCAGGGGAGGCAGGATTCCGGGCAGGCGCTCGGCGAGCATGGTCTTGCCCGCCCCCGGGGCGCCCATGAGCAGCAGGTGGTGGGCGCCGGCGGCTGCGACCTCGAGCGCGAACCGGGCCTCGGCCTGTCCGGCGACCTCGGCGAGGTCGGGCACCGCACGGGCCGGCTCCGGTTCCGGGGCTGTCACCTGCCGTCGGGCCGGGCGGTGGGGCGGCTCTCCGTCCGGTTCCCCGCCGAAGGCGCGGATGACGTCGTGCAGATGGGCGAAGCCGCGGACCTCGGCGCCGGGGACCAGTCGGGCCTCGGCCTCCGCATCCTCGGCGACGACCACCTCGGAGCACCCCGCGTCGACGGCGGCCATCACCATCGCCACGGTCTCCGGCGAGCGGTGCAGGGCGCCGTCGAGGCCGAGCTCGGCCAGGAACACGGGCCCCTCGACGTTCCGCACCCGCCCGTCCGCGGCGTAGGCCGCCAGGACGATCGCCAGGTCGTGGCACGCACCCCGCTTGTGCACCCCCGCCGGCAGCAGGTTCACGGTCAGGTGCCGCCGGGTCAGGGGCAGTCCGGCGTTGCGCGCGGCGGAGCGGATGCGGTCCCGGCTCTCCTGCAGCGCCTGGTCCGGCAGGCCGAGGAGGGTGAACCCGGGCAGGGACTGGGCGATGTCCGCCTCGACGTGCACGACCTCCCCGCGCAGACCCGCCAGCGTGATGGAGCGGGTGCGTCCGATGCCGCTCACGGCCGCACGTCCTGCAGCAGATCGAAGCGGATCCCGCCCGTGCGCGGCACCAGCACGGCGACGGCGTCGACGCGCCAGGGCGTCCCCCGGCGGTCCGCGGCGTGGGCCCGCACCCACGCCGCGGTGAGGCGGTGCAGCCGGGTGAGCTTGCGCCGGTCGATCGACTCGAACGGGTCGCCGAAGGCCAGGCCCGAGCGGGTCTTCACCTCGACGCCCACCCACCAGCCCGCGTGGTGGGCCACGATGTCCAGCTCTCCGGCCTCGCCCCGCCAGTTGCGGTCGGCGATCACGTAACCGCGCTCGGCGAGCCAGCGCGCGGCGGCGTCCTCGCCGAACCGGCCCAGTGCCGTGTGCGCGCGGCTGGCGCGCCTGTCTCCGGGCGGCTGCGCCCCGATCCGTTCCGCGGTCCCCGTCATCCCGACCACCTCCTGGGCACCAGGGTGGTCCCGGGCGGGGTCGCCGGGTGGGTGGCGGCGGGGATTGTGCGGGGCCGGACGCCTGTGCAGGAGTGGACGTCGGCGTCCCGCCCTCGGGGCCGATCAGGGGTGGGTCAGCTCGGCAGCTGGCCGTCCGGCGGGACCGTCAGGTCCTCGGTGGGCAGCTCCTCGATGTTCACGTCCTTGAAGGTCAGCACCTTCACGCGCTTGATGAACCGCTGCGTGCGGTACACGTCCCACACCCACGCGTCCTCGAGCAGGATCTCGAAGAACACGTCCCCGTCCGCCTGGCGGGGCGTCAGCCGCACGTCGTTGGCGAGGTAGAAGCGCCGCTCGGTCTCCACGACGTAGCGGAACAGGCCCACCACGTCCCGGTACTCGCGGTAGAGCAGCAGCTCGGCCTCGGCCTCGAAGTCCTCGACGTCGTCTGCGCTCATGACATGCCTCCTCAGTGTTCCCCGCGCACCCGCGACAGTCCGGGCACGCACGGCCTCCATCCTCCCCCGTCCGGGGGTCGCACGTCGAACGGGCGGCCGCGCCCGGCCCCGGGGGCTCAGTCGAACAGCGTGGGCGGCGCCTGCGCGGGCGCGTCCGGCAGCCCGAGGTTCCAGCTGCGCCGGTGCTGCTCGCTCGCCCCGCGCTCGGCCAGGGCGGCCCGGTGCACGGCCGAGCCGTACCCCTTGTTCCCGGCCCACCCATACCCCGGGTGCGCCGCGTCGAGGGCGATCATGACGTCGTCGCGGGCCACCTTCGCGGCGATCGACGCGGCCGCCACCGTCGCGCACCGGTCCTCGGCCCGCACCAGCATCGTGGGCACGGGCGGCAGCGGGCGCGGCGCTGGCACGGGGCCGGCGTCGGGATCGGAGCGGCTCAGCCAGTCGTCCCGGCCGTCGAGCACGAGGGCGACCGGCTCCTGCCCCACCGCGGCGTACAGCGCCGCCCACGCCCGTCGCCCGGCGAGGCCGAGGGCCGCCGAGATCCCCAGCGCGTCGATCTCCGCGGGGCCGGCCTCGCCCAGCGCCACCCCGGCCGCCCAGTCCTCGATCTGCGGGACCAGGGCGCGCCGGCGTCGGTCCGTGAGCGCCTTGGAGTCGCGCACCGGAGGGATCTGCCCGGCGGCGGGCAGCCACGCGGCGCACACCCCGACGACGACGGGCCCGGCCAGCGCGCCCCGGCCCACCTCGTCCATGCCCGCCACCAGCACCCGGTCCGCTCCCCGCGCGGCGAGGGCCGGCGCGGCCAGCCCCGCCTCGACGTCCAGGCCGGCGCGCACCGTCGGCCGGCCACCGCCCCGGCGGGCGGTCACGTGCGAGCCTCCGGCGCGGGCGCGTCCGGCACGGTGGCGAACGCGTCGGGGTCGGTGCCGGCGCCGCCGATCCGGTCCAGCGGCCAGACCACGAACCGGGCGCGGCCCACCACGTCGTCGAGGGCCACGAACCCGCCCCCGGGCCCGGCGCGGTGCGCGCGGGAGTCCGCCGACGCCGAGCGATGGTCACCGAGCACCCACAGTCGCCCCGCAGGCACGGTCACCTCGAACGCCTCCTGCGCGGGCGTCTCCCCCGGCGCGAGGTACGGCTCCTCCACGGGCACCCCGTTCACGCGCAGCGTCTCCTCGCCGGGCGTCCAGGAGACGATGTCCCCCGGCAGCCCGACGGCCCGCTTGATCACGTGGCCGCCCCCGGGCAGCCAGCCCTTCGTGTCTTCGAACACCACCACGTCACCGCGGCGCACCGGGAACGGATCCGGGGTGAGCAGCGTGGCGACCACGCGGTCGCCGGCCCGCAGCCCGGGCTCCATGGACGAGGACGGGATGGCGTACATGCGCGCCAGGAAGGCCCACGCCAGCACGCAGGCGAGTACGGTCACGGCGGCCGCGATCAGCGCGGTGCGGCGCCCCGTCACGGCGTGTCCCCGGAGGGGGCGTCCACGGTCCCGCGGCGGGACAGGGGCCACACGATCTCCGCGGCCCGGCCCTCGACCCGCTCGAGCGGGATCAGCCCGCCGCCGGGGGCGCCCAGCAGTGCGCGGGAGTCCCGGGAGGCGGCGCGGTGGTCGCCCAGGACGACCATGCGCCCGTCGGGCACCTCGAAGGACCAGGTCCCCGCCGCGGCCGGCTCGTCTGCGGTCACGGGCCTGCCGAGATAGGGCTCGTCCAGCGGCTCGCCCTCGCGCAGCAGCCGCCCGTCCGGGGCGCAGCACTCGAGACGGTCCCCCGGCAGGGCCAGCACGCGCTTGACGAACACGTCCTCGGCCGCGCCGACGCCCCACCACCGGGCGACGTCCTCCAGACCGCGCTCCAGCGATCCGGCCGAACGGTACGGCGCCAGGCTGCCGGCACCGTCGAACACCACCACGTCCCCGCGTTGCAGTCCCTGCCCGCCGGCCGCGGCGGCGTCCACCCGCACGCGGTCACCGGGCTGCAGGGTCGGCTCCATCGACCCGGAGGGGATGAGGTAGACGGGCCCGGTGAGGGCGCGCAGCACCGCGGCCACCACGACGGCGGCCACCACGGTCAGGCCGAGCCACGCCCACCAGCGGCTCGCGCCGGAGGCGGGGGCCGCCGTCGTGCCCGGGGAGGAACCGGCCCCGGACGCGACGGAGCCCCGTGACCGGCGGGGGTCACGGGGCTCCGAGGTGCGCATGGGTCGATCACCGGCCGGCGGGGCCGACCGGGATGATCACTTGGCGTCGACGCGCTTCTCGCGGATGCGGGCGGCCTTGCCGTGGCGGTCGCGCATGTAGTACAGCTTCGCGCGGCGCACGTCGCCCTTGGTGACGACCTCGATCTTGTCGATGACCGGGGAGTGCACCGGGAACACGCGCTCCACGCCGACACCGAAGGACACCTTGCGGACGCGGAAGGTCTCGCGCACGCCGTAGCCCTGACGGCCCATGACGTAGCCCTGGAACACCTGGACGCGGGCAGTCTTGCCCTCGATGATGTTCACGTGCACCTTGACGGTGTCGCCGGGGGCGAACTCCGGGATGTCGTCGCGCAGCGTCTTCTTGTCGAACGAGTCGAGAATGTGCATGTCGTCTCTCCTGGCGGATGCCACAGGTCAACCGCGTAGTATGCGGGCGCACGGCCCGTCCACGTCCGCATGACGAGGGGGCCGGGTCCCGAGCCGAGGGCCGGGCTCCGCACGTGGGGTGCGGTCCCGGGGTCCGATCCGTTGACGCGCGCCCCCTGTGGCAGGTCGGGCGTCCGGCGGACACGAGGATCCATTATGCCACAGCCGATGACGCCGCGACGCCCCTCCGGCCCGTCGGGCGCGGCGGGTCAGTCCTCGGAGTCGTACGCCGCCCACAGGTCCGGTCGCCGCTCGCGCGTGCGCTCCTCCTGCTGGGCCCGACGCCAGGCCGCGACCTTGCCGTGGTCGCCCGAGAGCAGCACGGGCGGCACCGCACGGCCCCGCCAGTCCGCGGGCTTGGTGTAGACCGGGTACTCCAGCAGGCCGTCCTCGTGGGACTCCTCGACGAGCGAGGCCGGGTTGCCCACGACGCCCGGCACGAGGCGGCCGACGGCCTCGATCATCGCCAGCGCCGCGACCTCGCCGCCGTTGAGCACGTAGTCGCCCAGCGAGACCAGCCGCACCTCGAAGAGCTCCTCGGCCCAGCCGAAGACGCGCTCGTCGATCCCCTCGTAGCGGCCGCACGCGATCGCCACGTGCTCCCGGCCCGCCAGTTCCCGGGCGAACCGCTGGGTGAAGCGCTCCCCCGAGGGCGTCGGCACGAGCAGCACGGGGCGGTCCCCCGGCTCCGCCGACGACGACTCGGCGGGGGCCGGTGACACGGGCCCCTGGGCCGCCACGTGCTCGAGCGCGAGCGCCCACGGCTCCGGTTTCATCACCATGCCGGCGCCGCCGCCGTAGGGCGTGTCGTCCACGGTGCGGTGCCGGTCGACGGTGAAGTCGCGCAGGTCGTGGACGTGCACGTCCACGAGGCCCTCGCGGCGGGCACGGCCCAGCAGCGAGACGTCGAGCACCGCGAGGTACTCGGGGAAGATCGTGACGACGTCGAAGCGCACCGCTCAGTCCTCCGCATCCGCATCGGCGGGCCCGTCTACGGCGCCCTCGTCCTCGCCGGTGGCGAGCTCGAGCAGCCCCGGCGGCGGGGTCAGCACGAGCACCCCGGCCTCGGGGTCGATCTCCGGGACGATCTCCTCGACGAAGGGCACCAGGGCCTCCTCCTCGACGCCGTCCAACGCGACGTGCAGCAGATCCTGGACCGCCCCGGTGGTCAGGGCCGTGACGACGCCGACGCGCTCGCCGTCGACCCGCACCTCGAGGTCCACGAGGTCCTCCTCGTACCACTCGTCGGACTCCTCGGGCGCGGCGGGAACGGCGAACAGCTGGGCGCCGCGCAGGGTCTCGGCGACGTTGCGGTCCGGCGACTCCGCGAAGCCGACCACGAGGATCTGCTTGTTCCACCGGGCCCGGGTGACGGTGAGCTCCGCCGGCAGGCCCGGGGCGCCGTCGCGCACCACGAGTCGCTCCCCGGGGGCGAAGCGGGCGTCCGGGTCGTCGGTGAAGACCTGCACGGTCACCTCGCCGCGGATGCCGTGCGGCTTGCCGATGCGGGCGACGCGGACGAGGTCGTCCTGGGCTGCGGGACTCATGGGCTCTCCTGGGTGGGACGGTCGGTGGCGGGAGGGGGCGGGGCCGCAGACGACGACGGCCCGCCGGCCCGGTGAGGGGCGGGCGGGCCGTGCGTCACGGGCCGTCAGGAGCGGCGGTCGGTCTCCACCACGTCCACGCGGACGGGGTGGCCGGCCAGGCCGTCCAGCACGGTGCGCAGCGCGGTGGCGGTGCGACCCTGGCGGCCGATCACGCGACCCAGGTCCTCGGGGGCCACGCGGACCTCCAGCATGTCGCCGCGCCGCTGGGAGCGGGCGTCCACGCGGACCGCCTCGGGCGTGTCCACGATGCCGCGCACCAGGTGCTCGAGGGCCTCGGTCAGCATGGTCACTCGGACTTCTCGGCGTCCTCGGCCGGAGCCTCAGCGGCCTCCTCGGACTCGGCCGGGGCCTCCTCCTGCTTCGGCTCCTCCGGCAGGATGACCGAGCCCTTCTCGGGGGCCACGAAGGCCTCCTTCTCGGACTTGGACTTCAGGGTGCCCTCGGCGCCCGACTCGCCCTTGAACTTCTGCCAGTCACCGGTGACCTTCAGCAGCGCGGCGACCTGCTCGGTCGGCTGGGCGCCGACGGAGAGCCAGTACTGGGCGCGCTCCGAGTCGATCTCGATGAACGAGGGCTCCTCGGTGGGGTGGTACTTGCCGATCTCCTCGATGGCACGGCCATCGCGGCGGGTGCGCGAGTCCATGACGACGACGCGGTAGAACGGGGCGCGGATCTTGCCGAACCGCTTCAGACGAATCTTGACAGCCACGAGTGTGGTTCTCCTTCAGTGGATCTGGGGGGCCGGGGCACGACGCCGCGTGGGGGCAGCGGGCGTCGACGACCTGGCACACGGAACGGAGCGCAGCGGAGGATAGAGGGTCGTCCGGGCTCACGCTCAGTACCGTGCCATTCTGCCAGATCGGGCGGGCCGGTGCACACCCGGCGCGCCGCGACCGAGCAGCGGGCGGCTCAGCGGTCCTTGAGGTACTTCTCGAAGCCCGCCGGCAGGTTGAGGGTGGACGGGTCGAAGCCCTCCATGCCCGCGCCGTCGCGGCCGAACACCGCCCCGGCCTGCGCCTGGGCGGCGCGGGCGCGCCGCTCCTCGATCGCCTTGCGCTCGGCCGCGGCCTTGGCCGGGTTGCCGGACTTCACGCGATCGCGCTTCGCGTTCTTGCCCTTGCCCTTCGTCTTGCGGGAGGCGCCGCCCGGCATCCCGGGCATGCCCGGGATGCCACCGCCGGCGGCCATGCGCTTCATCATCTTCTGCGCCTCGGCGAAGCGCTCGAGCAGGCCGTTGACCTCGGACACGCTCACGCCCGAGCCGCGGGCGATGCGGGCACGGCGCGAGCCGTTGATGATCTTGGGGGCCACGCGCTCGTGCGGGGTCATCGAGTGGATGATCGCCTCGACGCGGCCGATCGACGACTCGTCGAACTGCTCGAGCTGCTGCCGCATGCCCTGGGCGCCCGGCATCATCATGAGCATCTTCTTCAGCGAGCCCATCTTCTTGAGCTGCTGCATCTGGGCGAGGAAGTCGTCGAGGGTGAAGTCCTCCTGGTCCGCGAACTTGCGGGCCATCTTCTCGGCCTCGCTGCGGTCCCAGTTCTGCTCGGCCTGCTCGATCAGGGAGAGCACGTCGCCCATGTCGAGGATGCGCGAGGCCATGCGGTCCGGGTGGAAGACCTCGAAGTCCTTCAGGCCCTCACCCGTGGAGGCGAACATGATCGGCTTGCCGGTCACGTGGCGGACGGACAGCGCGGCGCCGCCGCGCGCGTCGCCGTCGAGCTTGGTGAGCACGACGCCGGTGAAGCCGACGCCCTCGTTGAACGCCTGGGCCGTGGCGACGGCGTCCTGGCCGATCATCGCGTCGATGACGAAGAGCACCTCGTCCGGGTCCACGGCGGCGCGGATGTCCGCGGCCTGCTGCATGAGCTCGGCGTCCACGCCGAGGCGGCCGGCGGTGTCGATGATGACCACGTCGTGGTACTTGGTGTTGGCCTCGGCGACGCCGTCGCGGGCCACCTGCACCGGGTCGCCCGTGGCGGCCTCGAACTCGGAGGAGACGCCGGGGTGCGGCGCGTAGACCGGGACCCCGGCGCGCTCGCCGCCGACCTGCAGCTGCTTCACGGCGTTCGGACGCTGGAGGTCGCAGGCCACGAGCAGCGGGGTGTGGCCCTGGGACTTGAGCAGGTGGGCGAGCTTGCCGGCGAGGGTCGTCTTGCCGGCGCCCTGCAGGCCCACGAGCATGATGACGGTGGTGCCCGTCTTGGCGTGCTGGATGCGCCGGGTCTCGCCGCCGAGGATGCCCACGAGCTCCTCGTTGACGATCTTCACGACCTGCTGGCCCGGGTTCAGGGCCTGGGCCACCTCGGCTCCGAGGGCGCGCTCCTTGATCTGCGCGATGAACTGGCGGACCACGGGCACGGCGACGTCGGCGTCCAGGAGGGCGCGGCGGATCTCGCGTGCGGTGGCGTCGATGTCCGCCTCGCTCAGCCGCCCCTTGCCCTTGAGGCTGCGGAAGGTGGCTGTGAGGCGGTCGGACAGGGAGTTGAACACGGCGGGTGTGATCCTTCGAAGCGGGGTCGACTGATCCGGACGCGGTCGGTCGCGGGCGCCGCGGCATCCACCGCGGCGCCCGCCAAGCCTAGCAACCGACCGGCCTCACCCGTCCGCGGCGGCTCACCGCGCCTCCGCGGGGACGGGCACCCCGCCGAAGCCGACGTCGTAGGCCGACTCGTCGTGCAGGGTCAGATCGACGCCCCGCTCCTCGTCCTCCTTGCTCACTCGCAGGCCCATGGTCCCGCGCAGGACCAGGGCGATGACCGTGGTCACCACGGCGGTGAAGACCACGGCGACGAGCACGGCCACCGTCTGGGCCACCAGGAGACCGGCGTCTCCGCCGTAGAACAGGCCCGCCCGGCCCTCGTCCGGCAGGGCGAAGAAGCCGATCAGCACGGTGCCCAGGATGCCAGCGGTGAGGTGCACGCCGACGACGTCGAGCGAATCGTCGAAGCCGAGGCGGTACTTGAGGTTGACCGCGAGCGCGCTGGCCGCACCGGAGACCAGGCCGATCACCACGGCCCCCAGGGGGCTCACATAGGCGCACGCGGGCGTGATGGCGACCAGTCCCGAGACGATCCCGGACGCGGTGCCGATCGAGGTCGGCCGGCCGCGGCGCAGCCACTCCACGAACACCCAGCCGAGCATGCCGGCGGCGCCGGCGGCGAGGGTGTCCACCCAGATCAGTCCGAGCTCGTCGACACCGCCCGCCGCGCCCCCGTTGAACCCGAACCAGCCGAACCAGAGCAGGGCCGCACCGAGCATGGTGAACGGGACGTTGTGCGGCCGGTGGCCGGGGTCCACGCCGAAGCCGTGGCGCTTGCCCAGCAGCAGCGCGAGCACGAGGGCGGCCACGCCGGCGCTGATGTGCACCACGAGGCCACCGGCGAAGTCGAGGGCCTCCCCCAGGCGGGCGCCGATGGCGCCGTCCTCGGAGAGGAGCCCGCCGCCCCACACCATGTAGGCCAGCGGGGCGTAGACGACGGTGGTCCAGACGGGCACGAAGACGCACCACGTGACGAACTTGAACCGGTCGGCCACCGCGCCGGAGATGAGGGCGACCGCGATGATCGCGAAGGTGGCGCCGTAGGCCGCGGCGACGAGCCCGCCCTCGGCCATCGTGCCGGTCAGCCCGAGGTCACCGGCGGGGTTCCCCACCACCCCGGCCCACCCGTCGCCACCGGTCATCCCGTGGACCCACAGGACCCAGACGACTCCGACGAGGCCCATCGAGACGAAGGACATCATGATCATGTTGAGCGAGGACTTCGCGCGGGTCATGCCGCCGTAGAAGATGGCCAGTCCGGGTGTCATGAGCAGGACCATCGCCGCGCTCGTCACCATCCACACTGTCCCTGCGTCCAGGACGTTCGACTCCTCCATGGGGGTCTCCTTCGGTCCGGGCCGCGAGCCGGGGGCGAACGCCCGTCCCGCGGCGTCGCTGCCCGGCCCCGATCGGGGCCGATGGAGGGACGATACCGGAGAAGTGGGCCACGCCACACGTCGATGACGTCTCCGTGACAGAACAGGGCCCCTCCCGACGTCGTCGGGAGGGGCCCTGGACCGGGTGCGGGACGTCAGTCGGTCAGCAGCGCGTCCACGAAGCCCTCGGCGGTGAACGGCGCGAGGTCATCGGGGCCCTCGCCGAGGCCGATCAGCTTGACGGGCACGCCGAGCTGGCGCTGGATGGCGATCACGATGCCGCCCTTGGCGGTGCCGTCCAGCTTGGTCAGCACGATGCCGGTGACGTCCACGACCTCGGCGAACACCTTCGCCTGGGTCAGGCCGTTCTGGCCCGTGGTGGCGTCGAGCACGAGCAGGACCTCGTCCACCTCGGCCTGCTTCTCGATGACGCGCTTGATCTTGCCGAGCTCGTCCATGAGGTTGGCCTTGTTCTGCAGGCGGCCCGCGGTGTCCACGAGCACGACGTCGACGCCCTCGGCGATGCCGCGCTCCACGGCCTCGAAGGCGACGGACGCCGGGTCGGCGCCCTCCTTCTCGGAGCGGACGGTCTCGACGCCCACGCGGGCGCCCCACGTGGCGAGCTGCTCGGCGGCGGCGGCGCGGAAGGTATCCGCGGCGCCGAGCACGACGGTGCGGTCCTCCGCCACGAGCACACGGGCGAGCTTGCCCACGGTGGTGGTCTTGCCGACGCCGTTGACGCCCACGACCATGGTCACGGCGGGGCGGTCGCCCTTGCGGGTCGCGGCGAGACGGCGGTCCATCGAGGGGTCCACCATCGCCACGAGCTCCTCGCGCAGCAGGGTGCGCACCTGCTCCGGGTCCCGCGTGCCCTCGACCGTGACACGGGCCTTGAGGCGGTCGACGAGCTCCAGGGTGGGCTCGGTGCCGAGGTCCGCCATCAGCAGCGTCTCCTCGATCTCGTCCCACACGTCGTCGTCGATGCGGTCCTGGGACAGCAGCGCCAGCAGACCCTTGCCGAAGACGTTGTTGGACTTGAGCAGGCGGGCCCGCAGGCGGGCCAGGCGCGAGCCGGCGGCCTCGGGCCGCTCGTACACGGGCTTCGCCGGGGCGGTCTCCACCTCCTCGACGACGGCGGGCTCCGGCTCGGCGACGACGGGCGGCGCCTCGTCGACCTCGGGGCGTTCCAGGACGGCGGTGGAGCCCGACGGGGCCGCGTGTCGCGGACTCGGGCGCGGGTCGTCCGCGTCCCGCACTCCCTGGTACGAGCCCTTCGGCGGGGCGGGGCGCCGGTCCAGCAGGCCGACGAGCACGCCGCCCAGCAGCAGGGCGGCCACGACTGAGACTATGAGCACGATTTCCACGGGTCCAGTCTGTCACACGGGCCGTCGCCCGCCCCGGGCTGCACACCCGGCGCCGTGCGAAGATGGCGGTCATGCCGTTGTCGTCCGCCCGCTCCTCGCGGGTCCCCCTGCCCCGTGAGATCAAGGTCCTCGTCGCCGCCGCGTTCATCATCGCGATCGGCTTCGGGATCATCGCCCCGCTGCTGCCGCAGTACGCGAGCTCCTTCAACGCGTCCGCGACGGCCGTGGCCGCCGTCGTCTCCGCGTTCGGGCTGACGCGGCTCCTGTTCGCCCCGCTCTCCGGACGCCTGACGAACCGCCTCGGCGAGACGCCCGTGTACATGACCGGTGTGCTGATCGTGGCCGCGTCCATGTTCCTCATCGCCTTCGCGCAGACGTTCGAGCAGCTGCTGCTCTTCCGCGCCCTCGGCGGCGTCGGATCCACGCTGTTCACGGTGTCCGCCATGGCGTTCCTGGCGGCGAAGTCACCGCCGACGATGCGCGGACGCGTCTCCGGTGCGTACGCCTCCGCCTTCCTCATCGGCAACATCGTGGGGCCGATTGTGGGCTCCGCCCTGGCGGTCTTCGGCTTCCGTGCGCCGTTCCTGATCTACGGCACGTCGCTGGTGATCGCCGCGGGGATGGTGTTCGTCCTGCTGCGGGACACGCGGCGCGCGGACCGCGGCACCGGCGATCCCCGCCCGACGATGCCCCTGAAGGAGGCGTTCGGCCTGCCGTCCTACCGCGCGGCGCTCGCCTCGTTCTTCGCGAACGGCTGGGCGACGTTCGGTGTGCGCAACTCGGTGATGCCCCTGTTCGCGGCCACCGCCTTCGCCGGCACTGGGCTGCTGGGCTGGCAGGTGGACGGGGCCTTCATGGCCGGACTCGCCCTCTCCGTGTTCGCGCTGGGCAACGTGGTCGCCGTGACCTTCTCCTCGCGACTCTCCGACGTGCACGGCCGCAAGCCGCTGATCCTCACCGGCCTGCTCACCATGGCCGCCACCACCGGGGTGATCGGCTGGATGAGCTCGCCCGCGCTCTTCCTGCTCGCGTGCCTGCTGGCCGGCGCCGGCACGGGCACCCTCAACGCCCCGCAGCAGGCGGCCATCGCCGACGTCGTGGGCCAGGGACGGCGCTCCGGCGCTGTGATGTCCGCCGCCCAGATGTCCGCCGACCTGGGCGCCATCTCCGGCCCGCTGCTGGCCGGCCTCGTGGTGGACACCGCCGGCTACGGGTGGGCGTTCGTGCTCACCGGCGGCGTCATCCTGCTCGGCGCCCTCGCGTGGTGGCGTGCTCCGGAGACCAATCTGCCGATCGTGCCCGGCGGGCCCCGCACCGGGTCCCTGCCGCTGGTCCGCCCGGAGGACGCCCGGGTGACCCCGCGCGAGGACGGGTGAGGCCGGGGCACGCCACGAGGCCGCCGTCCCCGCGGGGACGGCGGCCTCGTGCGTGGACGGGGGTGTCCCCGTCCGGGAGTGCGATGCTGCTCAGGCGCCGTCGAAGGCCGGCAGCCGCTCGCCCACGCCGAGCAGCTCGGCGATCGCCGAGACCGTGCGCTCGGCCGCGCGGCCGTCGCCGTAGGGGTTCACCGCCTGGGACATCGCAGTGTACGCGGCCTCGTCCGTCACCAGGCGGGTGACCTCGGTGACCACGACCTCCTCGTCCGTGCCGATCAGGCGCACGGTGCCGGCGGTCACGGCCTCGGGACGCTCGGTGTTCTCGCGCATCACGAGGACGGGCTTGCCCAGCGACGGAGCCTCCTCCTGGACGCCACCGGAATCCGTCAGCACGACGGTGGCCACGGACAGCAGGTGGGTGAACTCGCCGTAGGCCAGGGGCTCGGTCACGAGCACGTTCTCGCGGCCCTCGATCTCGGGAAGGATCGCTTCGCGAACCACCGGGTTGCGATGCGCCGGCAGCACGAAGGTGACCTCCGGGTGGTCCGCGGCCAGGCGGGCCAGGGCGCGCCCGACGCCGCGCATCGCGTCGCCCTGGTTCTCGCGCCGGTGGGTCGTCACCAGGACGACGCGACGGCCGGACGCCTCCAGCTCGGCCAGACGCTCGTCCTCGAACGGCACCTGGTGGCTGACGGCCTCCAGCAGCGCGTCGATCACGGTGTTGCCCGTGACGTAGATATCCTCCGCGGCCACGGCCTCACGCAGCAGGTTGTCCCGGCTCACGGTGGTCGGGGGCAGGTGCAGCGCCGAGATCTGGCTGGTGATCTTGCGGTTGGCCTCCTCCGGGAACGGGGAGAGGATGTCGAAGCTGCGCAGGCCCGCCTCGGCGTGGACCACGGGGATGCCGCGGTTGAAGGCGGCGACGGCGCCCGCCGTCGAGGTCGTGGTGTCGCCCTGGACCACGACGGCGTCCGGCCGCTCCTGCTCCAGGACGGCGTCGAGCCCGTCCAGGGTGCGGGCAAACACGCCGTTGAGGGTCTGCCGGGGCTGGATGATGTTGAGGTCGTGGTCCGGGACGATGCCGAACAGCTCGTTGACCTGGTCCAGCATCTCGCGGTGTTGCCCCGTGACGGTCACCACGCACTCGAACCGCTCGTCGGCCTGCAGCGCCTTGACGATGGGGGCCACCTTGATCGCCTCCGGGCGGGTTCCGTAGATGGGCATGATTTTCTTCACGGTGTTCCTCGCTGCATCGACGACGGCTCAAAGGGGAGGAGATCAAGTCCAAGCGGCGGGACCTCCAGACGGCTTCACCATAGTCGAAGCCAACAATCCGACCCCCTCAGCAGCTGCGTTCCCGCGCCGCCGTCTCCTACACTAAGGAGGCGGTCGACGCGCCTCCCGCGCGCGGCATCGCCGTCGTGGGGCACCGTCAAGAGAAGTCCCGCATCGACGGCCGGTCCCCCACTCGGGTGGCCCACGCTCAGAAAGGCAGGCGCGAACCGATGACCACACGGCGACCAAGACGACCCTCCGAACCCGTCGCCAGCGCGTTCCGCGCCGCGGCCGTCCAGGCTTATGGTGACGCTTCGCACCTCTCACCTGTCACAGGTCGCCCTGCCCCTCGCCGCTATCTGGTGGAGCTCTGGCAACGCCGACACTTCATCTGGTGGCAGTCCCGAGGACGGCTCGTCACAGGAAACGACGACAGTCGTCTCGGGTCGGTATGGCTCATCCTTCGCCCAATGCTCGACGCGATCTTCTACTGGCTGATCTTCGGTTTGCTTTTGCGTTTCGACCACGGAATGGACAATTTCGTCGCCTTCGTCATCGTGGGTGTGTTCATGTTCCAGATGACCAGCGCCGCATTGACATCTGGCACGCGGACCATCGCGTCGAACCTGTCCTTGACCCGCGCCTTCCGGTTCCCACGCATGGCGCTGCCCTTGGCCGATCTCGTGTACGACGTGCTCCAGCGACTACCGGCGATCGCAGTGATGTTCATCCTCGTCATAGCGATCCCCCCGCATGAGACACCTGAGTGGTCCTGGCTGGTCTTCCCGGGTGTCCTGGGGCTGCACGTGATCCTAAACTTCGGCATCATGCTCCTGCTGGCGCGGCTCAGCACCCTCCTTCCGGATGTGAGCCGCATGGTGCCGTTCGTGTCCCGTCTCCTGATGTACGGCTCCGGAGTCATCTTCCCGATAACGCGTTTCACGGACAACCACCCCGCCCTCCATGCGATCATCCAACTCAACCCGTTGTATGTACTGATCACGATGTACCGTCAGGTCATCATCGAGGGGGTGACGCCGCCGGCGTCGAGCTGGGCGATGCTCGCCGCGTATGCAGTGTGCCTGACGATTGTCGGCGGCATTGTCTTCTGGCTCGGAGAGGAGTCGTACGGCCGTGACCAGTACCGCTAACCAGGACCATGCGCAGCCGCCGGAAGCGTTCGAGGGGGGGCACCTAGCTTCGACTGGCGGCCTCAACCTGCTCGCTACGGACATCATCCTCGATTACCCCGTGAGGATCGCTCGGGACGAGAAATCTCGCGGGCTCTTTTCTCGGGGCGGTGAACTGGACGTCGTCCATGCTGTGAGGGGGGTGTCCTTGGCCGCACGGAAGGGCGAATTCATCGGACTCGTCGGACGCAATGGGTCCGGCAAGAGTGCCCTGCTCCGCGTCCTGGCAGGCGTTGAGGCGCCAACATCTGGGGAGGTCTTTGCCGCTTCTGCGCCCCAATTGATGGGTGTGGGGGCAGCGCTCATGCCCAACCTCACCGGTCTAGACAACATTCGTATCGGTCTACTCGCGATGGGCTTGACCCCAGCCGAGGTCCACGACCGAATCCCACAAGTCGCTGAGTTGGCCGACATCGGAAAATCCATTCGCATGCCCATGCGTACATACTCCTCCGGCATGCGGGCCCGCCTGCGCTTCGCGATCTCAGTAGCGTCGCAACCCGACATCATCATGATTGACGAAGCACTTGCGACCGGCGACGACGCTTTCCGGGAGCGGTCCAATCAAGCAATGCGAGACCTGATCGCCCGGTCTGGCACAGGCTTCCTCGTCAACCATTCCGCCGGAGTGATCCGAGAGATGTGCACCCGCGTCGTCTGGATGGATGAGGGCGCAATCATCGAAGACGGAGACACCCTCGATGTCATGCAGCATTACAGCTATTTCATGAGCGCCCTACGCAAGCACGGGGAAGAGAAAGCGCTCGAAGCCCGGGCACGGTACGAGACGACCGAGGCAGAACGCATCGTTGCTCTCAAGGGCACCACGGGTCATTAAAAGAAGGGGACCGTCTCACACGAGAGACGGTCCCCTTCTTTCTCCGGCGCTACGTCACCGCCGACCCTCTACCACGGCCAGGATCTGGGCACCGATCTCCTCGGGCGAGAAACGCTCCCGCATGAATGCTTGGGCCCGCTCAGACTCCTCGAGGAAGAGGGCCGGGTCTGAAGAGTACCTGCGGATCCGGTCGGCCGCGTCGCGGACGCCCTCGACGACCCATCGATCGTCGTAAACGGCCTCAGCCCCCGCCCACGGAAAGATCACCGGCACACAGCCCGCTGCACCACCTTCCGCGATCGCCTGATGCGTTCCTTCGTGGTCGCTCGTGGACAAGATGATGCCTGGCTTGGCGCGGTACCACTCCGCGATGTCATAGGAGTGTCCGCCGAACCGGACGGCTTCGCGGAGCACCGCAGACGATTCAATCCGCAAATACTGCGCCTCAAAATAACTCCGCTCAGCAGTTCGCTTCATGAGCCACGCGTACTCGTGGTACTCCTTACCCATGACGTCGAGACGGTAAGTCGGGTCGTGCGACGCCAGCAGTTCGGTCACGTCGAGCGCGAGGTCCAGACGCTTCGAATGTGGCACGGAGCCAACAAGACCGAGGGCATGCGGATCCGGTGCGTTCCGAGGCGCCGCAAATCGCTCGAAGTCGAAGGTGTTGCCGATGACCACGGACCGATCCACCGGCACTCCGAAGAGCAACTGCGCCCGCCGCATGCCGACGGGTGACACGAACACGAAGGTGTCCACGGCGGACAGGTCGGCGTCCTTGAGGTAGCGAGTGCGAAGTTCCTGGGCGTGGAGGCGCACCACAAGCCGCTGGTCGTCCTGCTTGTGGTGGCTGTACCACTTCACGTTCCCGAGCGCCCACTCACAGAAGATGACATCCGCTTCGGCGAGGAGTCGGAGGCTGCGTTCCTCGTCGTGGATATCGTGCCCGTCCCACTGGTCGACGATGACACGGTGACCCGCGGCTTCGAGCTGCGCCATGATCTGCGGCAGGAACTTCAGGTCATGGCCAGCGACGAGGACGTTGAGAGGCACCGTCTGAGTCTCCCCTACGGGTGGCCCCGCCTCTCCAGACGCAACGGGCGGAAGGGGGTCTGCCTCCTCGTGGACGACCGCGGTGTCGATCGGGACAGCCGTCGAGTCCGTGTAGGTCACCTTGCCGACGTGTTCGACGACGTGCTGCCAGGCAAAGACCTCGTCATCGGCTAGGGCAGGTCGCTCCCCGAGAACAGAGCCGGCGTAGACGTCGGCGTCCACCAGTACAGTGCCCTCATCGATGTCCGCCGTCAGGGCAGCGATTCGCACGTGTGCGTCGCCCGGCGACCATTCGACGGTGCGAGTGCCCACGGCCTTCCAATGCCCGAAATGCAGAGCGAGCGAGAAGTCCTCCACGAGGTGCTCGTCCAGAGCAGGGGCGCCCTCACGGTGGATGACGACGTTCCGGATGCCGGCCTCTTGCAGCTTTGCCGCCCTCTCCGGAGGAGCGGCGAGGACGACGGGACTGGCGGCATCAACGCCCTCGGTTGTGTCGGTCACCAGGTACAAGGCAGGACGCATGGTCTGGGCCTCGAACAACGGTACGTCTGCGGCGGCGCACTCGACTGCGATCGGCGCGGCCTGCGGACTGCGGACTCGGAACCCAGCGACGCGCATCATGTACACCAAACGGTGAGCACACGTGTGCGTCTCGTAGACGTGGCGGAACGCCTCCCAAAGGCCGGCGTGCCGACGCTGCTCAGACGACTTCCAGCCCTCCAGATAGGCCGCAGCCTCATCGGGGGTGGTCACGGTCGGGACGGTGCCCGCCAACGTCTCGTCTACGCCACGGCCCGCAGAGCTGAGTACCGTCGACCCAGACGCGGTGATCTCCACGACCCGGCGAGAGAACATGCTCGGCGAGTCCACCACCGAATTGCCGTTCAGGTGGATCGGGTGGGCCTTATAGGCCTGGCACATCTCGGGATAGCTCAGGCTTCCTCGGGCGTACCGGCGGAAACGGTCCGGCAGGCGGTACGGCGAGTTGGGATCGTTGTGCACCCGCTCGTAGATCGCCAAGCCGTGTGGGGCAGACTCATAGAACAGGAAATCCAGCCCCTGTTTACGGGTCGCATACTTGTCCCCGTAGTAGGTCCCGCCATACGCGATAGCTTCGTCTTGTGCCCGGGTGCTGGGTAGCGGGTTGTGCAACAGAGGCTGCGCCGCGAACGGGGCCGAGGCGACGGTCGTGATCTGGTTGTCCGGAAGCGCGTTGTAATCAACAATGGTGCGCGCGTCCGTCGTGAACACGTAGTCGCACAGGGCTGCGGTGCGCTTGAACCGATTGAAATGGACCGGATCCTCCTTGTTCCAGAACATCACGGGGATTTCGTGAAGCCTGCAATGCGCGATCAGCTCGACCACCGGCGCGTGAGTCTCGTCATCGTAATACCCAATGATCCCGGTCCAGGCGCTGTCGTTGCCTCGCCAAGCGGACTCAATGAACAGCGCATCCACGCGGTGGTCTTCGAAGGTCTCGCGCCAGTCCTCAGGCCGCACACGCAAGGCGGTCAACTCGGGGACGAAGGTGTCCGTCGTGAATTCGTCGCCGATGAAGGCGACTGTGTAATCGGTGAGCGGGCGTTCTGCGTCGTCCAGTGAGGCCCGGAACTCCTCGGCCAAGGCCATTAGTGAAGCGGCGATGCGCTCGCCCGTGACTGGCCAGCGCCGATTCTCCTTGACCCAGCGTCGAGCACGAACCCCCATGGCGCGAGCAGCATCTGGGGCGGCGAGAGTTTCGCGCAGACGCTCGACGAGGCTCGCCAGGTCGTCCTTCTGGAAACTGACCGCAGTGTCTCCATCAGGCCCGCAGAACACCTTGTGCGGCGAGACATCGGAGAGGACCACCGCCCCGCCGACCGCCATCGCCTCCAGCGGCTTCAATGGCGAAACGAGCTCGGTCACCGGCAAGGACTTCCGGGCCAGGGGGAACACATCGATGCTCGAGAGGTACGCTGGCATGTCTGCGTTCGGAACGTTCATGACGAACCGCGTCTCAGGATCAAGACCGCGTGTGGCGATCCTCGCCTTCAACGTATCGAGATATGCGCCCCCGCCGATGATGAGGAAGTTGAACCGGACTCCCTCTGCCTTGAGTGTCGCGAGCGCGTCGGTGACGAGATCGAGGCCTTCGTAATCGGTGACGCTGCCCGCGAAACCCACGACTGGAGCCTCCGTATCGGTGAATCCCAGGCCGCGCAAGAGCGCGTGATCCTTGCCAAGAGGGGCGAACACCTCTGGGTCAACGCAGTTGGGCGCGACGGTGACCTTGTCCGCATCGATGCCGCGGGCAGCAAGGTCTTCACGCATCTCATCCGTGATGACGACCACTCGGTCGGCTTCGCGGGCGACGAGGTCTTCATAGCGGCGGTCAAGCCGATACTGGTCCGACTGCTCCCAGCCCGGCCGGACGGATGCCGCAGACACTTCCCAGAATCCGCGCATCTCATACACGAACGGCACCCCGAGCCGACGGGCTGCGATCAGGGCGGGCAGAGCGGACAGATAGTTCGAGGCGGCCAGGATGAACTCGGGCTTCTCGATCATGGCTTCGCGGACGTACGCATCGGCAGCCACCTGGAAGAAGACGTCGAGATCGCCCTCCCATGCAGGGAGACCAGGGTTGTGCACGTGGCGTACGCCGTCGATCTCCGACACATCACGACGCTGCTTGACAGGCACTCGCCGCCCGGGGACGACCGACTTCTTGTCCCAAGGCTTGCCTGGCAGGGGCGCTACGACCACGTCCAGCCCTTGGGCCACGAGCCCTGCGGCGACGCCCTTGGTCCGGGACGTGTAGCCATTGGTCACAGACACGGGTGACATGCCCACGGCGTAGAGCACCCGGCCTCGCACGGGGAGGTAATTGCAGGTGCGGTGACGTGCGGGAAGCGGGTAGTCCGCTTCAAGAAGGCGGTTGAGAGAGTCGACGCGACGAACGAAGTTCTCTTCAGAGTCGGTCAGGCCCGACTTTCCACGAAGCTGATCCAGCACCTCCCGCGCGCCACTGAGGTCCCCGCGTTCCTGGATGAGTTTGCGCGCCAGCGGCAGGCCCGCGGCGACGGTCCTCCGGCGGGCGAAAGCGGCCTGGAGCGAGTCGAGCGACTCTTGCGTCGATATTCGACGCCCCGTGGCGGGCCGCGTACCCCCGCGGCCCGCCACAGCGGAAGACCCCATGCGTGCAGCACGGGCGGTGCGGTTGATCTTTGCGTTGAGACGGCGGTGATACATGATCATTACGAACACCGCAGCGCACAACATCCAGAACAGCGCGACGATGAGGATCGCGTGGTCCACCAGGAAGGCGAGTACCGAACCCACGACAGCGAGCAGAATAAAAAGCCCCATGACGAGTTGCTGGCGTCGTGAGAAGCGAAGAAAGAGTTGGATCATGGGTGCGATTCCTCGGGTGCTGTAATCGGCGGGGCAGGTCTGGCGTCTCTGCGACGAGCAGTCAGGTGACGAGCCGGGGCGGGAAGTCGATGACGGACGTGACAATGTCATCGCGCGTATAACGTGCTACCCATCCGAGTTCCTTCTCAATGAGCGAGACGTTGGCTGTCAAGGCCCCCGGGTCACCCGGGCGGCGGGGCTGGATGTCGTAATCAAGATCCACGCCGGGGCGGCGGCGGAAGGCATCTACGACTTCGAGAACGCTGCTTCCGCTTCCGGTGCCCACGTTGTAGATCCGGGTCGCTGGGTCGGTGCTGCCCTGGACCGCCGGCAGGGCCGCCAGGTGCGCCTCGGCCAGGTCGACGACGTGGACGTAATCGCGTACACATGTGCCGTCGACGGTGGGGTAATCGTCGCCGAAGACCGAGAGACGCTGGCCGCGAGTGATGACATCACGGATCGCCGGCATGAGGTTCGTCGTCGTGGTATCGGCCAGAATGGCGTCTTCCGCGCCGGCGACATTGAAGTAGCGCAATGCCACCGCCCGGAGACCCCAGGCGCGGGAAGCGTTCGCGAGAGCTAGCTCACTCACGAGCTTGGACTGGCCGTACGGATTGATCGGCACCGTCGGGGTGTCCTCGAACACGATCGACGAGTCCGGCTCACCATAGACCGCTGCCGACGAGGAGAAGATCATCGACGCGGCTCCCGCAGCTCTCATGGCAGCCAGCACGTTTACAGTTGCACCGACGTTCGACCGAAAATAATCCTCCGGCTGCACGACGGAGTCCGCGACGACCTTCTTCGCGGCGAAGTGAACGACGACGTCAATCGACTCTTCTTTAAGGAGAGTGGTCAGCGCAGCTACGGCCGCGTCGCTCGCGAGGTCGATCGTGTACACGGGGACATCGGCCGGAACGCGCTGTCTGAGGCCTGTCGAGAAGTCGTCAACGACGACGATGTCGGCCCGGCCCTGTTGCCGTGCTACGGAGACGAAGTGAGACCCGATGTATCCGGCGCCGCCGGTCACGAGCAGGCGCATGTTGTCCTCCTTGGTCGTGGTACTGCCCGTCTGGGACATACGGGGCGGGGCAGCCGTCACCGACCGCCCCGCCACAGGTGCCGAGTTCGTGTCAGCGCCACTGGCCGCGCGTGTCGATGACCTTCTTGCCCTCGGTGGTGGCACCGAGGCTGGCGAACGCATCGTGGTCCACCAGTAGCAGGACGACGTCCGCCTCCCGAATGCCGTCCTCGGCCGGGACCAACTCCACGTTGTCACGGCCGGCCAGCGCAGCGGGCAGCTCCTCCACGTGCGGCTCCACGACGAGGATGCGCGAACCGGTGAACTGCTGCGCCACCTCGATCGCGATGTTCAGGGCAGGCGATTCACGCAGATCGTCGATGTTCGGCTTGAATGCCAGACCGAGGACGGCCACCACGGGGGCACGGCCGGTGGCCTGCTGCACGTCGAACGCGGCGGCCTTGGCCTGGTCCACGACCCACTTCGGCTTGCCGTCGTTGATCTCGCGGGCCGCACGGATGATGCGGGCCGTCTGCGGTGCGGCGTCGACGATGAACCACGGGTCCACAGCGATGCAGTGGCCGCCCACGCCGGGGCCCGGCTGGAGGATGTTGACACGGGGGTGGTGGTTGGCAAGCTCGATGAGCTCCCACACGTCGATCCCCAGGTCGGAGCAGATCAGGGACAGCTCGTTCGCGAAGGCGATGTTCACATCACGGAACGAATTCTCGACCAGCTTGGCCATCTCCGCGGTGACGCAGTCCGTCACGAGGATCTCCCCCTGACAGAACGCCTCATACAGCTGCTTGGCGCGCTGCGCGGCCTCCGGCGTGGACCCGCCCACGATGCGGTCGTTCGTGACGAGCTCGATCATGACCCGGCCGGGCAGCACCCGCTCCGGGCAGTGGGCGAAGTCCAGGGTGACGCCGTCCAGGTCCGGCCGTGCCTCGCGGATGACGGCGGCCATGTGCTCGGTGGCGCCGGGGGGCGAGGTGGACTCCAGGATCACGAGCTCGCCGCCGCGCAGCTGCGGGGCGAGACCGCGGGCCGCAGCCTCGATGTAGCCGAGGTCCGGCGAATGGCCGTCCTTGAAGGGCGTCGGGACCGCGACGATGTACGCGTCGGCCTGCGGCGTCTTCAGGGACGCGGACAGTCGACCGGCCTTGACGTTGCGCTCCACGAAGTCCGCCAGGTCCGGCTCCACGAAGGGCACGGTGCCTGCGTTGACCGCGTCCACGGTGCGCTGGCTGACGTCCACGCCGTGCACACGCACGCCGTTCTCGGCCAGGATGGCAGCTGTCGGCAGCCCGATGTAGCCCAGGCCGATCACGGCCACGTCCTTGATCTGCGTCGTCATCTAGAGGTCCTCGTTCGTCTAAGCGGTGGCAAGGGCAGAATCCGGCGCGGGCCGGACTCCCCGTGATGCTCTGTCGAGTATAAGGATTAGTTCAGGCAGACGGCGCCGTCACGCCCAGGCGCCGGTAGAGGGCGTCATAGCGCCGGGCGTTCGCCGCCCAGGTCCGATGCCCGAGCACCCACTCCCGCGCCCTGGCTCCGAGGCCGCGGGCCGCGGCGGGGTCGTCGAGTAGCGCCGCCAGGGCGGCGGCCCACGCCTCCGGTTCCTCGGCCGGCAGCACCCGTCCGGTCACGCCGTCCTCGACGATCTCGCTCAGCGCGGGCAGGTCCGAGACGAGGACGGGCCGGGACGTGGCCATGGCCTCCAGCGGCTTCATGGGCGTCACCGCCCGGGTCACGCCCGTGTCCTTGCGAGGCACGCAGAAGACGTCGAGGGCCTGGTGCCACACGGGAGCCAGGGAACGGTCCACCCGTCCCGGCGCGAGCAGCCGATCCTCGATCCCCAGGTCGGCCGCAAGCCGGCGCAGGGCCGGCAGGGCAACGCCGTCCCCCACCACGGCCAGCCGCAGGCGCGGCCTCTCGTCGACGAGCGCGGCGACGGCACGCACAAGGTCGTCGAGTCCCTCGTACGGCACCACGGAGGAGACGGTGCCGACGATCTCGTCGTCCATGGACAGCCCGAGACGGCGGCGAGCATCCTCGCGTGGGGCGGGCTCCTCCAGGAAGGCGCCCCCCACCCCGTTAGGGCTGAGCACGACGGCGTCCCGGTCCATGCCGGCCGCGGCGATGCGGCGGGCCATCTGCTCACCGAGCGTCACGACGCCGTCGGCAGAACGCACGGCGTCGTCCTCGCGGGCCGTGAACAGGGCGTAGCGGTCGGAGCGCAGCGCCTCGGGTCCGCGCGTCGAGGCCCAGGTGTCCGCCAGCTGCCCGCGCACCTCGTACACCCACGGGACGCCCACGGCCTCCGCGACCGCGCGGGTCACCACGGCGTTGACCCAGTGGGTGGTGGTGTGCAGGACCGCCGGGCGGCGCTCGAGGACCAGATCGAGGAGCATCCGCGCGTGCTGAGCCAGCCGTCCGTCGAATCCCCGGGCCAGGCTCGAGGGCAGGAGGCGGTGGTACACGATGCCGTCCACCATGTCGCGTCGGGCGGCGGTGAGCACGCCGGTCTGGACCGGCCAACCGAGCCGGGTGACGGCCTCTACGTGCCAGCCCTCGTCCCGCAGCGCGCACGCGAGGCTGTGGCTGCGTTGCGCGTATCCGGAACCGGTGTGGGGCAGGGAGTTGGTCAGGACGAACAGTGCCGAGCCCGGGCGGGGCCGATATCCAACGGCCCGGTCCCGGTCTGCCCGCGGCAACGGCAGGGCGCCCCCGCGCAGAGCACGCACCTCGGAGGCGAACCGGGCTCGCACGACACCGTCCCGGCCGGTGCCGCCGAGCAGGGAGATGGCCGCCTCGACGTCACCGCGGTGCCAGGCCACGCGGGCCCTTGCGGCGGCCAAGCCCGGCGTGTCGACGGGCACGGCGTCGAGGACGGCTTGGGCCCGGTCAGGCTCCTGCGCGGCCGTGAGCACGTCCGCCAGTCGCACCCGATCTGGCGCGCCGGCGGACGGCAGGACCGCCTCGACGTGCTCGAGGAGGTCCACGTGCCGGCCGGCGGCCGCGAGACCCATGGCGCCTAAGACCACGCCGGGGCGTGCGGGCAGGGACTCTGCCAGGCGCCCCAGGCCCACGCGTGCCGCGAGCGGCAGGCGACGGCTGATCTGCAGGCCCAGGACCGCCGGGTCGTCCCGCAGGTGGTCGACCACCGTCCGCAGGACGAGTGGCGCGTGGCCGAGTGCGCGGACGGAATCGAGGAGGATGGAGGTCATGCGTGTCTCCTGTAGTCGGGGACGAGCTGCCCCAGCAGCCGGACGTAACGCCGGGCGACGCTCGGCAGGTCCGCGTGCCGTCGGACCCACGGGCGGCCGCCCTCCCCCACATCAGTGCGAGCCGGATCGTCGGCGAGCGCGGTCAGATGCGCGACGAGGTCAGCTACCCGTGGGCCGATGACGTCGGCTCCCCCGGCGTCCTCGAGGGTGCGGGCCGCCTCGCCGGTGACCATCCCGGTGACGTGCCGGCCGACGGCGAGCACCTCGTAGGTCTTCGACGGCACCGTGTGGCGGAAGCTGGGCCAGTCAGGCCGCAGCGCCACGACGAGTGTGTCCGCCCAGGCGTACTGGGCCGCCGCATCCTCGCCGTAGCAGGCAGGAAGGATCTCGGCCGGGGAGCCGAGCTCCGCGTTACGCGCCTCGAGCTCGCCGCGCCGAGTGCCGGCGCCGACGAGCCGGACCCGCACCCCTGGCCGGCTCTGGCGGAGTTCGGCCGCCGCCTCCATGAGCCGTTCGAGCCCCTGGCTCTCACCCATGTTGCCGAGGTAGAGGACGTGCAGGTCCCCGGGCTCGCGCCTCCGAGCAGGTGCCCACGCCAGGCCTGCGAGTTCGACGCCGTTGCACAAGGTCTCGGCACGCTCGACCCCGCGCCCGCGCAGCGTCTCCGCGAAGCCGTCCGTGACGGTCACCACGAGTCGGGCCGCGCGCTGGCCGCCGGTCACGACGCGTTCCATTGCGGCGCCCAGCAGGCCCTGGTGGACCCCGGCCTCGTGGGCGAGATCCGGCCAGGCGTCGCGCATCTCCAGCACGAGGGGACGGCGCCAGAGACGGGAGAGCACGACGCCGGGCACCACCACGGGCAGGGCGGGCACGGTGGCCACCACCACGTCCGGGCGTCGGGTGGCCATCCCGCGCGGGATGGCGAGCAGCGCGTGCACCACCGCCTCGGCGAAACGACCGTTGCGGCCGGCCTCCCCCAGGGGCAGGCGAGGCGTGGGCAGGACACGTTCGCCGTCGGGCCCGGCGAAGGGGCGCACCCCCCCGGGCGCGACGACGTCGACGTCCCAGCCCGCCGACCGCAGCGCCGCCACGACCGCGCCCCAGCGACGCGCGGGCGGGGTGCGCTCGGGCCGGTAGGAGTGGGAGACCAGCAGGAGGCGGGGGCGGCGCGGCTCAGTCGTCACAGGGGTCCTCCCCGAGGGCGGGTGCGGGCGTGGTGCCGGTCAGCAGGGTCAGCACGGGGGCGGGACCGCCGGCGGCCTGGGCCTTCTTCTCCTTCGTGGGCTCGTGCTCGTCGACGTAGCGCTGGACGTCGTCGTCGGCGAGGGCGGAGCGCAGGTCCGCCAGCTTGTCCTCGTCGAGCTCGACGATGGCGTCGCCGTTCGGGCCCTCCGCGAAGCCCTTGCGCGGCACCGTGAACATCTCGACGTCCTCGCCGCGGACGTCGCGCAGCTGCCACGCGAGCGAGGCGATCACGCCGGACGTGAGCCCCTCGTCCACACCGAGGTGGTCGGAGAACGTGGCGACGACCTCGGTGGTGCGGGCGGGATTGCCCAGGATCTCCGGGCTGAGGAAGCGGTCCATCGCCCCGGCCAGGTAGCGCTGCTGGTTCTTCACGCGGGTGACGTCGCCGTCGTCGAAGGCGTGCCGTTCGCGCACGTAGCGCAGGGCGGCGGTGTCCTGCAGCAGGATGTGTCCGCGCGGGTAGTACGAGGGGTTGGCCTGACCGGAGGAGAAGGCCTGCGGGTTGCAGACCTCGACGCCGCCCAGCGCATTCGTCACGCCCCGGAAGCCCTGGAAGTCGACCTCGAGGACGTGGTGGATCGGCACTCCCAGCAGCAGCTCCACCGTGTCCACGGCGAGCGCGTAGCCGCCCGTGTCGAAGGCCGAGTTGATCTTCGCCTCACCGTGGCCGGGCACGGTGACCCACGAATCCCGCAGCACGGACATGACGTAGACCTGGCGTCGGTCCGCGGGGATGTGCACGAGCATCATGGTGTCCGAGCGCTGGCCCATGTCCTGCTCGCCCTCGCCCTCGCGGGAGTCGGAGCCCAGGACGAGCACGTTCAGCGGGCCGTTGCCGGCCGCCTGCTCGAGCGCCCCCACGTCCACCGTCTGCCGGTGGTCGTCGAAGGTGCGCCCGAGCGAGCCCGCGTACCAGGCGCCCAGACCGAGCAGCGCCGCGAGCAGGACGGCGAGCACGCCGACGACCCACGGCCAGCGCCGGCGGCGCCGCGCGACCGACGAGGCGTCGTCGCGCGGGGACTCGGGACGCGGCAGGGGCTCGGGCGTCCAGGACGCGGCCGGGGGATGGCTCACTCGTGTCTCCTGCTCGAGGTCGGGGGTCAGCCCAGTCTACGGACGCCCCGTCAGGCGTCGGCCACCGCGGCCCGGCGACGGCGCGGCCTGGGCTGGCAGCGCGGGCACAGGTGGCTCGCACGGTTCATGAACGGCTCGCGCACGATGCGGGAGTCGACCCCCTCGGCGGCGCAGCGGCGACACGGCTGCCCGGTGCGCCCGTAGGCCGCCAGGGAGCGGGCGAAGTAGCCCGATCGCCCGTCCACGTTGACGTAGAGCGCGTCGAAGCTCGTGCCCCCCACCTCCAGGGCCCGGCGCATCACGTCCTGGACGGCCGCCAGGAGGCGCAGCGTGTCAGCCCGGCGCATGCGCTCGGTCGGCCGCTCGGGGTGCAGGCGGGCGCCCCACAGGGCCTCGTCCGCGTAGATGTTGCCGATCCCGGAGACCAGCGACTGGTCCAGCAGCGCGCGCTTGAGGGTGGAGCGGCGCCGTGCCAGGCGCGCGTGCACGGCCACGGGGTCGAACAGCGGGTGCAGCGGGTCCAGGGCGATGTGGGCGGCCGTGGTGGGGATCCGCTCGCCGCCGGCGGCGTCGTCGGGCCGCAGCGCGTCGAGCCACCAGCCGCCGAAGATCCGCTGGTCCACGAACCGCAGCTCGCGGGCGGACCCGTCCGCGGCGGTGACGGGCAGGCGCAGGCGCAGGTGTCGCTGGTCGGCGGCCCCCGGTCCGTCCACGAGGATCTGCCCGCTCATCCCCAGGTGCACGACGACGGCGTCGTCGCCCTCGGCCAGGGGCAGCCAGAGGAACTTGCCGCGGCGAGCCGGCTCGGCCAGTCGGGCGCCTCGCAGCCGCTCCCGGAGGGCGTCCGCACCACCGGGGCTGCGACGCAGCGAGCGGGGGTCGAGGACCTCGAGCTCCGCGGCGACGGCGTCCGTGGCCCACCGGGCCAGGCCGCGCCGGACGACCTCGGCCTCGGGCAGCTCCGGCACGGGCTCAGCGCCCCGCGGCCGGCAGGCCCGCTTCGAGGGCGGGCCAGGAGGCGGCCGCGGCGTCCCGCTCGGCCTGCTTCTTGGAGCTGGCGACGGCGGAGCCGTACTCGCGCTCGCCGACGACGAGGGTGGCCCGGTAGCGGGGGTCGTGCGCGGGGCCCTGACCCTCGATCGCGTAGCGGACGGCGCCGAGACCGTGGCGGCTGGCGGCCTCGGCCACGACCGTCTTCCAGTCGGTGCTCTCGCGCAGCAGGTCCGGCTCGTCCAGCAGCGGCACCACGTGGCGGTGCACGAGGGCGGCCGCGGCCACGGCCCCGTGGTCCACGTAGACGGCGCCGATGAGCGCCTCGAGGGTGTCGGCGAGGATCGAGTCCTTGTCCGCCCCGCCGGTGCGGCGCTCCCCCGTGCCCAGGCGCACGAACGGGCCGATGCCGATCCGGCGCGCCACCTTCGCCAGGGCACGCGTGGACACGACGGCGGCCCGGCGGCGGGCGAGATCGCCCTCGGCCAGGTCCGGGTACACCGTGAAGATGTGGTCGGTGACCACGTAGCCCAGCACCGAGTCCCCGAGGAACTCGAGGCGCTCGTTGGTGGGCAGCCCGCCCTGCTCGTAGGCGAACGAGCGGTGCGTCAGAGCGCGTTCGAGCGTCCCGGCGGTGATGTGCACGCCGAGACGCTCGAACAGCTCTTCTGGCTCGGGCGCGGGCTCAGGCCCGCGGCGAGCCGATGGGGACGCCATCTCAGGCGTCGGCGACCTTGCGGCCCTTGTACTCGAAGAACAGGGGGGTGCCGGCGGCGTCGGTCTTCAGCTCGGCCTGGTGGGGCAGGCGGTACGAGACGCGACCGTTCTCGACGGACTTCACCAGGGCGGGCGCGGTGGCCTTCCACTGCGACCGGCGGGCACGGGTGTTGGCACGGGACATCTTCCGCTTCGGGACTGCCACGACTATCTCTCTTCTGTCTCGGTGATGGAGGTCTCTGAGGTGCCCGCGAGGTGGGCCAGGGCGGCCCAGCGCGGGTCCACGCGCTCGTGGGCGTGCCCCTCGGGCGCGTCCTCGAGGCGGATGCCGCAGTCGGCGCACAGGCCCTCGCAGTCCGGCCGGCACAGCGGCTGGAACGGGAGGGCGATGACCACGGCGTCCCGGAACACGGGTTCCAGGTCCACGGTCTCGCGCACCACGAGCGGCTGCTCGCCGGCGTCGTCCTCGGACGTGCCGGTGAGGTACAGCTCCTGCAGGTCCACGGTGATCCCCTCGTGCAGCGGGCGCAGGCAACGGCCGCACTCGCCCTTCAGGGTCGCGTCCGCGGTGCCGGTGACGAGGACGCCCTCGTGCACCGACTCCAGACGCAGGTCCAGTTCGACGGGGTCCCCCTCGGGGATCCCCAACAGCGGCGTGGAGACGCCCGCAGGGGCGCGCCACTCGGCCGTCAGCTCGCGCTGGACTCCGGCCCCGCGCGTCAGATCGCGCACGGGGATCACCCACGGCGAGTCGGCGCCGTGGTGCTGGATGCTGTCCATGGTCGCTCCTCTCGGCGGGTGGGACGGCGGGGGTACACGGCCCGTCCGCACGCCCTCTGCGGGGGTGCGATGCGGCCTGGACACGGGTCCAGCCACGACGGACCGACAGCCCATCCTACCGGGTGGGTCCGCCTCGGCCAAAGCCGGCGGCGGCCCGCGCGTCGCCTGCCCGGCTCAGAGCCCGGCGGTGAACTCCCGGAGCCAGGCCCGCAGGTCGGCCCCGAGGTCCTCGTGCCGCGTCCCGAACTCGATGACCGCCTGCAGATAGCCGAGCTTGTCCCCCGTGTCGTAGCGGCGGCCGTCGAAGACGACGGCGTGCACGCCGCGGCCCTCACCGTCCTCCGTGGCCAGCCTCTGCAGCGCATCGGTGAGCTGGATCTCCCCGCCGCGGCCGGGCGGGGTCTCGTCCAGCACGTCGAACACCTGGGGGGCCAGCACGTAGCGGCCGATGATCGCGAGGGTGGAGGGGGCGTCCTCGCGGGCCGGCTTCTCCACGAGGTCGGTGACGCGGACGACGTCGTCGCCCTCCCCCGGCACGGCCTGCACCGCGGCCACGCCGTAGGCCGAGACGGCCTCCTCCGGGACCTCCATGAGGGCGATCACGGAGCCGCCGAGGCGCTGCTGCACGTCGATCATGCGCTCGAGCAGAGCCTCGCCGTCGCCGATGATGTCATCGCCCAGCAGGACCGCGAACGGCTCCTCGCCGACGTGGCGGCGTGCGCAGTTCACCGCGTGGCCGAGCCCGAGGGCCTCGCCCTGACGGACGTAGTGGATGTCCCCCACCAGGTCCGACTCGTGGATCTGCGCGAGCCGCGTGGCGTCGCCCTTGTGCTCCAGCGCGGCCTCCAGCGCGGGATGGCGGTCGAAGTGGTCCTCGAGGGCCCGCTTGTTCCGGCCCGTGATCATCAGCACGTCCGCCAGGCCCGCACGCCGGGCCTCCGTCACCACGTACTCGATGGCCGGCCGGTCAACCACCGGCAGCATCTCCTTCGGCATGGCCTTGGTGGCCGGCAGGAAGCGGGTGCCCAGGCCGGCGGCCGGGATGACGGCCTTGCGGGTGCGGGGGCGGGAGGGGGGCGGGACGGTCATCGGCGGTTCTCCTGCGGTGGATGCGGTGGGACGAGCAGAAGGGTGGCCCGCGGGTGGGCCGGGCGGGGTCAGGCCCCGCCGTCGAGGCCGCGCAGGACCGCGGCCGGGACAAACTCGGCGACGTCGCCGCCGAGTCCGTGGACCTCCTTGATGAGCGAGGAGGACACATGGGTGTACCGGGCATCGGCTGGGAGGTAGACCGTCTCGACCCCGGTGAGGTGGCGGTTCATCGCGGCCATCGGGGCCTCGAACTCGAGGTCGGCGCCGCCGCGCAGCCCCTTGACGATCGCGTCCGCGCCGATCTGCCGGCAGAACTCGGCCAGCAGGCCCGGGCCCATGGGCCGGACCGCGACACCGGCGAGGGAGGACACCGTCGCCTCGATCATGGCGATGCGCTCGTCAACGCTGAAGCGGTACGTCTTGGCCGGGTTGGAGGATACGGCGACCACCACCTCCTCGAAGAGGTTCGCGGCTCGCGCGATCACCTCGACGTGCCCCTTGTGGAGGGGATCGAACGAACCAGGGCAGACGGCACGACGCATGGGTGCCAGCCTAGCGGGGGCCGCGCCGAGCGGCGACGGACGCCCGTCCGGTCCGGCTCCGGCGCGTCGCGGTCCTGCCGGGCGCGGCGTGCGCCGCCGTGTGCGGTCCGCGGCGATGGGTACAGTGCGGCCATGGACGGAACCCAGCCCACCCCCAGATCAGCACCGCACGACGTCGACGTGGACGCGCCGTGGCGTCGCACGGCGGCGGCCGCGGGCCTGCTCGGCGACGCCGGCCCCGTGCCCACCGTGTTCGAGACGATGACGGGCCTCGCCGTCGAGCACGGGGCCGTGAACCTCGGCCAGGGCTTCCCCGACGCCGACGGCCCCGACGCGCTGCTGCGGCTGGCGGCCGACGCCGTGCTGGCGGGCCCCAACCAGTACGCCCCCGGCACGGGCGACCCCGCGCTGCGGCGGGCCGTTGCAGAGCACCGCCGGCGCCACTGGGGCGTGACGGAGGACCCCGCCACGCAGGTCATGATCACCACGGGTGCCACCGAGGGCATCGCCGCGACGGTCCTGGCGTTCGTGCGCCCGGGCGACGAGGTCGTCACGGTCGAGCCGTTCTACGACTCGCACGCCGCCACGATCGCCCTGGCCGGCGGCCGGCACGTGAGCGTGCCGGTGGAGGCGCCGGACTTCCTGCCGGACCCGGCACGGGTGGCCGCGGCGATGACCGACCGCACGCGCCTGCTCATCGTGAACACGCCGCACAACCCCACGGGCGCGGTCTATCCGCGGGAGCTGCTCGAGGAGCTCGTGGCCCTGTGCCGGTCCCGGGGCGTGCTGATCCTCGCGGACGAGGTCTACGACCACCTCGTCTACGAGGGCGAGCATGTCGGCCTGCGCTCGGTCGCGGGCGCCGAGGACATCGCCCTGACGGTCTCCAGCGCGGGCAAGGCGTTCGCGGTCACCGGCTGGAAGGTCGGCTGGCTGACCGGCCCGGCCGAGCTCGTCGGGGCCGCGCGCGCCGTCAAGCAGTTCCTCACCTACTCCTCCGGCCCCGCCTTCCAGCGCGCGCTGGGTGCCTACCTGCCCACCGACGACGCCGAACGGCACCTCGCCGGCCAGCGCGAGCGGTACCGCGACGCCCGGGATCGGCTCGTGGCGGGCCTGCGGGAGGCGGGCCTGGACCCGGTCGTCCCGGCGGCGGGCTACTTCGTCGTCGTGGACCTGGCCCCGTGGGGTGTGACGGACGCGGCCGAGGCCGCGGTGCAGTGGACGCGTGAGGCCGGCGTCACGGGCATCCCCGTGGGCGCGCTCTGCCGCCCGGACGGGGGCCACCTGCGGTCGTGGCTGCGGCTGGCGTTCTGCAAGTCCCCGGATGCGATCGACGAGGCGATGCGCCGCCTGGCCGAGGCGGCCCCGCGGCTGCGCGCGGCCTGACCCCCGACGCTTTCGTTGACGAAACGGCGGCCCTCGGAGCACTTTCGTTCGGGAAACGGCGGCCCCCGGAGCATTTTCGTTCGGGAAACGGCGGCCGCCGTGCTCGCGGTTCCGTGCTGAGCCCAGTCCGTTCCGCCCTCCCGTCTCCCCGGTGAGAACGGGCCGAGACGCCGCCGTTTCCCGAACGAAAGCAGGCCGACACGCCGCCGTTTCCCGAACGAAAGCGGGTGGGCGGGGTCAGCGCTCGTCCTGCCAGAGGTACAGGGCGGTCTCGCCGTAGACGCGCACCTCGACCTCCTCGAGGCCGCGCGGCCGGCGCGGCGCCACGTCCCGGGCCGCCCGCTCGAGCACGAGCAGCCCGCCCGGGGCGAGCCGCCCGGCCGCCGCCTCCACCACGGCCTCGAGCGGCGGGCCGGCCACCGGGTACGGCGGGTCGGCCAGGATCAGGTCCACGGGCGCGGCCTCCGCCGCGAGCACCTGCTCCACGCTCCCGGCACGCACGCGCACGACGTCGGCCCCGCGCGCCCGGTTGACCAGCGCGGCGTTCGCGCGGCACGCGGTCACGGCCTTCCGGTCCCGCTCGACCAGCAGCACCGATGCCGCTCCGCGGCTGGCGGCCTCGCACCCCAGGGCGCCGGAGCCGGCGTAGAGGTCGAGCACGGCCGTCCCGTCCAGCCAGTCGCGGGCCTCGAGCCAGGAGAACAGGGCCTCCTTGGTGCGATCCGTGGTGGGGCGCGTGCCGGTGCCGGGGACGGCGGTCAGGGGCCGCCCGGCGGCCGCGCCGGCGATGATGCGGGACATGGCTCAGCCCTTCTCGAGGTAGTCGGCGGCGGTGAGGTGCTCGGCCTCCCAGCGGGCCACCTCGGCGGCGAGCGCCGGGTGGGCGGAGAGCCCCGGGCCGGCCGCCATGACCTGCGCGACGGCGTCGGCGGCCACGGCGATCAGCGGGGCGTCGGCGATGACGTCCACGTGGTGCAGCCCCGAGGCCAGCCCGGACTGGGCGGCGCCGAGCACGTCGCCGACACCGCGCTGGGCGAGGTCCTCCTGCGCGATGCGCATGCCGTCCTGCTCCTGGGCCAGGACCTCGAGCCGGCGCAGCGACGGGTGCCCGTCCGGCAGGCGCGTGGCCAGCAGGCAGACCGCCGCCCCGGGCCCGCGGCCCACGCGGCCGCGCAGCTGGTGCAGGGTGGACAGGCCGAAGTCGTCGGCGTCGAGGATCGCCATGACCGTCGCGTTGGGCACGTCCACGCCCACCTCCACGACGGTGGTCGCCACGAGCACGTCCGTCTCCCCGCGCGCGAAGGCCTGCATCGCCGCGTCCTGCTCGACCTGGTCCATGCGCCCGTGCACGGCGTCGATCCGCAGCCCCGCCAGCGCGGGGAGACCCCGCAGCCGGGGTGTCATCTCCTCCACGTTGGCGTGACCCGGGTCGGCGTCGTCGGGGTCGATGCGCGGGCACACCACGAACGCCTGGTGGCCGGCCGCCACGTGCTCGGCGATCAGCTCCCACACGCGCCCGATCATGCGCGGGCCGTGGGCCATCCGCGCCACGTGCGTGGTGACCGGCTGACGCCCCGAGGGCAGCCCCTCGAGCACCGAGAGGTCCAGGTCGCCGAACACCGTCATCGCCACGGAGCGCGGGATGGGCGTGGCGGACATGACGAGCAGGTGCGTGCCGGGGTTGGCCCGCCGCAGGGCCTCGCGCTGGTCCACGCCGAAGCGGTGCTGCTCGTCGACGACGGCCAGGGCCAGCTCGGCGAAGCCCACCTTCTCGGAGAGCAGGGCGTGCGTCCCCACGGCGATCCCGGCCTCGCCGGAGGCCAGGGCCAGCAGGGCCTCGCGGCGTGCGGCGGTCTTGAGCGAGCCGGTGACCAGCACGACCCTCGTGGCCGGGCCGTCGCCGGCCCCGAGGGTGCCGGCCTCGGCGAGGGGGCCCATCAGGCGCAGCAGGGCACGGTGGTGCTGCGCGGCGAGCACCTCGGTGGGTGCCACCAGGGCGGCCTGGCCGCCGGCGTCCACGACCTGCAGCATCGCCCGCAGGGCCACGAGCGTCTTGCCCGCGCCCACGTCCCCCTGCAGCAGCCGGCTCATCGGGGCGTCCCGGGCCAGCTCGGCGGACAGCTGCTCCCCCACCGCCACCTGGCCGGGCGTCAGCGCGAACGGCAGGCGGGCGTCCAGGGCTTCGAGCAGGCCCCCGGCCCGCGGCGGGCGGGGCACGGCGGGCACCGCCCGCTCCCGGTCCCGGCGCCAGGCGAGCGCGGCCTGGACGAGCAGCGCCTCACGCAGGGCGAGCGCGGTCCGCGCCGGGCCGGTGGCGGCGACGTCGTGCGGGGCGTGCAGGTCCCGGTATGCCTGGGCGGTGCCCGGCAGCGGCGCGTCCAGGTCGAGCGCCGCGGCGGCCTCCGCGCGGATCCGCTCGGTGAGCAGTTCCGGGATGCGGCCCAGGTCGACGGTCTCGAGCACCCGGGCGACGGCGGAGCGGACCGTCCACGACGGCAGCTTCCCCGTGGCCCGGTAGAGCGGGACCGGTCGCACGTCCACCTCCCCCGGGGCGACGTCGTCGTCCAGGAGGGCGAAGTCCGGGTTGTTCAGCGTGATCCGGCCGCGGTACTCGGTCGTGCGGCCCTGGAACATGGCGGTCATCCCGGGGGCGAGGCGGCGGCGGGCGTCGTGGCCGTTGAAGAAGGCCATGGACAGGCTCGCCCCCGGCACGCCGGCCACGGACGGGTCCGCGACGGTGACGTCCACGATGAACCCGGGCCGGCTGTGCATGCGCCGCGTGGTCACCGACTCCACGACGGCGACGACGGTCACCTCGGCGTCGTGCGGCAGCGCGGCGATGGGGGTGAGCTCGCCGCGCTCGATCCAGCGGCGCGGCACGTGGTCCAGCAGGTCCCCGACCGTGGTCAGCCCGAGCTCCTTCTCGAGGCGGGCGGGCAGCTTCCCGCCCAGCACCTCGGACAGGGGCAGGTCGGTGACGGGGGCCTCAGCGGCCATGGCACCCGTCCGGTGCGGCGTCGTCGCCGTGCGACGGCCCGGCCAGGTCGGTGACGGTCAGGCCCTCGACGTCGCCGGCGGCCCGCAGGGGGCCGATCGCGTCCTCGGCGCGGGGCACGTGCACGTGGACCCGCCACGGGACCCGGCCCTGCCCGTCACGGGCGGTCCCGAGGGGGGCCAGGATCACGGCGTCCCCCACGTCGGCCAGCCGTCGGCGCAGCTCGGCCGCGGCGAGCGGGGTCAGGGCCAGGGTGCCCATCACCTCGACGGCCCCCTCGGCCGGCGCCTCCGCCTCGGCGACGGACTCGCCCTCCGCGGCGTGGGCGCCCTCGACGTAGCCGGGGAGCGCGGTGGCCAACTCCTCGTCCACGGGCGTGCCCGTCACGACGGAGCGCAGCGCCTCGAACACCCAGAGCAGCCCGACGGCACCGGCGTCCACGACCTGCGCCCGGGTCAGCGGGGCGAGCAACGACTCGGTCTCCTCCACGGCCTGCACGCAGTCGGCCAGCATGACGGTCACGGCCGGGCCGAGCCGCACGGCCGGGTCCGCGTCCCCGGCCACCGCGGGGGTGTCGGGGGCCTGGGTGGACGAGCGCGCGAGGCTGCGGGCGGCCGCGGAGAGCACCGTGAGGATCGTCCCCTCGCGCGGATCCGACAGGGCCTGCCGGGCGGCCCGGTCGGCGGCCCCGAATGCCGCCGCCAGGGCGAACGCGTCGACACGCTCCCGGCCGCGCAGGGGCTCGGCCATCCCCGCCAGGCTGACCGCCAGCAGCATGCCCGAGTTGCCCCGGGCCGAGTCCAGCGCGGCCGCGCCCGCGTGCGCGAGCACGGCGCCGGCGTCGTCCTGTGCGGGGCAGGCGTCGGCCGCGGTGCGGGCCGCCGTCAGCGTGGCCAGCATGTTCGTGCCCGTGTCCGCGTCCGGGACCGGGAAGAGGTTCAGGGCGTCGAGCCGCGGCGCGGCCCGGCCCACGAGCTCCTCCGCGAGCGCGAGCCAGTGCGGCACCAGCGACGGCCGGGTCGGCGTGCTCACGGCGCCACGGCCTCCCCCAGGGTGCCGGTGCGGATGCCCTCGCCCAGGCGGGCGATCGCCGCCCAGTCCGGCCACACGACGTCCTCGCCGGTGTCCGTGTAGCCCACGCCCACGGACGGCACCGTGCTGGTCACGATCGGGGCGTCGCGCGCGTCGCGCAGGGACCACGCCAGGTTCGCGAGGGTGCTGGAGTCGAGCTCGTCGTCGAGGGTCAGGAAAGGGGCGAACTCCTCGACGGCGGCCTGCACGCGGCTCGGGTCCGAGAGGGTGTCGCGGGAGAGGAACGCGGCCACGATGGCCTTGACCAGGCGCTGCTGGTTCTCCACACGGTCGAAGTCGCTGCGCGGCAGGTTGTACCGCTCCCGCGCGTAGGCCAGGGCCTTGTCCCCGTCCATCTGCACGGTGCCCGCGGGGAAGTCGATGCCGCCGGTCGAGACGAAGGCGCTGGGGTTGTCCACGCTGACGCCGCCCAGGGCGTCCACGAGGCCCTTGAAGCCGGCGAGGTCCACGGCGATCACGTGGTCCACGCGTGCCTGGAACATGTTCTCCGCGGTGGCCACCGTCAGCGGGATGCCGCCGTACTGGTAGGCGGCGTTGACCTTGTGGTCCCCGTGTCCCGGGATCGGCACCCACATGTCGCGCATGATGGACATGACCTGGATCTCGCTGCGGTCCCCGGGCACGTGGACCCACATGAGGGTGTCCGACCGGCCGGCGGAGTCACGGCCCTCCGCGCCCGCGTCCTCGCCGACGAGCAGCACGTCGAGGGCCTGCTCGTCCGCCTTCTCGTCCGCGTCCGGGGCGACGGGGCCCTGGGCGCCTTCGGCGGCCTGGTCCGCGTCCATGCCGGGCGGCGGCGCGGTGGGCTGCTGGGCGGACGCCCCCGCGGCGCCCGGGCGGCCCGACTCGGCGGGGAACGCGCCGCCGTCGAAGCGCTGGGTGTCCTGGTCGATGATCCGGGCGATCCCGCCGACGTACACCGCCGCCGCGATGCCCACGGCCAGCAGCGCCACGAGCACCACCGCCAGGGCGATCAGCCACGGGCGGCGACGACGACGGCGCCGCCCGACGGCGACGTCCTCCTGCGGGGGGCGGGGGCGGGGGTCCGCGGTGCTGCTCACGTGGGCTCCTGAGGCGGGGACGGGAACGGTCCCGCCCATGCTAGGGCACGGGCCCCCGCGGGTCCCGGCGCCGCACGTATCCTGGGCGGATGGAATCCCGCCGTCTGCGTCGTCTCGTGCCCCTCCTGACCGCGATCGCCCTCGGCGCCACGGCCTGCACCGGACGGGTGGCCACGGTGGAGGCCGCGCCCCACGCCGCTGACCCGGCGTGTGCCCCGGCCATGGTGGCCATGCCCGACGTCCTGGGCGACCTCGACCTGCGCCCCACCGACAGCCAGGCGACGGCCGTGTGGGGTGACCCGGCCGCCGTCGTCCTGCGCTGCGGCGCCGAGGTCCCCGGCCCCACCACGGACCGCTGCATCTCCGTGGACGGGATCGACTGGGTCATCCGGGACGAGGACGAGAACTGGCGGATCACCACCTACGGCCGTGACCCGGCCGTGGAGGTGCTGTTCGGCAAGGACCAGGCCAGCTCGGACACCGTGATGGTGGGCCTGTCCTCGGCGGTCGCGCAGATCGAGCCCAGCGGCGGCTGCGTCGGCGTGCAGGACGCCACACCCGTCGGCTGAGACCGGCGCGGGCCGGCCGGCACGACCGCCGTGGCCCGGGCCGGCCGCGGGCCGCGTCAGTGCAGGCCGACGCCCCGCTCGAGGGCGAGGTCCAGCAGCTCCGAGATCAGATCGTCGTAGGACAGGCCCGTCCGCTCCCACATGGCCGGGTACATGCTGATGGGAGTGAAGCCCGGCATGGTGTTGATCTCGTTGACCACCCAGCGCCCATCCGGGGTGAAGAAGAAGTCGCAGCGACCCAGGCCGGATCCGTCCACGGCCTCGAAGGCGCGGATCGCCAGGGCGCGCAGCCGCTCGATCTCCTCCTCCGGCAGCTCGGCCGGGCAGGACAGCTGGGTGGTGCCGGTGTCCTGGTACTTCGACTCGAAGTCGTAGAACTGCGTCTCACCCTCGTCCTGGGCCACGACGATCTCCCCCGGCAGCGAGGCGCGCGGGGCGGCGGAGCCGTGCCCGTCGAGGACGGCGCACTCGATCTCGCGGCCGACGATGCCCGCCTCCACCACGACCTTGGGGTCGAAGCGACGGGCCTCCTCGACGGCGGCGCGCAGACCCGCGGGCTCGGTGACGCGGGTGATGCCGAAGGACGAGCCGGCGCGGGCGGGCTTGACGAACAGCGGGTAGGCGAGCGCCCCGGCGCGGGCGAGGGCCGCCTCCGGATCGCGCGCCCAGTCGCGGGCGGTGATGGTCTCCCACGGGCCGACCTCGAGGCCGGCGGCCTGGAAGGCGACCTTCATGAAGTGCTTGTCCATGCCGACCGCGGAGGCGAGCACGCCGCAGCCGACGTAGGGCAGACCCAGCGACTCGAACATGCCCTGGAGGGTGCCGTCCTCACCCCAGGGGCCGTGCAGCAGCGGGAACACGACGTCCACGGGGCCCAGCGAGGAGCCGTCGGCCGCGGTCAGCTCGACGGTGCCGTCCGGCAGGGCGCGCAGGCTCACCGGGGCCTCGGGCTCCGGCACCTCCGGCAGGACGTCGCCGTCCAGGCGGAACGAGGCCACGTCCAGCTCGTCGTGCGACCACAGGCCGGAGCGGGCCACACCCACCGGCACGACGTCCCAGCGCTGACGGTCGGCCGCGTGCAGCACGCCCGCCGCGGTCACGCAGCTGATGGGGTGCTCGCTCGAGCGGCCGCCGAAGAGCAGGAGCACGCGGGGACGCGCGCCGGCGGCGGCCTTCGGGGCGGGGGTGGCGGTCATGCGGTGCGTCCTTCCGACTTCAGGTCACGGGCGAGCAGCAGCTCGGCGAGGCGGTCCACGGCCACGTCCCCGGCGACCACCCGGTCCATCAGCTCGCTGATGGGCATCTCCACACCGTGGGCGCGGGCGGCGTGCACGATGGCGGAGACGGACTTGATGCCCTCGGCCGTCTGGCTCATGGCGGCCACCGCCTCCTCCGCGCTGAGGCCGGTGCCGATGTGGCGGCCGGCCGTGCGGTTGCGGGAGAGGGGCGAGGCGCACGTGGCGACGAGGTCGCCCAGGCCGGCGAGCCCGGCCATGGTGGCCGGGTCGCCGCCGAGCGCGACGGCCAGCCGGGTGGTCTCGGCCAGGCCCCGGGTGATGACGGAGGCCTTGGAGTTGTCCCCCAGCCCCTGCCCGTCGCAGATGCCCACGGCGAGCGCGATGACGTTCTTCACCACGCCGCCGATCTCCACGCCCACGACGTCCGTGTTCGTGTAGGGCCGGAAGGTCCGGCCGGCCGTGAGGGCGGCGATGCGCTCCGCCGTCGCGCGCGAGGCCGAGGCGACCACCGTGGCGGTGGGCTCGCCGCGCGCGATCTCAAGGGCGAGGTTGGGTCCGGAGACCACCGCGAACCGGTCCGGGCTGAGGCCCAGCTCCGCCGCGCAGACCTGCGACATCCGCGCGTCGGTGCCGCGCTCGAGGCCCTTGACGAGGGAGACCACGACGGCGTCCGGGGCCAGGTCGGCGCGCACGGTGCGCAGCGTCTCGCGCACGTGCTGCGCGGGCACGGCCACCACCACGACGCCGGCGCCCCGGACCGCCTCGGCGGCGTCGGTGACGGCGCGCACGCAGGTGGGCAGCGTGATGCCGGGCAGGTACTCGGGGTTCTCGTGTCGCTCGGTGATGGCCTCGGCGACCTCGGCCCGCCGGGACCACATCACGATCTCGGACGCGCGGGCGGACTCGGGACTGGTGCTCAGGCCCAGGACGCGGGCGAAGGCCGACCCCCAGCTGCCGGCCCCGAGGACGGCGACGGTGCGCGGATCGCTCATGCCCCGGTCACCCGCCGTCCCGTCGTGGGGTCCCAGCGGCCCTCCGGGGCCGGTTCTCCGCGCAGCTCGGCGACCAGGTCGGTGATCGCGGCCATCATGCGGCCGGTGCCCTCGCGCAGGGTCGCCGCCGTCACGGGGCGGTCCCGCAGGTCCGCGAGGTCGACGGGCGCGCCGACCCGGATCCGGGCGGTCTTGCGCGGGAGGACGCGGAGGGAGCGGCCGCCGTACGGCAGCAGTTCCTGGATGCCCCACTGACCGACGGGGATGAGCGGGGCGCCGGTCTGCAGGGCGAGGCGCACGGCCCCGTTGCGCCCGGCCATGGGCCAGCCGTCGGGATCGCGGGTGACGGTGCCCTCCGGGTAGACGATGATCGCCCGGCCCGTGGCGACGGCCTCGCGGGCGGCGGCGAGCGAGCGGCCGCCGTCGCGGGTGCGCTCGACCGGGATCATGCGGGTGGCCTCGAGGACCTGCTTGAGCACGGGCACCTTCCAGAGCTCGGCCTTGGCGAGGAAGGTCGGCAGCAGGCCCTGGTTGTAGACCATGTGGGCCACGGAGAGCGGGTCCACCTCCGAGATGTGGTTGACGGCGAGGATCGCGCCGGTCTCGGGCAGGTGCTCGGTCCCCTCCCACACCTGGCGGACGAGGGCCCGCATCGCCGGTCGCACGATCACCCCCGGGATCACGTAGGGGGCCCGCGCGGTACGCGTCGGACGACCCCCCGCGGCGGCAGGGCTCTGCGCGTCCACGCCGCTCACCGGTCGCGTTCGGTCAGCTCGACGTCGGCGCCGAGGCCCTCGAGCTTCGCCATGAAGTGCTCGTAGCCGCGGTTGATGATCTCCAGGCCCGTCGCCGTGGAGGTGCCCTCGGCGGTGAGGGCGGCGATCAGGTGGGAGAAGCCGCCGCGCAGGTCCGGGATGTCGAACTCGACGCCATGCAGCGGCGTCGGGCCGGAGATCACGGCCGAGTGCAGGAAGTTGCGCTGACCGAAGCGGCACGGCACGGAGCCGAGGCAC
Organism: Micrococcus sp. Alg238-R198; assembly: GCF_900537135.1. NCBI lineage: Bacteria > Bacillati > Actinomycetota > Actinomycetes > Micrococcales > Micrococcaceae > Micrococcus > Micrococcus sp. Alg238-R198. The sequence continues at coordinate 204,135 of NZ_UNRH01000001.1, forward strand.
TCGCGGTGCAGCTGGATGGAGGCGCCCATCCGCACGAGGGCGTCGGTGAAGCCGAAGCGGTTCTCGTACACGGTCTCGTGCACGATGGAGACCCCCTTGGCCTGGGTCAGCGCCACCACGAGGGGCTGCTGCCAGTCGGTCATGAAGCCGGGGTGCACGTCCGTCTCGAGCACGAGCGGGTTGAGATCGCCGCCGGCGTGCCAGAACCGGATGCCGTCGTCGACGACGTCGAACTCGCCGCCGATCTTGCGGTAGGTGTTCAGGAACGCCGTCAGGTCGCGCTGCTCGGCGCCGCGGACGTAGATGTCCCCCCGGGTGGCCAGGGCGGCGGAGGCCCACGAGGCGGACTCGTTGCGGTCGGGCAGCGCGATGTGGTTGTAGCCGCGCATCTCGCTCACGCCCTCGATGCGGATGGTGCGGTCCGTCTGCACGGTGATGATCGCGCCCATCTTCTGCAGGACGGCGATGAGGTCGTGGATCTCCGGCTCGACGGCGGCGCCCTTGAGCTCGGTGATGCCCTCGGCCTTCACAGCGGTCAGCAGCACCTGCTCGGTGGCTCCGACGGAGGGGTACGGCAGCTCGAGCTTGGCGCCGTGCAGGCCCTTGGGGGCGGAGATGGAGATGCCGCCCGGGCGCTTGTCCACGACGGCGCCGAAGTTGCGCAGCACGGCCAGGTGGTAGTCGATCGGGCGGTCGCCGATCTTGCAGCCGCCGAGGTCGGGGATGAAGGCCTCCCCGATCGCGTGCATGAGCGGGCCGCAGAAGAGGATCGGGATGCGCGAGTCGCCGGCGTGGGCGTCGATCTCGGCGGTCAGGGCCGACTTCACCCCGGCCGGGTCCATCGTGATCCGCCCGGTCTCCTTGTCCCACTCCACGGACACGCCGTGGATCTCGAGGAGGGAGCTGACGACGTCCACGTCCTTGATCTCGGGGATGTTCCGGAGCACGGACGGCGAGTTGCCGAGCAGGGCGGCCACCATGGCCTTGGGCACCAGGTTCTTGGCGCCGCGCACGGTCACCTCACCGGTCAGCGGCTTGCCGCCATGGATGGTCAAGAGCTTCGCCATGCGCGTCCTTCCTCAGCGCGGCCGCAGGGCCACGGTCTCGGCCACTCCGCCGGAGCGGGGAGGTCTCTGAACGGGACCGCCCGCCGTGTGCGGCGGGCGGTCCCGGAATCGCCTCCCAGCATAGGGCGTCGCCGGGCACGCGCGGCAATGGTGCGCTCCCGGCGGCGGCCGGTCAGCCGGCCGTGCGGGCCGGCAGGGTGGTGGGCTTGTACGCGGGGCGGTCCGCCTCGTAGGCGTCGATCTCGGCCTGGTGCCCCAGGGTGACGGCGATGTCGTCCAGGCCCTCGAGCAGCCGGTGACGGGTGTCGTCGTCGATCTGGAAGGGGGCGGTCACATCCCCGCACTCGACGGTGCGTGTGACGAGGTCCACGGTGACCGGGGTCCCGGGACGGTTCTCCAGCTCCTTCCAGATGCGCTCGACGTCCTCCTGCTCCACCTGGGCCGCGACGAGCCCCTGTTTGGCGGAGTTGCCGCGGAAGATGTCCGCGAAGCGCGGGGAGATCACGGCGCGGAAGCCGTAGTCCTTGAGCGCCCACACGGCGTGTTCGCGCGAGGAGCCGGTGCCGAAGTCCGAGCCCGCCACGAGCACGGTGCCTCCGCTGAACGGCTCGGTGTTCAGGATGAAGTCGGGGTCCTGGCGCCAGCCGGCGAACAGGGCGTCCTCGAAGCCCGTGCGGGAGATCCGCTTGAGGTACACGGCCGGGATGATCTGGTCCGTGTCCACGTTCGAGGCGCGCAGCGGCACGCCGACGCCGGTGTGGGTGGTGAACTTCTCCATGGCTCAGGCCTCCTGGGGGGTGAGGGCGGGCAGGTCGGACGGGCTGGCGAGGCGGCCCAGCACGGCGGTGGCCGCGGCGACCACCGGGGACACCAGGTGGGTGCGCCCGCCCTTGCCCTGCCGGCCCTCGAAGTTGCGGTTGGAGGTGGACGCGCAGCGCTCCCCCGGGGAGAGCTGGTCCGGGTTCATGCCCAGGCACATGGAGCAGCCGGCGAACCGCCACTCGGCCCCGAAGTCCTCGAACACCCTGTCCAGGCCCTCGTCCATGGCCTGCAGACGCACGCGCGCCGAGCCCGGCACGACCATGACGCGCAGCCCCTCGGCCTTGCGTCGGCCCCGGACGACCTCGGCGAACGCCCGCAGGTCCTCGATGCGGGAGTTGGTGCACGAGCCCATGAACACGGTGTCGACCTCGACCTGCTTCATCGGGGTGCCGGGGGCCAGGTCCATGTAGGACAGTGCCTTGCGGGCCGCCTCCTGGGCCACCGGGTCGGCGAAGTCCTCGGGCGCGGGGACGGTGTCGTTCAGGCTCACGCCCTGCCCCGGGTTGGTGCCCCACGTGACGAACGGCTCCAGCGTGTCCGCGTCGATGACCACCTCGGCGTCGAACTCGGCACCCTCGTCCGTGGCGAGGGTGCGCCAGTGCTCGACGGCGGCATCCCAGTCGTCGCCCTCGGGGGCATGGGGACGGCCCTTCAGGTAGGCGAAGGTGGTCTCGTCCGGGGCGACCATGCCGGCGCGGGCGCCGGCCTCGATGGACATGTTGCAGATGGTCATCCGGCCCTCCATGGAGAGGTTCCGGATGGCCTCACCGCGGTACTCGAGCACGAAGCCCTGGCCCCCGCCCGTGCCGATCTTCGCGATGACCGCGAGGATGATGTCCTTGGCCGTCACACCCGGGCGCAGCGTGCCGTCCACGGTGACCGCCATGGTCTTGAAGGGCTTCAGCGGCAGGGTCTGGGTGGCCAGGACGTGCTCGACCTCGGAGGTGCCGATGCCGAACGCCAGGGCGCCGAACGCGCCGTGGGTGGAGGTGTGGGAATCGCCGCAGACCACGGTGAGGCCGGGCTGGGTCAGACCCAGCTGGGGGCCGACGACGTGGACGATGCCCTGCTCGGCGTCGCCCAACGGGTGCAGGCGGACGCCGAACTCGGCGCAGTTGGCCCGCAGGGTCTCGATCTGCGTGCGCGAGGTGGCATCCGCGATCGGCTGGTCGATGTCCAGCGTCGGGGTGTTGTGGTCCTCCGTGGCGATGGTCAGGTCGGGCCGGCGCACCGGACGCCCGGCCAGACGCAGCCCCTCGAAGGCCTGCGGGCTCGTCACCTCGTGCACGAGGTGCAGGTCGATGTAGAGCAGGTCGGGGGTGCGGGAGGCGCCCTCGCCCTCGCCACGCACCACCACGTGTTCGTCCCAGACCTTCTCGGCCAGCGTCCTGGGCCGCGTCGTCGCCGTCGTCATGTGCCGCACCTTCCTGCTCACGCACCTGTCGGTCGTCGCCCGGCGCGGGGCGCCGGTGCTCACGGACCACTGTGGGGCGCGGCGGGGCCGTTCTCGACCACGCGGCGCGATATTCCATATCGTGAGATTTCGTCTCACATGCCGGACCTGGCCCCGGCCGGCCCGGTCACATGCGACGCACACCGACACCCCCGGTCCGTCCGAGCAGTGAGACGACTACGATCACCCCATGACCACCGAGCCCGTGCGCCCGCCCACCGAGGACGACCTCATCGGCCCCTCGCTCCACCGGCATCCCAGCGGCGTCGGCGTGGTGGACAAGTCGGTGGCGATCCTCGACGCGCTCGAGTCCGGCCCGGCCACGCTCGCCCAGCTCGTCACCGCCACCGGGATCGCGCGGCCCACGCTGCACCGGCTCGCGGCCGCCCTCACGCACCACCGCATGGTGGGCAAGGACCTGCAGGGCCGCTACGTGCTGGGCACCCGCCTGGCCGAGCTCGCCTCCGCCGCCGGCGAGGACCGGCTCACCACGGCCTCCGGTCCGGTGCTGCTGTGGCTGCGCGACGCCACGGGAGAGAGTGCCCAGGTGTTCCGTCGGCAGGCGGACTCCCGCGTGTGCGTGGCCAGCGCGGAGCGGCCCTGGGGCCTGCGCGACACCATCCCCGTGGGCGCCCGCATGTCCATGAAGGCCGGCTCCGCCGCGCAGGTGCTCCTGGCCTGGGAGGACCACGAGCGGCTCGTCGAGGGGCTGGCCGGCGCCGTGTTCACACCCACCGTCCTCGCGGCGGTGCGGCGGCGCGGCTGGGCCCAGTCCCTGGCCGAGCGCGAGCCCGGGGTCGCCTCGGTGTCCGCACCGGTGCGCGGCCCCAGCGGACGCGTCATCGCGGCGGTCTCGATCTCCGGCCCCCTCGAACGGCTCTCCCGGCAGCCGGGCCGGCTGCACGCGGACGCCGTCGTCTCCGCCGCGACGCGGCTCACCGAGCTCATCCGCGCCGGCGAGGCCTGAGGCCCGCCCGCGCCACCGACGGGACGCGCCGCGGAGACACCCCGTTCTTCCCGCGTTCACCCGCGGGGCCTAGCGTCAACCAGGTCCCCGACCGCCGCCCCCCGCACCACCGAGGAGTCCGCTGTGACCGAGACGACCGCGCCCGCCGCCCCCGCCGAGCAGGAGGCCGCGCCGCGGCTGTCCGTGATCGGCACGGGCTATCTGGGCGCCACACACGCCGCCTGCATGGCCGAGCTGGGCTTCGAGGTCCTCGGCGTGGACGTGGACCCGGCCAAGATCGAGCGCCTGGCCCGCGGCGAGGTGCCCTTCCACGAACCCGGCCTGCCCGAGCTGCTGCGCACCCACGTCGCCTCCGGGCGGCTGCGCTTCACCACCGACGTCGCGGAGGCGGCCCGCTGGGCGGACGTCCACTTCATCGGCGTCGGCACCCCGCAGAAGGTGGGCGAGACCGCGGCGGACCTGAGCTATGTGGACGCCGCCGTCGCCTCCCTCGCCGCGGCGATCGACCGCGACGCGCTGATCGTCGGCAAGTCGACCGTGCCCGTGGGCACCGCGCGCCGCCTGGCCGAGCTCGTGCGCACCGTGCGCGCCGAGGCCGGACTGCCGGGCGAGGTCGAGCTCGCCTGGAACCCCGAGTTCCTCCGGGAGGGCTTCGCCGTGAGGGACACGCTCACCCCGGACCGCCTCGTCATCGGCACGCACGGGCCCCGCGCCGAGGGCATCCTGCGCCGCGTCTACGCGCGGCAGCTCGCGGCCGACACCCCGTGGATCAGCACGGACCTCGAGACGGCCGAGCTGGTGAAGGTGGCCGCCAACGCCTTCCTGGCCACGAAGATCTCGTTCATCAACGCGTTCTCGGAGATCACCGAGAACGTGGGCGGGGACATCGGCACCCTCGCGGACGCGATCGGCCACGACGCGCGGATCGGACGCCGGTTCCTCAACGCGGGCGTGGGCTTCGGGGGCGGCTGCCTGCCCAAGGACATCCGAGCGCTCCAGGCCCGCGTCTCCGAGCTGGGCCTGGACCGGACCATGCGGTTCCTGGCGGAGGTGGACGACATCAACCTGCGCCGCCGTGACCGCGTGGTGGACCTGGCGGTGCAGGTGCTCTCCGCGGCTCGCGACGGCCGCGTCCGCCGGGCCGACGCCTCCGGGACCGCCCCCACCCCCGCGAGCGTGCAGGTGCTCAACGGCACGCGGATCGCCGTGCTGGGCGTCACGTTCAAGCCGGACTCCGACGACGTCCGGGACTCCCCCGCCCTCGACGTCGCCAACCGTCTCTACACGGCCGGCGCCGACGTCCGGGTGTACGACCCGGAGGGCAACGCCAACGCGGCCGCCCGCTTCCCGCGGCTCGACTACGTGGACTCGCTCGAGGCGGCCGTGGACGGCGCCGAGCTGACCCTGCTGCTGACCGAGTGGCGCCAGTTCCGCGAGATGGATCCGGACGCCGTGGGCGCACGCGTGGCCTCCCGCCTGCTGATCGACGGGCGCAACGTCCTGGACGTCGCCGCGTGGCGCGAGCACGGGTGGGACGTCATCGGCCTCGGCCACCGCTTCGACCCGGAGCGACTCCTCCGCGCGGCCTGACCCGCCCGCGGACCCCGGCCCGGGCGTTCAGCCGGCGAACGGGTCCCAGCCGGACTCGGACAGGGGCCGGTGCCCGGCCGGCGGCCGGGCCCCGGCCGGCACGAGCCGGCCGATCCGCGTGAACCCCCGGGGCAGCTCGGTCTCGGGCCACGCCAGCCCCAGGAGGCCGTAGTCCTCGCCCCCGCCGGTCACGAGCGCCTCCGGGCTGGCCCCGGCCAGGGCGGCCACGCGGCGCAGGGGTGCGGCGGCCTCCGCCAGCCAGGCCTCGTCCAGCCACGGTGCCGGCGCGGGGCCGGTCCCGCCGGTGGCGGCCGCCATGCGGTGCGCGTCCTTGCCCAGGCCGTCGGAGACGTCCATGAGGGTGAGCAGGCCGGCCGTCACCGCGGCGGGCCCGAGGGCCAGCGGCGGGCGGGGTCGCAGCTGGGCGCGGACGGCGCGGGCGAGCTCCCGCGGTGACGGCCGGTCGGCGGCGGGGAGGGCGTCCGCCCGTCGCTCCAGCTCCGCGCGGTCGGTGAGCAGCAGGGTGAGCCCGGCGGCGGCCCACCCCGGCCCCGGAGGCGCGGCGGCCCGGGGACCGTCCGGCACCGCCTGGGCATGGACGAGGTCGGCGCCCTCGGCGAGCACGCGGTCCCGGTCCGCCGCGGCCGGCGTGCGGCACAGCACTCCGCCGGGGTGCGGGTCCCCGAGCACCGTCACCGCGGCGTGGACCCGTCCGCCGGTGCCCAGGTCGCCCCCGGCCACCCGGCAGTCCGGCGCGCCGAGGTGACGCACCGCGCCCACGATGCCCGCGGCGAACGACCGCACCCAGGCGACCGGCGTCGTCGGCGGCAGGGTGAGGGCGGTGACGAGCGCGGAGGCGGTCCCGCCCATCGCGTTGACGTCCGAGAGGTTCTGGGCGACGGCCTTCCAGCCGGCGTCGTGGCCGCGGGTGCGGGGACCGGCGGGCCAGCGGGGCAGGAAGTCCGTGCCCTCCCCCATCGCGTCCGTGGAGATGAGCGTCCCGCCGCGGGGCGCGGGCACGAGGGCGGCGTCGTCGCCCGGGGCGACGGTGCCGGCGGGCCAGTGGCCGTCCCGGGCGGCGGGGGCGAGCCCGGTCAGGACGACCTCCAGCAGCTCGGCCTCCGTGAGGTCGCCGACGGCCGCCCCCGCCGCAGCCGCGGGGTCGCGCACCGTCATCGGCGGCCCCGCCGGACCGGGACGCCGGAGGCCCGGGCGAGGGCGCCGCGGAAGGCGTGGAAGCGGTCCACCTCGGCGCGCACCGGGTCGACGACGAGCCGTCGGCCGACGTCCGTGGTCGCCTCCTCGAGGCGGCGGCGCGCGCGGCGTCCCCGCGCCGCGGCGGTCCACCGGGTCAGGGGGATCGCCAGCAGGGCCAGGAGCACGCCGAGCGCGAGGCCGCCGACGAGCAGCAGCGTCGGGAGGGGGAAGCCCTCGACCGTGGGGGCGGGCGGCAGGGGGAACTGCAGGTACCCGGCCAGGGCGAGGACGCCCAGCCAGCCGGCGCCGACGACGGCGGTGAGGAGGGCGAGCCACTGCAGCACGTCCAGCACGGGGTGCCACCAGCTGCCCCGACCGGCCCCGAGGTCGGTGGCGGCGATCGCCTGGTCCACGGCGCCGGGGAGCTCCTCGGCGTGCTCCCGGCCCGCGCGGCGGATGGCGGCGGCCCACGGCTCGGAGGCTCCCGCGCCGGCCGCGGCGGCCAGCGTGCGGACCGCGCCGTCGACGACGGCCCGCTGGGTGCCCGAGCGCTCGGGCAGGGAGGTGCGGTGCAGCGCGGGGTCGCGGGCGACCTCGTCCCGGTCGCGGCGGGGGGCGGCGCTCTCGGGCATCAGGTGCAGGCGCCGCAGGGGGTCCGCGCGGAAGGAGTGCATCCAGCGCAGCACGGGCCAGCTGGTGCGCTTGGCCGAGCGCAGCCGGTACGAGCCCTCCACCGCCCGGACGACGGCCGGCACGCCGCCGGCCACGGCCAGCTCGCGCCCGAGCCGCTGCTCGTCCCCGGGCCCGACGCCGGCCGGCTCGCCCTCGCCCGAGGCGGCGGCGAGGTCCGCGGCACGGGCCGCGACGTCCGCGCCCAGGCGTTCGGCGGCCGCGCCGCGCTGGGCGACGATCGCCGCGACCTGCCGGCCGACCTCCTCGAGGCCCTCCCCCGTGCGCGCGGACACGGGCAGCACCCGGACGTCGCCGAGGCCGTGGCCGGAGAGCATCCGGCGCAGCGAGGCCAGCACGACGTCCCGGTCACGCACCGAGAGCCGGTCCACCTGGTTGAGCAGCACGAGGGTCACGGCCGCGTGCGAGCCCATGGTCGCCAGGAACTCGCGGTGCAGCACGGCGTCCGCGTACTTCTCCGGGTCCACGACCCACACCAGCACGTCCACGTGGCCGGCCAGCCGGGAGGTGATCTCGCGGTTGCCCCGCTCGACCGAGTCGATGTCCGGCAGGTCCAGCAGGATCAGACCGGTGGCGTCGGCGCCGTCACGGCGGCCGAAGCCGAGGAAGCCGGGGCGGCCGTCGTCGAGCACGGGGGCCTCGTCCAGCAGGTGGCGGCGGCGCACGCCGAGCCAGTCGAGCAGGGCGGCCGCACCGCCGCCCTCGCCGGTGCCGTCGCCGTGCTCCGCGTCCGGGTCCAGCCCCTGTCCCCGGCCCACGCCCCAGACCGCGGCGAGCGGCTCGGACGTGGTGGGCCGGGTGGCGGCCACGCGGGCCAGGTCGCGGCCGGTGAGCGCGTTGAACAGGGAGGACTTGCCGGAGCCCGTCGCCCCGAAGAACCCGACCACGGTGTGCTCCGCGGAGAGTGCCTGGCGCTCCCCGGCCGCGCGCACGACGGCGTCGGCCCCGGCCACGACGTCCTCGGGCAGGCGGCCCGCGGCCAGCTCGGCGGCCTCGCCGAGGGCGTCCAGGCGGGGGGCCAGGGCGGGGGTGTCGCGGCGGCTCATCGGGGCTCCTCCCCCGCCTCGGCGGCGGACGGGGCGTGCTCGGGCCCGGTCGGGCCGTCGACGCCGGCGGCCACCCCGCGGCGCAGCACCGGCACGAGGGCGCGCAGCTCCTCGGTGGCCTGCGGCTCGCGCTCGAGGTGGAGCAGCGGCAGGAAGCGGTCCGCGAGCACGGTCTCGAGGAAGGCCCGCACTCGGTGCTCGAGCAGCTCATCGGCACGCCGGGCCATGCGGCGCACGGCGTCCTCGCCGAAGATCGACTCGAGCAGCTTCTGACCGACGACGGCGGCGCCGCCGGCGATGCCGACCTCGATGCCCGCGAGTCCGCCGGTGGAGGCGAACGAGATGATCATGAGGGCCACGGCCGCGCCGTTCACGCCGGTGGCCGCCAGGCGGGCGCGCGTGCGCTTGCCCGCGCCCTCCTCCTGGATCAGCGCCAGCACGTCCGACTGCCAGTCCCGCACGACGTCGGCCGCCCGCGCCGACGTGTCCGGCGCCAGGGCGCCCAGGTCGCGCCCGGCCACGAGGGCCCGGCCCGCCGGCTCGGACGCCCAACGCCGCTCGATCTGCTCGGCGGCCGCGGCGGCCGCCTCGACCATCACGGCGTGCAGGCCGGTCTCGAGCGCGGTCTCGACCTCTTCGGGCGGGGCCGGGCGCCCGCGCACCAGGGCGCCGAGGCGGTCCCGCAGCCGGCCGATCGTGGTCTCGACGCCGCGGAAGAACTCCCCCGTGCCGACAAAGTCCTGCCAGCGGGAGAGCACCTCGCCGCGCAGCAGCGTGCCGTCCGAGGTGGCCTCGCGGACCCGGCCGACGGCCTGGTCCGTGGAGTCCCCCACGATCCGGGTGAGCAGGTCCGCGGCGTGCCGCTGCTCCTCCTCGGCGCGGGCCAGGTCGGCGACGCGGGCGGCCAGCTGGCCCAGCACGCCGTCCACGGTCCGGCGGGCGACGGCGCCGCGCGCCTGGGCGTCGGCGGCGAGGGTCTCGAGCCAGGCGCGCAGGCCCGCGACGTGCTCCTGCGGGAGCAGACCGCGCTCGTCGAAGCGGGTCTCGGGGATCACGTGGATCCGGGCGTCGGCGAGGCCGCGCTCGGTGAGCATGCGCCGCAGGTCCGGGGTGATGTCCTCCGCCGCGCCCTCGGGCACGCGGCCGAGCACGACGGCCACGGTGATGTCGCGGGCGGCGGCCTCGTCCAGCAGCTGCCAGGGCACGGCGTCGGCGTAGCGGTGCGCCGTCGTCGTGAAGATCCACAGGTCGGCGGCTTCGAGGAGCTGCCGGGCCAGCGCGCGGTTCTGGTCCGCCACGGAGTCGATGTCCGGGGCGTCCACGAGGGCGATGCCTGACGGCAGTGCGGGCTCGGCCACGAGCGCGACCGTGTCCATCGCGGACTGGTCGGGTTCGACGGGGCCGGCGGCCGCGTCGCGGTGCACGCTGACGCGGGCGAGGTCGGGCAGCACCCGCGGGCCCGTAAACCAGTGGGCGTCGGCGGGGTTGTGCAGCAGCAGCGGCTGCCGCGTGGTGGGCCGCAGGGCGGAGGAGCGGGAGACCTCGTGGCCGACGAGCGCGTTCACCAGCGTGGACTTGCCCGCACCGGTGGAGCCGCCGACGACGGCCAGCAGCGGCGCGTCGAGCGAGTCGAGGCGGGGCAGCACGTAGTCGTCGATCTGGTGCAGGGTGCGCTCGCGCTCGGCGCGGTCCTGCCCCGCAGTGACGGTCTCGAAGGGCAGCTCGAGCGCGGCGAGGTGCTCGCGCACGCGGCGGACGGCCGTGTCGACACCGAGGTCTGGGGCGTTCTGATCCGTGTGTGGCACGTGGGCCATCGTCTCACGGGCGCGCACCGGCCGCCCATCCCGCCGGCCCGGCGGACGGAAACGACGGAAGCCCGGTCCGCAGGGACCGGGCCTCCTGTCACTCGGGTGACCCCAGCGGGATTTGAACCCGCGTTACCGCCGTGAGAGGGCGGCGTACTAGGCCGCTATACGATGGGGCCGAGCGCGCTGTCCGCGTGTGCGGAAGCGATGCCGTGGAGACCTTCTTCTGCGCCTGCGTCTCCTGTTCAGGCGGCGGATGCGTTCATCCGCCCGTGCCGTTCCGGTCCGAGGACCGGGCGACGACTGCGTGACCCCAGCGGGATTTGAACCCGCGTTACCGCCGTGAGAGGGCGGCGTACTAGGCCGCTATACGATGGGGCCGTGCGCCACGTCCGAGCGTCTCCGCCCGTGCGCGTTCACTGAGTCCGAAGACTCGCTGGGGTACCAGGACTCGAACCTAGAATGACGGTACCAGAAACCGTTGTGTTGCCAATTACACCATACCCCACTGTCGGTCAAGCATGCCTGACCGATGTGCATCATATTCATGAGCTCGGTGTTCCCGGATCTCTCCGGCAACGAGTAAGAACTCTACACCCTCCGGGCGACGTGTGCAAAATCGGCGGGTCAGGCCGCCAGCCAGGTCCGCAGCCCGCCGATCGCCCGCATCCGCCAGCATGCGTGCTCCTCGTCCCAGAGCGGCTCCTCCGCCCCGCCGTGGGCGGGGGCGTCGGGGCTCATCCACACCGGAACGAGCCCCGCCGACCGGGCCCCCTCGACGTCGTGACGCAGGCTGTCCCCCACCATGAGGGTGCGTCCCGGGTCCGTGCCCAGGCGGGAGCAGCCGGCCAGGAAGGGGGCCGGGTCCGGCTTCGGGGCCCCGGCCGTGTCCGAGCCGATCAGCACCTCGACCCACTCCAGACCGAGGGCGTCGGCCTTGCCGCGCTGGTAGGCCTCCACGTTGTTCGTGACGATCCCCACGCCACGGCCTGTTCCCCGCACCTCGGCGAGGACGTCGACGGTCGCGGGGAACAGCGCCCAGTGCCCGCGCACGACCTCTTCGTAGTCGGTGGTCCACAGGCCGTCGAGCGGGGTCGCCGCGTCCTCGGGCACGCCGAGCGCGCGCAGGGCGTCGGCCACGCGGGCCAGCCGCTGCTCCTCGAACGTCAGCTCCCCGGCCACGTAGCGCCCGTAGTGGCCGCCGGCGTCGGACGCGAAGGCGTCGGTGGCCTCAGCCAGCACCGCCGGGTCGACGTCGGCGGCCCCGGCCCACTGCCGGCGCACCGTCGCGTCGAACGCGGCGTGCTGGGCGGAGCGCAGATCCAGCAGCGTGTCGTCCAGGTCGAAGAGGACGGCGTCCCAGGCCGGCGGCGCGGGCGCGCCCGCGGACCCGCCGGCCGGCGTCGTGCTCACGCCCCGGCTCATGCGTCGGCGGGCTGGTCCTGGTCCAGGCCCTGTTCCGCGGCGAAGCGGTCCAGACGGGCGAGCGCGGAGTCCCGGCCCAGGATCTCGAGCGACTCGAAGAGCGGCGGGGACACCTTGCGGCCGGTCACCGCGACGCGCACCGGGCCGAACGCCTGGCGCGGCTTGAGGCCCAGGCCGTCGATGAGGGCGGACCGCAGCGCCGCCTCGATGCGCTCGGTGGTGAACTCGTCCTCGGGCAGGGCGGCCAGCGCCTCCCGGGCCGCGGCGACGGCGGCCCCCAGGTCCGCCGGCATCCCCTTGAGGGCGCCCTCGGCCGTCCGGACGTCCCGGTCCGCCGTGAAGAGGAAGGCGAGCATCTCGACGGCCTCGCCGAGCAGCTGCACACGCTCCTGCACGAGCGGGGCCGCGGCGGTGAGGATCTGCATCTCCCGCTCCGTCAGGTGCTCGCCCACGAGGCCGGCCGCGTGCAGGTAGGGCACGAGACGGTCACGGAAGTCGGCCACGTCGAGCATGCGCACGTGCGTGCCGTTGATCGCGATCGCCTTCTTCTCGTCGAAGCGGGCGGGGTTGGCCAGCACCTTGTGCACGTCGAAGTGCTCCACGAACTGCTGCGGGGTGAAGATGTCCTCGTCCGCGGAGAGGGACCAGCCCAGCAGGCCGAGGTAGTTCAGCAGGCCCTCCGGGATGAAGCCGTTGTCCCGGTGCAGGAACAGGTTGGCCTGCGGGTCGCGCTTGGAGAGCTTCTTGTTGCCCTCGCCCATCACGTAGGGCAGGTGGCCGAACACCGGCATGTACCGGGCGACGCCGATCGCGTGCAGGGCGCGGTAGAGCGCGATCTGGCGCGGAGTCGAGGAGAGCAGGTCCTCACCGCGCAGCACGTGGGTGATGCCCATGAGCGCGTCGTCCACCGGGTTCACGAGGGTGTACAGCGGCGAGCCGTCCGCGCGCACCACCACGAAGTCCGGCACGGAGCCGGCCTTGAAGGTGATCTCCCCGCGCACCAGGTCGGTGAAGGTGATGTCCTCGTCCGGCATGCGCAGCCGCCAGACCGGCGCGCGGCCCTCGGCCTCGAAGGCGGCGATCTGCTCGTCCGTGAGGTCGCGGTCGTGGCCGTCGTAGCCGAGCTTGGGGTCGCGGCCGGCGGCCCGGTGACGGGCCTCGGTCTCCTCGGGGCTCGAGTAGGACGGGTAGATGTGTCCGCCGGCCTTGAGCTTCTCGATCACGTCCGCGTAGATCTGCCCGCGCTGGGACTGACGGTACGGCTCGTGCGGGCCGCCGACCTCGACGCCCTCGTCCCAGTCGATCCCGAGCCAGCGCATCGCCTCGACCAGCTGCTGGTAGGACTCCTCCGAGTCGCGCTTGGCATCCGTGTCCTCGATGCGGAACACGAGGGTGCCGCCGGTGTGCCGCGCCCAGCCCCAGTTGAACAGGACGGTGCGGATCAGCCCCACGTGGGGGGTGCCGGTGGGCGAGGGGGCGAAGCGCACGCGCACGGGGGTCTCGGCGTCCACCTGGGGGACGTCGGCGAAGGGGGCGGGGGCGTTCTCGGACACGGGAGCGGTGGCGTCAGTCATGATGCCCCGAGTCTACGCGGGGGCCCGGACGCCGTCGTCGGGCGCCTGCGTCAGCGGCGGAAGACGGTGGCGAGGACGCCGATGCCCTCGACCTCGGCCTCGACGCGCTGGCCCTCCTGGACCGTCCCGACCCCGCCCGGGGTGCCGGTCAGGATCACGTCGCCGGGCAGGAGGGTGAACATCTCCGAGGCCGCGGCCACGAGCTCGCGGACGCCGAAGACCATATCCGCGGTCGTGCCGTCCTGGCGGGTCTCACCGTCGAGGCGGGACGTGATGCGCAGGCCGCCGGTCGGCTCCACGTCCAGCTCGGTCTCGATCCACGGGCCCAGCGGGCAGGCGCCGTCGAAGCCCTTGGCGCGGGCCCACTGCAGGTCGGTGCGCTGGGCGTCGCGGGCGGTGAGGTCGTTGCCCACGGTGTAGCCGAACACGACGTCGTCCACGCGGCTCACCGGCACGTCCTTGCAGATGGTGCCGATCACGACGGCGAGCTCGGCCTCGTAGGAGACCTCCTCCGACCAGCTGGGCAGGGTGACCGGCTCGTTCGGACCCACCACGGAGGTGTTCGGCTTGAGGAAGAACTGCGGGGACGTGGGCACCTCGTTGCCGAGCTCCTTGGCGTGGTCCGCCCAGTTGCGGCCCACGCCCACGATCTTGGAGCGCGGGATGATCGGCGCGACCAGCCGCACGTCCTCGAGGCGGTGGGTCGTGCCGGTCGGCTGGATCCCATGGAAGAACGGGTCCCCCTGCAGGGCGGTGATGCTCAGCTCGGAGAGGTCGGCGTCCGCCGGGCCCTCCACGATGCCGTAGGTCGGTTCGGCCTGGTCCACGAAACGGGCGATGCGCATGGGGGTCAGCGTAGTGGGTGAGCGGCGGTCGCCGTCGCCGGACACCCCACCCGATGCCGACTGCGCTGACGCCGCGAGCCAGACGATTCGGCCGCGCCCGACGGCCCGGGGCGACCGATTCGTCTGGCTCGCGGGCGGATTCGTCTGGCTCAGCGCGGTGCAGCGCGGTGCGGAGCGGGGCGGGTCCAGGCCGCTCAGCAGCAGCGGCTGCCCGGATTCTCCTCCTGGCGGGCGTACTCGGCCCGCCAGAACTCCCGCTCGGTCATCGGCGCGCGCTCCGGATGGTGGGCCCGGTGGTGGGCCACGTACGCGTCGTACTTCCCCTCTCCGGAGAGCTGGCGGACCCACCAGCGCACCCGGGCCCACACCCCGGGCCGAGACGGGCCGGCCGGGCCCTCCGCGGTGGAGGGCCCGGCCGGCGTCGCGCGCGGATCGGCCACGTCAGTGACCCCGCACCGGCTGCCGGTCCGCCGGCAGGGCGTCCCACTGCCGCTGCAGCTCCTTCTCCTCGGCCGTGGCGAACAGCCCGGCCGGGGCGAAGCGCTGCGAGGGCACGTACGGGTCCTGGTGATCGATGACCTCGGTGCCGCGGAAGGCGCGCACCGTGGCGAGCACCGACGTCGTGATGACCACGAGCGCCAGCACGAGGAACACGATGGACAGCGTGCCCTGGATGAAGGTGTTGCGGACCACGGCCTCCATCGCCGGCACGGACTTCGCGGCGCCGAAGCTCGTGGCGCCCGAGGCCAGCGCGTCCTTGAACGCGTTGTGCTGCGCCCAGTAGCCCACCGCCGGGACCGACGAGAAGATCTTCTGGAAGCTCGCCACCGTGGTGACCACGGTGATGAAGCCCAGCGGCAGCGCCACGATCCACAGGCCCCGGAAGTGCCGGCGGCCGGCCACGATCGCCAGGACCACCGCGAGCGCGATGGCCGCCAGCAGCTGGTTGGCGATGCCGAACAGCGGGAACAGCGTGTTGATGCCGCCCAGCGGGTCGGTCACGCCCATGATCAGCACGGCGCCCCACGCGGCCACCATGATGCCGGTGCACACCCAGGCGCCCACGCGCCAGCCGGTGTCCTTGAAGCGCGGGACCACGTTGCCCAGGGAATCCTGGAGCATGAAGCGGGCCACGCGGGTGCCGGCGTCCACGGCGGTGAGGATGAACAGCGCCTCGAACATGATGGCGAAGTGGTACCAGAAGCCCATGAGGGCCTCGCCGCCGATCAGCTGGCCCATGATGATCGAGAGCCCGACGGCGAGCGTCGGGGCGCCACCCGTGCGGGAGACGACCGTGTCCTCGCCCACGAGGTTCGCCAGCGCGGTGAGCTGCTCGGGCGTGACGTCCACGCCGGCCAGGCCCAGGCTCATCACCCAGGCGGCCGCCGTCTCGGGGGTGCCGCCGGTGAGCGCGGCGGGGGCGTTCATGGCGAAGTAGATGCCGCGGTCGATGGACACGGCCGCCACGAGCGCCATGACCGCCACGAAGGCCTCCATGAGCATGCCGCCGTAGCCGATGAAGCGGGTCTGGCGCTCCTTCTCCACCATCTTCGGGGTGGTGCCCGAGGCGATCAGCGCGTGGAAGCCGGACAGGGCGCCGCACGCGATGGTCACGAACAGGAACGGGAACAGGGAGCCCGGCCACACCGGACCGGTCTGGCCCGAGGCGAACTCGGAGATCGCCGGGGCGGTGATCTGCGGCTGCACGATCACGATGGCCACGGCGAGGCCGGCGATCACGCCGATCTTCATGAAGGTGGAGAGGTAGTCGCGGGGCGCGAGCAGCAGCCACACGGGCAGCACGGCGGCCACGAAGCCGTAGATGATGATGCCCCACGCGATGGTCACGCGGTCCAGGGTGAACAGGGCCACGCCCCAGTCGGTCTCGGCGACCCAGCCGCCGCCGATGATGGCGGCCATGAGCAGCACGAAGCCGATGATCGAGACCTCGGTGATCCGGCCCGGGCGCAGGTAGCGCAGGTACAGGCCCATGAAGATCGCGATCGGGATGGTCAGGGCCACGGAGAACACGCCCCACGGGGACTCGCCGAGGGCGTTGACCACCACGAGCGCGAGGATCGCGGTGATGATCACCATGATCAGCAGGGTGGCCACGATCGCGGCGGTGCCCCCGACGCGGCCCAGCTCGTCCCGGGCCATCTGGCCGAGCGAGCGGCCGCCGCGGCGCATCGAGAAGAACAGGACGAGGTAGTCCTGGACCGCGCCGGCCAGGATCACGCCGACGATGATCCAGATGGTGCCGGGCAGGTAGCCCATCTGCGCGGCGAGCACGGGGCCCACGAGCGGACCGGCGCCGGCGATGGCCGCGAAGTGGTGGCCGTAGAGCACGCGGCGGTCGGTGGCCACGTAGTCCCGGCCGTCGGCCCGGTACTCGGCCGGGGTGGCGCGGGTGTCGTCCGGGTGGACGATCATGCGCTCGACGTACTTCGAGTAGAAGCGGTAGCCGATCGCGAACGTCGCCACGGCGGCGAACACGAACCAGATCGCGTTGATCGTCTCGCCGCGGTGCAGGGCGAGCATGGTCCAGGCGACGCCGCCGAGCAGGGCGACGGCCACCCAGACGGCGATCTTCACGGGCGTCCAGCGGGGCCGGCCGGCGGCCTCGGTGGGCGGGAGGTCTTCCGGCGTCGTGGCCGGGAGTGGGGCGCCCTCGGCGGCCGCGGAGGAGCGGTGCGAGCTCACGGGGGTCTCCGTTCGTGGGGTGGGGTCAGACGAGGCGGTGCAGCCAGCCGTGGCGGTCCTCGACGCGCCCGGTCTGGATGCCCTCGAGCTCGGTGCGGATCTTGAGGGCCACGTCGGCCCCGCCGGCGGACTCGATCACGTCGTCGCCGTCGAGCAGACGGCCGATCGGGGTCACGACGGCGGCGGTGCCGCACGCGAAGACCTCGGTGATCTCGCCCGAGCGGACGCCCTCGGCCCACTCGGCGAGGGTGACGCGACGCTCCTCGACGGTCAGGCCCATGTCCCGGCCGAGCTGGAGGATCGAGGAGCGGGTGACGCCCTCGAGGATCGTGCCGGTGAGCGCCGGGGTGACGAGGCGGCCGTCGGCGTGCACGAAGAACACGTTCATGCCGCCGAGCTCCTCGATCGCGTCGTCGTGGTACTGGTCGAGGAACACGACCTGGTCGGCGCCCTGGGCCGCGGCCTGCAGCTGGGGCAGCAGCGAGGCGGCGTAGTTGCCGCCGGTCTTGGCCGCGCCCATGCCGCCCTTGCCGGCGCGGGCGTAGTCGCGCGAGACCCAGATGGTCACCGGCTTGAGCTCGCCGCCGAAGTAGTTGCCGGCCGGGGAGGCGATCACCATGTACCGCACCTGCCGGGCCGGGCGGACGCCGAGGAACGCCTCGGAGGCGAACATGAAGGGGCGCAGGTAGAGGGACTGGCCCGGGCCGGTGGGCACCCAGGCCCGGTCCGCCTCGAGCTGGGCCTGCAGCGAGCCGAGGAACAGCTCCTCGGGCAGCTCCGGCAGGGCCAGGCGGCGGGCGGAGCGGTTCAGGCGGGCCGCGTTGGCCTCGGGGCGGAACGTCCACACCGACCCGTCCTCGTGCCGGTAGGCCTTCAGGCCCTCGAAGATCTCCTGGCCGTAGTGCAGCACGGCGGCCGCGGGGTCCAGGGACAGCGGGCCGTAGGGCTCCACGCGGGCGTCATGCCACGCGCCGCCGTCCTCGTCCCAGGTCCAGTCGATCGAGACCATGTGGTCCGTGAAGACGTTGCCGAAACCGGGGTCCTGGAGGATCTCGACGCGCTGCTGATCGGACATCGGGGACAGATGTGGTTGCCGCGTGAACACGGTCTCGGACACGGTGGGATCACTCCTCGTGACGGGTGACGGATGGGGACGGCTCCGGTGCCGGGCACGACGCGCGGGGGGCCACGGCGCCGGGCGTGGCACACGCCACAGGCCGTCGCCCCATCCTAGACCCGGCGTCGACGCGCCGGGCCCGCGCGTCAGACCCGCGCGGCGACGTCGGCGCCCACCTCGGCGGTGGTGCCCCGCGCGCCGTCCACCCGGTCCTTCAGGTGCGCCCACACCGCGGTGCGCACGCGCGCCGCGGCGCCGGTCTCGCCCACGTGCTCGAGCAGCAGGGCGGCGGAGAGGATGGCGGCCACGGGGTCGGCGATCCCCTGGCCCGCGATGTCCGGAGCGGAGCCGTGGACCGGCTCGAACATCGACGGCGCCGTGCCCTCGACGTTGATGTTGCCGGAGGCGGCGAGCCCGATGCCGCCGGTCACGGCCGCGGCGAGGTCCGTGATGATGTCCCCGAACAGGTTGTCCGTCACGATCACGTCGAAGCGGGCCGGGTCCGTCGCCAGGAAGATCATGGCGGCGTCGACGTGCATGTAGTCCCAGGTGACCGCGGGGAAGTCGGCCGCCACGGACTCCACGGTGCGGCGCCACAGGTGGCCGGCGTGGACCAGGACGTTGTGCTTGTGCACGAGCGTGAGGCGCTTGCGCTCGCCCGCGTCGGCGCGACGGAAGGCGTCCTCGACGACGCGGCGCACGCCGAACGCCGTGTTCACGGAGACCTCCGTGGCGATCTCGTGCGGGGTGTCCACGCGGATCGCACCGCCGTTGCCCACGTACGGCCCCTCCGTGCCCTCGCGCACCACGGTGAAGTCGATCTCGCCGGGCGCGGCCAGGGGGCTGACGGCGCCGGGCAGCAGGGTGGCCGGGCGCAGGTTCACGCCGTGGTCCAGCGCGAAGCGCAGCTTGAGCAGCATGCCGCGCTCGATCAGCCCGGACGGGATGCGCTCGTCCCCGGGCGCGGCGCCGACGGCCCCGAACAGGATCGCGTCGTGGCGGCGAAGGGACTCGAGGACCTCGTCCGTGAGCGCCTCGCCGGTCTCGAGCCAGTGCTCCGCACCCAGCGGATACGGGGTGAGCCGGGCCTCCGGACGCCCCTCGGCACGCAGCGCCGCCTGCAGGACGGCGGCGGCCTGGTCGGTGACCTCGGGGCCGATGCCGTCGCCGCCGATGACGGCGATGTCCAAGGGGTCTGCGGAGCTGCGTGTGGTCTCGGTCATGGCCCTCAGGCTACGCGCGGCACGCGTGAGGACCACATCGTGTGACACCCGGTCTCACCCTCCGGACGGACTCAGTCCTCGGCGGGCTCCTCGTGCCGCGGGAAGACCGGCTGCGGGGCGGGCAGCGGGGTGCCGGGGACCAGGTCCTCGTGGAACGCGGCGAAGGACCGCGGGCCGGTGCCGGACGCGCCGGTGCGGCCGGCGTCGCCCTCGGCGGGGACGCCGAGCAGGTCCAGCAGCCGCGAGGCCGAGCCGGGCATCACCGGCTGCGCGAGCAGGGCCACCCGGCGCACGGCCTGCAACGTCACGTACAGCACCGTGCGCATGCGCGGCTCGTCCGTCTTGCGCAGCACCCACGGGGCCTGGTCCGCGAAGTAGGCGTTGATCTCACCGAGCACGCGCCAGGTCTCCTCGAGCGCGTCGTGGAAGTCCTGCACCGCGTACGCGGACCGGGAGCGCTCCAGCAGGGCGTCGACCTGGGCCAGGACGGCGCGGTCCGCCTCGGTGAGCTCGCCCGGCTCGGGCACGGCGGCGCCGCAGTTCTTGGCCACCATGGACAGCGAGCGCTGGGCGAGGTTGCCGAGGTTGTTGGCCAGGTCCGCGTTCTTGCGGCTCACCACGGCCTCGTGGCTGTAGGAGCCGTCCGCGCCGAACGGGAACTCGCGCAGCAGGAAGAAGCGAATGGCGTCCAGGCCGTACCGGGCCACCCATTCCCGCGGGTGCACCACGTTGCCCAGGGACTTGGACATCTTGGCCCCGTTGTTGTTCAGGAAGCCATGGATCATGACGCGGCGCGGCAGCTCGAGGCCGGCCGACATGAGGAACGCGGGCCAGAAGATGCAGTGGAACCGGGAGATGTCCTTGCCGATCACGTGCAGGTCCGCCGGCCAGTAGCGCGCGAACGCCTCCGGGTCCTCCGCCGGCCAGCCCGCGCCGGTGAGGTAGTTCGTCAACGCGTCGACCCAGACGTAGGTGACGTGGTCGGCGCGCCGGTCGGCGTCGGCGGCGTCGGGGTCCGCGGGCGCCGGCAGGTCGATGCCCCACTGGAAGGAGGTCCGGGAGATGGACAGGTCCTCGAGCCCGGCCTCCACGAAGCGGATGACCTCGTTGAAGCGGTACCGGGGGGCGGCGAAGTCCGGGTGCTCGCGGTAGTGGTCCAGCAGCGGCTGCTGGTACTTGGACAGGCGGAAGAAATAGGACTCCTCCTCCGTCCACGTCACCTCGGTGCCGGTCTCGACGGCGCGGCGCACCCCGTCCTGACCCACCTCGGTCTCGTCCTCGCCGAAGTAGCGTTCGTCCCGCACGGAGTACCAGCCGGCGTAGGAGCCGAGGTAGATGTCCCCGTTGGCCTCCATCCGCCGCCAGATCTCGCGGACGGCCTCGGCGTGGTCCGTGTCCGTGGTGCGGATGAAGCGGTCGTAGGAGATGTCCAGGACGTCGTCGTCCATCTCCTTGAAGACGGCGGCGTTGCGCGTGGCCAGCTCGAGGGCGCTCACGCCCTGCTGCTGCGCCGTCTGCTCCATCTTCTGGCCGTGCTCGTCCGTGCCGGTCAGGAAGCGCACATCCCGCCCGTCGAGCCGCTGGAAGCGGGCCATCGCGTCCGAGGCGATGTACTCGTAGGCGTGGCCGATGTGCGGCTCGCCGTTCGGGTAGGAGATGGCCGTGGTCAGGTAGTACGGGGCGCGGGCGTCAGTCACAGTCGTCGAGTCTAGCGGCGGGCCCGGGGCCCGCGCCGAGGACGACGTCGTCCGCGCCGACGTCCGGGACGCCGTCGGCGGTCACCTGCAGATGGCCCGGCGCAGGCCGCAGGTGGAGGTGGGCCCACGGGGCCACCACGAGCACGGACGCCCCGATCATCTCGGTCAGCTCCTCCGCGTGCGTCGCCACGTGGTAGGCCAGGGTGCTGCGCCCGATCCCGAAGACGAGCGGCACCGCCTCGAGGACGATCGCGCCGAAGAAGAACACCGCGCCGCCCGCCACCGTCAGCGCTCGGGTCCGGCGGGGCAGGGCGACGGTGCACAGCGCGAGCAGCCCGAGGACGACGATCGCGGCCGGCGCGCCGAGGATCAGCCACTGGAACGCGGGCAGCGGGTTCTCCCCCGCGAACGGCAGGGCCTCCCACAGCTGGCCGGCCTGCTCGTGGATCTGCGTCGATTCGTCCAGGCTCATGGCCGCCAGCAGGGCCGCGGGGGTCAACCACGCGAGCAGGCTCCGCCGCCGATCCGCCCCCAGCGCGCGACGCACGAGACCCACCGTGGTGAAGCCCGCGGCCCCCAGCAGGAGCAGGCCCGAGCTCCACCACGCCGTGAGGTTGGCCTCGTGGTTCACGTCGAAGACCTCGCGCCACCACGGCACCTGCCGCGGGCCCAGCCCGAACACGAAGGGGAGGGCGAACGACCAGGCGGCGAGCAGGACACTGACGCCGATCAGCCCGCCCGCCGCGCGCCGGGCCCAGCGGCCCTGCACGCCCGGAGGCGTGGCGGGGCGGGCCGCTGCGGCGCGCGCGGTCGGGGCGGGTGCGGGGCGGGGCGGGGCTCGGCTGGACGCGACATGGACACCATCTCAACACAGGGCGACGCGCGCCGGCCCGGCGCGACACGGGGCGGTGGGCCCGGCCGGGTGGGATGCCACCCGCCGGCGTCGACGGGTCAGGCGGACAGGTCCACCTCGGCCGCCCGTGCGGCGCCGATCGCGGCGGCCAGCGTGGCCGCGGTGTCTCCGGACAGCGCCCCGTCCAGGGTCAGCACGGCCAGGGCGGCGCCCTCGTCGTCGCGCGAGACGTCCATGCCGGCGATGTTCACGCCCTGCACCCCGAGGGCCTGGCCCAGGACGCCGATGACGCCCGGGCGGTCCTGATAGGCGAACACGAGCAGGTGGTCGGCCAGCGGCACCTCGAGCTCGTGCCGGTCCACGCCCACGAGCTTCTGCACCTGGCGCGGGCCGGTGAGTGTGCCGGTGACGGCGGTCTGGGCGCCCTGCGCGGTCGCGGCGCGCACCGTGACGGTGTTGCGGTAGGACTCGGACACCGCGGTGGTGGTGAGGCGGCACTCGACGCCGCGCTGCTCGGCCAGCACGGGGGCGTTCACGTAGGAGACCTGGTCCGAGACGATGTCCGTGAACACGCCCTTCAGGGCGGCCAGGCGCATCGCGGAGACGTCGTGCTCGGCGATCTCACCGGCGATCTCCACCTCGACGGCCGTGATGGACTGCTCGCCCACCAGCGCGGTGAGCACGCGGCCCAGCTTCTCGGCCAGCGGCAGGCCGGGGCGCACGTCCTCGTGGATCGCGCCGCCGGTCACGTTCACGGCGTCCGGCACGAGCTCGCCGGAGAGGGCCAGGCGCACGGAGCCGGCGACGGCGACGCCCGCCTTCTCCTGGGCCTCGGCGGTCGAGGCGCCCAGGTGGGGGGTGACGACGGCGGAGTCGTGGGCGAAGAACGCCAGGTCCGTGGCCGGCTCGGAGCTGAAGACGTCGATGCCGGCACCCCCGATGGTCCCGGCCTCGAGCGCGCGGGCGAGGGCGTCCTCGTCCACGAGGCCGCCGCGGGCCACGTTCACGATGATCGCGGTGTCCTTCATGCGGGCGAACTGCTCATCGCCGATCATGCCGACCGTCTCGGGGGTCTTGGGCATGTGGATCGTGACCACGTCGGCGCGCTCGAGCAGCTCGTCCAGCTCGACGAGGCTCGCGCCGAGCTGCTGCGCGCGGGCGGTGGTCACGTAGGGGTCGTAGGCGAGGATCTCCATGCCGAACGCCTTCATGCGCTCGGCCACGAGCGCGCCGATGCGGCCCAGGCCGATCACGCCCAGCCGCTTGCCGTACAGCTCGACGCCCGTGTACTTCGAACGCTTCCACTCCCCCGCCTTCAGCGAGCCGTGGGCGGCCGCGATGTTGCGGGCGGCGGCCAGGATGTGGCCGCAGGTGAGCTCGGCGGCGGAGATGATGTTCGACGTCGGCGCGTTGACGACCATGACGCCGGCCTCGGTGGCGGCGGGCACGTCCACGTTGTCCAGTCCGACGCCGGCGCGCGCGATGACCTTCAGCTGCGGCGCGGCGGCGATCGCCTCGGCGTCCATCTGGGTGGCCGAGCGGATCAGCACCGCGTCGACGTCGCGCAGGTCCTCGAGGAGGCGGGCGCGGTCGGCGCCGTCCGTGCGGCGGATCTCGAAGTCGGGGCCGAGGGCCTCGACGGTGGCGGGCGAGAGTTCCTCGGCGATCAGGACGACGGGCTGGGCTGCGCTCACGGGTGCTCCTGGAGGTGTGGTGCGGTGGGATGGAAGGCGGGCCGGCCCGCGCTCCGGTCCGAGCCTAGACGCGTGACCGGACCGTGGCCGGAATGCGACGCCGGCCCCGAAGCGCGATGCCCGGGGCCGGCGTCGGGGGCTCAGGCGGCTCAGCGGGCCGCAGTGCCCTCGGTGTAGTCGTCGTCCGCGTCCTTGAGCCAGGAGAACATCTGGCGCAGCTCGCGGCCGGTCTTCTCGATCGGGTGGGCCTCGCCCCGGGCGCGCAGCTCCTTGAACTCGGGCGCACCGGCCTTCTGGTCGTCCATGAAGCGCTGCGCGAAGGCGCCGGACTGGATGTCGGCGAGGACCGCCTTCATGTTCTCCTTCACGTCGGGGGTGATGACGCGGGGGCCGGAGACGTAGTCGCCGTACTCCGCGGTGTCGGAGATGGACCAGCGCTGCTTGGCGATGCCGCCCTCGACCATGAGGTCGACGATGAGCTTCAGCTCGTGCAGCACCTCGAAGTAGGCGATCTCGGGCTGGTAGCCGGCCTCGGTGAGGGTCTCGAAGCCGTACTGCACGAGCTGGGAGGCGCCGCCGCAGAGCACGGCCTGCTCGCCGAACAGGTCGGTCTCGGTCTCCTCGGTGAAGGTCGTCTCGATGACACCGGCGCGGGTGCCGCCCACGGCCTTGGCGTAGGACAGGGCGAGGGCGTGGGCCTGGCCGGAGGCGTCCTTCTCGACGGCGATCAGCGCGGGCACGCCGCGGCCGGCCTCGAACTCGCGGCGCACCACGTGGCCCGGGCCCTTGGGGGCGACCAGGGCGACGTCGACGCCCTCGGGGGCCTGGATGTAGCCGAAGCGCACGTTGAAGCCGTGCGCGAAGAACAGGGCGTCGCCCTCCTGCAGGTTGCCGGCGATGTGCTGCTCGTACACGTCGGCCTGGACCTGGTCCGGGGTGAGGATCATGATCAGGTCGGCCTCGGCGGCGGCGGTGGCGACGTCGACGACGCGCAGGCCCTCGGCCTCGGCCTTGGCGCGGGACCTGGAGCCCTCGGCGAGGCCGATGCGCACGTCCACGCCGGAGTCGCGCAGCGACAGGGCGTGGGCGTGGCCCTGGGAGCCGTAGCCGATGACGGCCACGGTGCGGCCCTGGATGATCGACAGGTCGGCGTCGTCGTCGTAGAACTTCTTCACGGTCATGCTGTTCTCCTCACGGGATGGGTGGATCGGGACGGGTCAGCGGGCCAGGGCGCGGTCGGTCATGGACCGCGGCCCCCGGGCGAGGGCGAGGGTGCCCGAGCGGACGAGCTCACGCACGCCGTAGGGCTCCATCATCTCGAGGAAGGCCTCGAGCTTGTCACGGGTGCCGGTGGCCTCGAGGGTCAGGGACTCCGGGGCCACGTCGACGACGTGGGCGCGGAACAGGTCGGCCGCCTGGACGACCTGACCGCGGGTGGCGGCATCGGCGCGCACCTTGACGAGCAGGTGGTCGCGCTGAACGGAGGAGTCGGGCGTGAGCTCGACGACCTTGATCACGTTGATCAGCTTGTTCAGCTGCTTGGTGACCTGCTCGAGCAGGTCCGTGTCGGCGTCGACGACCACGGTGATCCGGGACAGGCCCTCGACCTCCGTGACGCCCACGGCCAGCGAGTGGATGTTGAACGCGCGCCGGGCGAAGAGGCCGGCCACGCGGGTCAGGGTGCCGGGCACGTCCTCGACGAGCACGGACAGGGTGTGGCGTTCCATCGGTTGCCCTCCTCAGTCTTCCTGGTCCCAGTCGGGCGTCATGCCCCGGGCCACCTGGATCGCGTCGTTGCTGACCCCCGCGGGGACCATCGGCCAGACCATGGCGTCACGGGAGACCACGAAGTCCACGATCACGGGGCGGTCGTCGATGGCGAGGGCCTGGCGGATGGTGTCGTCCAGGTCCTCCCGGCGGTCGCAGCGCAGGCCCGCGGCGCCGTAGGCGTCGGCGAGCTTGACGAAGTCCGGCACCCGGGCGGTGTCATGGCCCGTGTTGAGGTCCGTGTTCGAGTAGCGCCCGTCGTAGAAGAGGGTCTGCCACTGGCGCACCATGCCCAGCGAGGAGTTGTTGATCACCGCGATCTTGATGGGGATGCGGTTGATCACGCACGTGGCGAGCTCCTGGTTGGTCATCTGGAAGCAGCCGTCGCCGTCGATGGCCCAGACCACGCGGTCGGGTTCGCCCACCTGCGCCCCCATCGCGGCGGGGACGGCGAAGCCCATCGTTCCGAGGCCGGCCGAGTTGAGCCACTGGCGCGGACGCTCGTAGGCGACGAACTGGCTGGCCCACATCTGGTGCTGGCCGACGCCGGCCACGTAGGTGGCCTCGGGACCGGACAGGGCCGACAGACGCGAGATCACCTCCTGGGGCGCGAGGAGGCCGTCCTCGGTCTCGGTCCAGCCCATCGGGTAGGTGTCCTGCAGGCGCCGCAGCACCGCCCACCAGTCGGCGAGGTCGGGCAGCGCCTCGGGGTCCGTCGCGAGCTCGGCCACCAGGTCCGGGATGATCTCCTTGACGTGGCCGACGATCGGCACGTCCGCGGTGCGGTTCTTGGAGATCTCGGCCGGGTCGATGTCCGCGTGGATCACGCGGGCGCCGGGGGCGAACGAGGGCAGGTGACCGGTCACGCGGTCGTCGAAGCGGGCGCCGAGCGTGATCAGCAGGTCGGCCTGCTGGAGCGCGGCCACGGCGGGGACGCCGCCGTGCATGCCCGGCATGCCCAGGTGCTGGGGGTGCGAGTCGGGGAAGACGCCGCGGGCGGTGAGGGTGGTGACCACCGGGGCGCCCGTGAGCTCGGCGAGGGCGCGCAGCTCCTCGTGGGCCTCGCCGCGGGCCACGCCGCCGCCCGCATACAGCACGGGGCGCCGGGCCTCGCGGATCAGCCGAGCGGCCTCGCGGATCTGCCGGGGGTGGCCGCGCAGGACGGGGCGGTAGCCGGGCAGGTCGATCCGGGGCGGCCACGCGAACTCGAACTCGCCCTGCTGGGCGTCCTTGGTGACGTCCACGAGCACGGGCCCGGGCCGGCCCGTGGCGGCGATGTGGAACGCCTCGGCGAGGGCCTGGGGGACGTCCTCGGGCCGGGTCACGAGCCGGGAGTGCTTGGTGATGGGCATCGTGATGCCCACGATGTCCGCCTCCTGGAAGGCATCCGTGCCGATCGCGGCGGAGGAGACCTGGCCGGTGATGAACACGACCGCCTGGGAGTCCATGTGGGCGTCCGCGATGGCGGTCACCAGGTTGGTGGCGCCGGGACCGGAGGTGGCGATGGCCACGCCGACCTTGCCGGTGGCCAGGTGGTAGCCCTGCGCCGCGTGACCGGCACCCTGCTCGTGGCGCACCAGGATGTGGCGGATCCGATCGGAGTCCATGAGCGGGTCGTAGGTCGGCAGGATGGCGCCGCCGGGCAGCCCGAACACGTCCGTGACCCCCAGCTCCTCCAGGGAGCGGATGATGCCCTCGGAGCCGGTCATCCGGGTCGGCTCGACGCGGGAGCCCTCGCCGGGCACCCGCGGCTCGACGATCTCGGGCCGGGGGGCCGGACGGCGCTCCTGGACCCGGGCGGTCTCCGTCGGGCGGGAGGCCGGCGTCGGGACCTGCGGGACCGCCGCGCGGGCGTCGCGGGGGGTCGTGCTCATGGGGTCACCTCACTGCGTTCGTCGCTGCGTGTCCGTCGCGGGGGCGTCGGACGGTCGTCGTTCGGATCCGTCGGGCGTCGGGGACCGTGGCCGCGTCGATGACGGATCGGGCCGGCGTGGCGGAGTCTGAGGTGGGGACACGGGCCGCCGGGTCCTTCGGGGTGGTCTCAGTATCGACAGCCGTGCGCCCCGTCCGCCATCGACCACCCGCCTGTCTCGCAATGTGAGATAAAGCGTCACATCGTGAGACGACCGGGCGGTCGGGGTCGGATCCCGGGCCTGCGCCCACCCTAGTCAGCCGCCGCGGGGGCGGCCGCCTTCACCCACGTTCCGTGATGGAGCACCCCGCGCACCTCGAGCTCGGGGCCGAAGACGACGGCGTCCGCTCGGCTCCCGGCTCGGAGCCGGCCGACGTCGGGAAGCCCCAGGGCGTCCGCGGGCGCGGCCGTCGCCGCCCGCAGCGCGGCGTCGAGGTCGACCCCGGCGACGACGGCGGAGCGCACCGAGCCGGTGACCGTGGCCGTGGACCCGGCGATGGCCCCGGCTGCGCCGTCCGCGCCGACCACCCGCGCGACGCCGTCGTGGACCCGGACCCGCAGCGGCCCGAGGGGGAACTCGCCGTCGCCGCAGCCGGCGGCGGCCATGGAGTCCGAGACGAGGATCCACCGCTCCCCGGCCTCCCGGGCGACCCGCCGCACCGTGGCCGCATGCAGGTGGACGCCGTCCACGATGGTCTCGATCCCCACGCGCGGGTCCTCCAGCAGGGCGACGGCCGGCCCGGGCTCGCGATGGTGGGTGGGCCGGCACGCGTTGTGCAGGTGCGTGGCCATCCGCGCCCCCGCGTCGATCGCCGCGCGCGTGGTCTCGTAGGAGGCGTCCGTGTGGCCGATCGCGACGACGACGCCCGCCTCCGCCAGCCGGCCCACCGCGTCGAGGGCCCCGGGCAGCTCGGGGGCCAGCGTGACCATCGCCAGGTGGCCCGCGCCGACCTCGACGAGGCGAGCGACGTCCTCGGGCTCCGGCGCCCGCAGCGACGCGGCCCGGTGCGCGCCGCGGTGCAGGGGCGAGAGCCAGGGACCCTCGAGGTGCACGCCGGCCAGCACCCCCTCTGCGCACAGGGGCGTCAGGGCCGTCAGCTGCGCCGCGAGCGCGTCGACCTCGTCCGTGACGAGGGAGGCCACCACCGTGGTCGTGCCCGCGCGAACGTGGGCCGCGGCCGCCGCGCGTGCCGCGGCCGCGCCGGACTCGAAGGCGTGTCCGCCGCCGCCGTGGCAGTGCACGTCCACGCAGCCGGGAGCGAGGAGGGCGTCGCCGAGGTCGTGGACGGGGCCGTGGGTGCGCGGCGGGTCCCCGCCCCCGACGGCCACCACCCGGCCCTCGGCCAGGGCGATCCAGCCGGGGCCGCCGAGGCGCTCACCGTCATGGACGCGGTCCGCGCACAGCACCGACGGGGACGCGGCGGCCGGCGACGCCTGCTCGGCGCGCGGCCGGTGAGGGACCGAGGCGGGCACGGATGCACCTTCCGGGGTGGGCGGGTCGATGGACGAGGGGCGCTCAGAGGCCCTGCCAGGACGGCTTGGCCTCCCACATGTGGCGGTACTCCCCCGCGAGCTCGAGTCGCCCGGCGGCGGCCTCGTCCACGAGGACGGTCACATGCGGGTGCAGCTGCAGGGCCGTGACCGGCCAGCGCGCGCTCACGGGGCCCTCCACGAGCTGCCGCACCGCCTCGGCCTTTCCCTCGCCCCGGGCCAGCAGGACCAGGTGCCGGGCGTCGAGGATCGTGCCGACGCCCTGGGTGAGGCAGTGGGTCGGCACCTGGTCGAGGTCGCCGTCGAAGAAGCGGGCGTTGTCCCGCCGGGTCTGCTCGGCGAGCACCTTGATGCGCGTGCGGGAGGCGAGGGAGGAGCCGGGCTCGTTGAACGCGATGTGCCCGTCCGTGCCCACGCCGAGCAGCTGCACGTCCACGCCGCCGGCCTCACGCAGCGCCTCCTCGTAGGCGGCGCAGGCGCCCGGGACGTCCGCCGCCCCGCCGTCCGGACCGTGCACGGCCTCCGGGGCGATGTCCGTGCGCGCGACGAACTCCCGCTCGATCACGGTGCGGTAGGACTCGGGGTGTCCCGCGGGCAGGCCGACGTACTCGTCCAGCAGGAACGCGCGGCAGGAGCGCAGGGACAGCTCCCCGTCCCGGACCCGGCGGGCGAGCTCGGCGTAGACGGGCAGCGGCGAGGAGCCGGTGGCCAGCCCCAGGACGGCCTCGGGACGGGCCGCCACGTGGGCGGCCACCGCGTCCGCGCCGTGCCGGCCCAGGGCGGCGGCGTCGGGCAGGATGACGACCTCCATCAGCGCGCCTCCCGCCCGGGACGCGGCGGGGTTCCCCCGGCCCGGGCGTCGGTCTCGTGCATGCTCATCCTCTGCTCGTCTCGGCGTGCGGGCCGACCGGCCCTCAGCCCAGGTAGGCGCCCTCGGCGGCCGAGTGCACCAGCTTGGCGTACTTGCCCAGCACGCCCGTGGTGAACTTCGGCTCCACCGGCTTCCAGGACTCGCGGCGGGCGGCGAGCTCGGCCTCGTCCACGAGCAGGTCCATGGTGCGTCCGGCGATGTCCACGCGGATGCGGTCGCCGTCCTGCACCAGGCCGATCGGCCCTCCCTCGGCGGCCTCGGGAGCGATGTGGCCGATGCACAGGCCGGTGGTGCCGCCGGAGAAGCGCCCGTCGGTGATCAACAGGACGTCCTTGCCCAGGCCCGCACCCTTGATGGCGCCGGTGATCGCGAGCATCTCGCGCATGCCCGGGCCGCCCTTCGGGCCCTCATAGCGGATGACCACGACGTCGCCGGCGGCGATGGTCCCGTCCTCGAGGGCGTCCATGGCGGCGCGCTCCCGGTCGAAGACGCGCGCGGTGCCCTCGAAGACGTCCGCATCGAAGCCGGCGGACTTCACGACGGCGCCCTCCGGGGCCAGCGAGCCGTGGAGGATCGCGATGCCGCCGTTGGGGTGCATCGCGTCGTCCATGGTGCGGATGACCTTGCCGTCCACCGGGTCCGGATCGAGCGCGGCCAGGTTCTCGGCGAGCGTCTTGCCGGTGACGGTGAGGGTGTCCCCGTGCAGCAGGCCCTCGTCCAGCAGGGCCTTCATGACCACCGGGACGCCGCCGATGCGGTCCACGTCCGTCATGACGTACTGGCCGAACGGCTTGAGGTCGGCGATGTGCGGAGTGCGGTCGGCGATGCGGTTGAAGTCGGACAGCTGCAGGTCCACGCCCGCCTCCCGGGCGATGGCGAGCAGGTGCAGCACGGCGTTGGTGGAGCCGCCGAACGCCATGGTCACGGCGATCGCGTTCTCGAACGCGGGCTTGGTCATGATGTCCCGGGCCGTGATGCCCTGGCGGAGCATGTTCACCACGGCCTCGCCGGAGCGGCGCGCGAAGGCGTCGCGGCGGCGGTCCGCGGAGGGGGCGGCGGCGGAACCGGGCAGGGACATGCCGAGGGCCTCACCGATGGAGGCCATGGTGTTGGCGGTGTACATGCCGCCGCAGGCGCCCTCGCCCGGGGCGATGGACTTCTCGATGCGGAGCAGGTCCTCCTCGGACATGAGACCGCGGGCGCAGGCGCCGACCGCCTCGAAGGCGTCGATGATGGTCACCTGCCTCTCGGTGCCGTCGGTCAGGCGGGCCACGCCCGGCATGATCGAGCCGGCGTAGACGAACACGGAGGCCAGGTCCAGGCGGGCGGCGGCCATGAGCATGCCCGGGAGCGACTTGTCGCAGCCGGCGAGCAGGACGGAGCCGTCCAGGCGCTCGGCCATCATCACGGTCTCCACCGAGTCGGCGATCACCTCGCGGGAGACGAGGGAGAAGTGCATGCCCTCGTGGCCCATGGAGATGCCGTCCGAGACGGAGACCGTGCCGAACTCCAGCGGATATCCGCCGGCGGCGTGGACGCCGTCCTTCGAGGCCTGGGCGAGGCGGTCCAGGGAGAGGTTGCAGGGGGTGATCTCGTTCCAGGACGAGGCGATGCCGATCTGCGGCTTGCCGAAGTCCTCGTCCCCCATGCCGACCGCGCGGAGCATGCCGCGGGCGGCGGTGCGCTCCATCCCGTCGGTGACGTCGCGCGAGCGCGGCTTGATGTCGGGAGCGGCGGACGGGGTGCTGGGAGTCGACGCGGCGGAGTCCATGCCGCGGAGTCTAGTGAGCACGGCGCCACCGGGCCGACGCGACGTCCCCGTGTGACGGGTGCCGCGGCATGACACGTGCGGACGGGTCCGCGTACGTTGGGGCCATGGACACGCCCACCCTGCACAGACGGCTGCGCCGCGTCTTCGATGCGCGCGTGTTCAACCACGGCGACTACAACGTCGTCTACGGCCAGCCCTCGGGCTCTTCCTCCCCCCTCGTGATCGGCTACCGCCACCAGCCGCTCGAGATGCTGCTGTGCCCGTTCGACCCCACCTCCACCCCGGACGACCACGACCGCCGCGCGCCGGGCGTGGCCGAGGACGATCCGCACGGCCCGGTGACCGAGGCCTCCGCGGACCGCGCCGACGTCGTCGAGGTGGGGCTGGCCAACGTGGCCACCGTGGCGGACACGGGCAGCGGCTATCAGGTGGAGACCGTCACGGGCTTCCGGACGTGGTTCGACGTCCCGGAGCACACGCGGGTGCCGGTGGGCGACCTCACGGAGGACGGCACCGCGGAGCTCGACCAGGCCGAGGACGCCACCGACTTCCACGCCTTCATGACCGCCTTCATGGACGAGCTGGACCGCCTCTACGCGGCCCCGGAGCCGGACACGACGGACGTCACGCCCCCCGATTTGCACGGCGTCTGAAACCCCTGGTAGGGTTTCACCTCGTTGCACGGCGCACCGGAGAGATCCGAGAGGCGGTGCGGCATCTGCACCTCTAGCTCAACCGGTAGAGCATCTGACTCTTAATCAGCAGGTTCCGGGTTCGAGTCCCGGGGGGTGCACCCACCGGAGCGAAGGCCCCGTCTCCACGGAGACGGGGCCTTCGTCGTCCCCGCTCCCCGTCCGGGCCCACCGTAGGCTGGGGCCCATGACCGACACGACCCAGCACCGCCTCCAGCCCGGCGACACGGCGCCCGCGTTCACCCTCCAGGACCAGGAGGGCCGGCCCGTCTCGCTGCGCGACAGCGCGGGCAAGCACACGATCGTCTACTTCTACCCGGCCGCGTCCACGCCCGGCTGCACCACGCAGGCCTGCGACTTCCGGGACAGCCTCGCCTCCCTGACCGCGGCCGGCTACGTCGTCCTGGGGATCTCCCCCGACCCGATCGGCAGGATCATCCGGTTCGCCGAGCAGGAGGGCCTGACGTTCCCCCTGCTCTCGGACGAGGACCACGCGGTGGCCGAGGCCTACGGCGCCTGGGGTGAGAAGAAGAACTACGGGCGGACCTTCGAGGGTCTGATCCGCTCCACGATCGTCGTCGGCCCGGACGGGAAGGTCACCCACGCGCAGTACAACGTGAAGGCGACCGGCCACGTGGCCCGACTGCGCCGCACCCTCGGCCTCGACGAGGCCTGATCCGCGCCCGCCGCGCCCGGGCGCCGCACGGTAGGATCGGGGCTCGCCCCGCCCGCGCGGGGTGTGCGCGGGCGTGGCGGAACTGGTAGACGCGCTGGATTTAGGTTCCAGTGTCCTGGACGTGGGGGTTCGAGTCCCCCCGCCCGCACTCCCCGGACCCGCCCGACCCCGACGTCACCCGCCAGAGGAGGCCGCCATGCAGCCCACTCGCCGCGCCTTCCTCGGCGGGGGCCTGGGCCTGCTCGGCCTGGGCGTGGCCGGCTGCGCGACGTCGCCCGCGGCGCCGTCCTCCGCCGCCCCGAGCTCCTCGGGCCCGGGCCGGCTGCTCGTGGTCGGCGCCCCGGCGCGGGCGCTGACGCGGGACCCGGCCCGCGCGCTGGACGTCGAGTCCTTCCGTCTGATCCGCCAGGTCTTCGAGACGCTGCTCGGCGTGGACGCGGACACCGGCGCCCCCACGCCCCGCCTCGCCGAGCGGCACGAGGAGTCCGACGGCGGCCGCCTCCACATGTTCCACCTGGTCTCCGGGGTGGTGTTCGACGACGGCGAGCCGTGCGACGCCGCCGCCGTGGTCGCGAACATCGAGCGGTGGGCCGCCGCCCCTGCGCCCGTGGACGGGACCGTGGCCCCGCCCTCCTCGTTCGTCTCGGCCTTCGGCGGATACGCCGGGGACGCGGACTCCGCCTTCGCCGGCGTCGAGGCCCACGGAGAGCTCGAGGTGCGGCTGCGCCTGCACTCCCCCCGCCGTCACCTCGCGGCCGCGCTGGCCTCGCCGGCCTTCGCGATCTCCTCGCCGGCCTCGTGGGACCGCACGGTCGACGTGGACGGCTCCGAGGTCACCACCCCAGCCGGCACCGGCCCCTACCGCTGGGCCGACGCCGCGGAGACCGCCGAGCTCACGCGCGCCCACCCGGGCGCCTCGGGCGCGACGATCCTGGTCCCCAGCGCCCGCCACCGCGGCTCCGATCCGGCGGCGTACCCGGTGGCCGTGCAGGCGTGGGGTCGGGCCTCCGTGCGCCTGCGGGAGCTGCGGCGCGGCACGGCGGACGTGATCGACGTCGTCGCCCCCGGCCAGCTGCGCCCCCTCGTCGAGGCCGGCACCCAGGTGCTGCCCCGGGACCCCCTGGGCGTGCTCTACGTGGGCATGAACCTGGACCACCCGCGCGTGCGCTCGCAGTACCTGCGCCAGGCGATCGCGTACGCGGTGGACCGCCCGCGCATCGCCGGCAGCGACGTCTTCCTCGAGGGCACCCGCCTGGCCCACGACCTCGTCCCCCCCTCCCTCGGCGTCGGCGACGAGGAGGCGCGGCGCTACGACGTCAACCCGGGCCGGGCCCGCGAGTTCCTCGGCCTGGCGGGATACGACGGGGAGCCGTTGGAGTTCCTCTACCCGGCCGGCACGGCCCGCCCCTCCCTGCCCGAGCCGGAGCGGGTCTACGCGATGGTCGCCCGCGACCTCGGCGCGGTGGGGATGCACATCGTGCCCGTGCCCGTGCCGGAGGACCAGGACTACCTGCACGCCGTCGTCTCCCGACCCACCCGAGCCCTGCACCTGATGGGCCGCACCGGCGACTACCGCGACCCGCACGCGTTCCTCGAGCCCTTCGCGCGCTCGGGCCGCGCCGAGACCGGCTACCGCAACCCGCGCGTCGTCGAGGACGTGGACGCGGCCGCGGCCGAGACCGACGACGACGCGCGCCGCGCCCTGTTCCGCCGCGTCGTCCGGGCCATGGCCCTCGACCTGCCGGCGCTGCCGCTGGTCTATCCGATCTCGGCCCTGGCCACCGGCCCGCGCGTGGCCTCCTACCCGACGTCGCCGCAGCTGGACGAGCCCTTCTCGCGCGTCAGGCTGACCGAAGGCTGAACGCACCGGTAGTACAGTGGGAGATCACGGCGCCCGGCCCGACCGCCACTGCTCGGCCTGGTCGCACTGCGCCCACCCGCCGTCGTTCTGCTTCAGGAGTTGACCGTGCCCACCACCTCGTCCACCGCCACCCACGACGTCGTCCTGATCGGCGGCGGCATCATGAGCGCCACCCTGGGCGTGCTGCTGCAGAAGCTCGAGCCCACCTGGTCCATCGCCCTGTACGAGAGCCTCGATCAGGCCGGCCTGGAGTCCTCCGACCCGTGGAACAACGCGGGCACCGGCCACGCCGCCCTGTGCGAGCTGAACTACTCGCCCATGGACAAGAACGGACGGGTGGACGTCACCAAGGCGCTGGGCATCAACGAGCAGTTCTGGACCACCCGCCAGTTCTGGTCCTCCCTGGTGGCGGACGGCACGCTCAAGGACCCCAAGTCCTTCATCAACCCGCTGCCGCACATGTCCTTCGTGTGGGGTGACGACCACGCGGACTACCTCCGCACCCGCTATGAGGCCATGTCCGCCCAGCCGCTGTTCGCCGGCATGGAGCACAGCGAGGACCCGGAGCAGATCCGTGCCTGGGCCCCGCTGCTGATCGAGGGCCGTGAGCCGGGCCAGCGCCTGGCGGCGTCCCGCAACACCGGCGGCACCGACGTCGACTTCGGCTCCCTCACCCGCCAGCTCATCACGGCCATGGCCGGCGCCGGCGCCGAGGTGCGCTTCGGTCACAAGGTCACCGGCCTCACCCGCGGCACGGACGGCCGCTGGGAGGTCAAGGTCAAGAACAAGGCCGCCGGCTCCGAGGTCGTGGACCGCGCCCGCTTCGTCTTCGTCGGTGCCGGCGGCGGCGCCCTGCCCCTGCTGCAGAAGTCCGGCATCCCCGAGGCCAAGGGCTTCGGCGGCTTCCCGGTCTCCGGCCAGTTCCTGCGCTGCACGGACGAGTCCGTGGTCAACCAGCACATGGCCAAGGTGTACGGCCAGGCCGCCGTCGGCGCCCCGCCGATGTCCGTGCCCCACCTGGACACCCGCTTCGTCAACGGCAAGCGGTCCCTGCTGTTCGGCCCCTACGCCGGGTTCTCCACGAACTTCCTCAAGACCGGCTCCTACCTGGACCTGCCGCTGTCCGTGCGCCCGCACAACCTCAGCACGATGCTGGACGTGGCCAAGGACAACATGGACCTGACCAAGTACCTCGTGACCGAGGTGCTGAAGTCCCGGGACAAGAAGATCGACGCGCTGCACGAGTTCTACCCGGAGGCCGACGGCGCCGAGTGGGAGCTGATCACCGCGGGCCAGCGCGTGCAGGTGATGAAGCGCAAGGGCCGCTTCGGCGGCGTCCTGCAGTTCGGCACCGAGGTCGTCACCCACGCGGACGGCTCGCTCGGCGGCCTGCTCGGCGCCTCGCCGGGCGCCTCCACCGCGGCCCCCATCATGGTGAAGCTGCTCGAGCGCTGCTTCCCCGCGAAGATGGCCGGCTGGGACGGCACGCTCAAGGAGCTCATCCCGTCCCTGGGCCACACGCTCAACGACGACCCGGCGCTGCTGGACGAGGTCCGCACCGCCACGGACGCCGCACTGAAGCTGGCCTGACGCCCCGATGGGAGCGCTCGCACGGTTCTCACTCGGTCGGCGGGCGCTCGTGGCGCTCGTCACCGTGTTCATCGCGGTGTTCGGTGTCCTCTCCGCCGGGCAGCTCAAGCGGGAGCTCATCCCCCCGCTCGAGCTGCCCGTCATCTCCGTCTCGACGCTCTACCCGGGGGCGTCCCCCGAGGTCGTGGACGCGCAGGTGGGCGAGCCCCTCGAGACGGCCCTGCAGGCCGTGGAGGGGCTCGAATCCTCGCGGTCCACGTCGCAGTCCGGCTTCAACGCGGTCCAGCTGGAGTTCGCCTACGGCACAGACCTGAACCGGGCCCGGTCCCAGGTGGACCGGGTGGTCGCCAACCTCGGGCCCCAGCTGCCGGAGGAGGCGGAGACCTCGTCCTTCGCAGGCTCCGTCTCCGACTTCCCGGTGGTCTTCCTCGCCCTGTCCGGGGACGAGGACCTCAACACCCTGCGCCGCCGCGCCGAGGACGTCCTGGCCCCGCGGCTGCAGAAGATCGACGGCGTCCGTGGCGCCGACGTCCTCGGCGGCACGGACGAGAACGTCTCCGTGGTCCCGGACCCGGCCGCGCTCGCCGCCGCCGGGCTGACCACCTCCGACATCACCGACGCGCTCGAGGAGAACGCCGGCCTCTTCCCCGTCGGCCAGGTCACCGAGGGCGCGACCACCTATCCCGTCCAGGCGGGCGCCGCCGTCGAGGACCTCGAGGGCCTGCGCGGGATCGTCGTCGCTCCCTCCGGCGACGGAGAACCGCGCACCCTGGACGAGGTCGCCGACGTCACCCTCGTGGCCGCGGCCCCCACCTCCCTGACCCGCACCGACG
Source organism: Micrococcus sp. Alg238-R198 (assembly GCF_900537135.1). Taxonomy (NCBI): domain Bacteria; kingdom Bacillati; phylum Actinomycetota; class Actinomycetes; order Micrococcales; family Micrococcaceae; genus Micrococcus; species Micrococcus sp. Alg238-R198. The sequence goes on from NZ_UNRH01000001.1 coordinate 241,367, forward strand.
GGGTGCCGACGCTGTCCGTCTCCGTGACCGCGACCCCGGACGCCGACCTCGTGGCGGTCTCTCAGGCCGTGCGCGACGCCCTGCCGGAGCTGGCGTCCCTGGTCGGCGGCGGCGCGGACCTGACCGTGGTGTTCGACCAGGCCCCGTTCATCCAGCAGTCCATCGACACGCTGTTCCAGGAGGGCCTGCTGGGCCTGGCATTCGCCGTGCTGGTGATCGCCGTGTTCCTGCTCTCGGTGCGCTCCACCCTCGTCACCGCCGTGTCCATTCCGCTGTCCCTGCTGGCCGCCCTCATCGGGGTGGCGGCCTTCGGCTACTCCCTCAACACGCTGACGCTCGGGGCGCTGACGATCTCGATCGGCCGGGTCGTGGACGACGCGATCGTGGTGGTGGAGAACATCCGCCGGCACCTCGGCCTGGGCGCCGACCGGCGCACCGCGATCCTCGACGGCACGCGCGAGGTCGCCACCGCGATCACCGCCTCCACCCTCGTCTCCGTGGCCGTGTTCCTGCCCATCGCCTTCGTGGGCGGCCTGGCCGGCGAGCTGTTCCGGCCCTTCGCCGTGACCGCCACGGTCGCCCTGCTGGCCTCCCTCGTCGTCGCCCTGACGATCGTGCCGGTGCTGTGCTGGTGGTTCCTGCGCTCCCCGCGGCGCGGGGCCGAGACCACGGCCGCGCCCGCCGTCCCCGGCGACCGGCCCGTGGCGGCCGGCGGATGGCTCACCCGGGCCTACCGCCCGGTGCTGCGCTGGACACAGCGGCACACCGTGGTCACCCTCGCCGCCGCCCTGGCGCTGCTGGCCGGCACGGCCGCGCTGGTCCCGCTGATCCCCACGAACCTCCTGGGCGACTCGGGACAGAACTCGTTCGTCGTCACGGCGGAGCAGGAGCCGGGGACGTCGCTGGAGACCACGGCCGCCGCCGCCGAGCGCATCGAGCGGGTGCTGCTGGACACCGACGGCGTCGAGACGGTCCAGTGGACGGCCGGCACCGCCGCCGGTCCGATGGGGGCCTTCGGCGGCTCCTCGGCGGACCGGGCGCGGTTCACGGTGGTGACCGACCCGGATGCGGACCAGGTGGCCCTCCAGGACGGGGTGCGCGCCGAGCTCACGGGTCTCGACGGCGTGGGCGACGTGTCCGTCTCCACACAGCAGGGGCCGAGCGGCGGCCAGGACATCGAGGTGGCCGTCTCCGCCCCCGACCCGCAGGCCCTCACCGCGGCCGCCGATCAGGTCGCCGAGGCGCTGCGGCCCGTCGAGGGTGCCCGCGAGGTGACGACGCCGGCTTCGGACCTGCGCCCGACGTTCCAGGTGGACGTGGACACCGTCGCCGCCGCCCGGCTCGGCCTGACCGAGGAGGCGGTGGCCGGCCAGGCCGCCGCCGCCCTGCAGGCCGTGCCCGTGGGCGACGTCCGCTTCGGGTTCGAGAGCTTCGCGGTGCAGCTGGGTGACCCGGAGCCGGTCGAGTCCCTCGACGCCCTGCGCCAGGTGCCCGTGGAGACGGCCGAGGGGCCCGTGCCGCTGGGGGACCTCGCCGAGGTCTCGCGAGTGCCGGTGCCCGCCCGGGTGACGTCCTCGAACGGCGAGCGGACCGCCGTCGTCACGGTGACCCCGGACGACGAGGACCTCGGGGCCGTCTCGCGCCGGGTCACGCAGGCCGTGGCGGAGCTGGACCTGCCCGAGGGCGTCACCGCGGCCGTGGGCGGCGCGGCGGAGCAGCAGGCGCAGACGTTCCGGGACCTCGGACTGGCGCTGCTGGCCGCCGTGGCGACCGTGTACGTCGTGATGGTGGCGACGTTCAACTCGCTGCGCCAGCCGCTCGTGCTGCTCGTGTCGATCCCCTTCGCCGCCACGGGCGTGTTCCTGGCGCTGCTGGCCACCGGCACGCCGCTGGGACTGTCCACGATGATCGGGCTGCTCATGCTGGTGGGCATCGTGGTGACGAACGCGATCGTGCTGATCGACCTGATCAACCAGTACCGCCGCGACCGCGGCATGACCCTGGACGAGGCGATCGAGGTGGGCGCGCTCAACCGCGTGCGCCCGGTGGTGATGACGGCCCTGGCCACCGTCCTGGCCATGACCCCGATGGCCCTGGGCATCACGGGGCACGCGGGGTTCATCTCCCAGCCCCTCGCGGTGGCCGTGGTGGGCGGCCTGGTGTCCTCCACCCTGCTCACGCTCGTGCTCGTGCCCGTGCTGTACCGGCTCACCGAGGTCCGCGGGGAGCGCCGCCTGCAGGAGGAGCGCCGTGTCGCGGCCGAGCGGGAGGCGCAGCGCGTCGCGGCCGAGCGCGCAGCCGAGCAGGCGCGCCGGGCTGAGGAGCGTTGGGCGGCCCCGTCCGAGCTCGACGCCGGACGCCTCGGCCGACTCCGGCAGCGCCTCCGCCGGCGGTGGCGCCGGGCCTGACCGCTCGCGTGGCGCGAGCCGGAGCGGCGGGGCGCACCCCCGCCGCTCAGGCGCCGTCGTGCACCGCGAGGCTCGAGCCGCGCCGGTCCTTGCGCACCTCGAGGCGCACGCCGATCTCCTGCCTCATCCGTTCGACGTGGGAGACGAGGCCCACGGTCCGGCCACCGGTTCGCAGGGTGTCCACGACGTCCAGGACGTCGTCGAGGGTGTCCGCGTCGAGCGAGCCGAAGCCCTCGTCCACGAAGAGCGTGTCCAGTTCGATGCCGCCGGCTTCGGCCTGCACGGTGTCCGCGAGCCCCAGGGCGAGGGCGAGGGAGGCCATGAAGGTCTCGCCGCCCGAGAGCGTGGCCGGGTGGCGCGTCTCGTCCACGTAGTGGTCCCGGATGACGAGTTCGAGGCCCTTGTTCCCGCGCCCGCCCACGGCGTCGGAGTACTCGATCGAATACCGCTGGTCCGTCATGGCGAGCAGACGCTCGGTGGCCGCGGCGGCGACCTCCTCGAGCCGCCCGGCGAGGACGTAGCTCGTCAGGGGCATCTTGAGCAGGTTCTCCCCGCCGCCGCGGACGAGGTCGAGCAGCCCCCGCACCCGCGTGTGCTCGGCGATGAGCCCGGCGGACCGCTCCAGGACCTCGGTCAGGGCGGCTGACTGGCGGCGCACCGTGGCGACGAGTGAATCGAGTCGCCCGACCACCGTCGCCCGGGACGAGCTCGCGGCCTCGGCCGCGGCGAGCGCCTCGGCGGCGGCGCGGGTCTGCTCCTCGGTCGGCGGCTCGACGCCCGCCTCGGCGAGGGCGCGGCCCCGGCGGACGGGCTCGCTCGCCTCGAGCTCGGCGAGGCGGGCCCGTTCGGCGTGCCACTCCTGCACGGCGGCCGTGCGCGCGGCGGCCTCCGTCTCCTCGAGGCGGGCCGCGCGCGCCGCGTCGACGTCGTCGAAGTGCTGTTCGGCCAGCGCGGCGGTGAGCGCCTGGTCGGTCTCGTCGGCGACCGCCCGGGCGCGCGCGTCCTCGTCCTGCGCCGCAGCGAGGGCGGCCAGGACCCGGCGTGCGGCGGTGACCTGGTCGCGGCGGGCGTCGAGGGTCTCGGCGTCACCGCGGGCGGCCTCGACGGCGTCCCGCAGCTCGGTCAGCCGGGCGGCACGGTGGGCGGCGGCCTCGGCGAGCCGACCGTCCTCGGCCGCGAGCGCGGCGGCGGTCTCGTCGGCCCCGGCGAGCGTCTTCTCGGCGGCGGTCAGCCGCCGGCGGTCCGCGGCGAGGTCCTTCGCCGCCTGGTCCAGCGCGGCCCGTTCGGCCTCGGCGCGCTCGAGCGCCTCTCGCGCGGCCTCGGGTGCGAGCCCGGCGGCGGCCTCGCGCGCCGTGCGGAGGGTCTGCTCGGCGGCGCGCAGGGCGGTCTCGGCGTCGGTCGCGGCCCGGTCGGCCGCGGTCCGGGCCTGCTCGGCGTCCCGCACGTCCGCCTCGGTCACCGTGGTGTCCGCGGTGGCGGCCGGGGCCGGGTGCTCGGGCGAGCCGCACACGGCGCACGGCTCGCCGGGCACGAGCCGCTCCGCCAGTTCGGAGGCGGCCTGCTCGTACCGGGCACGCAGCAGACCGACGTGCCGTTCGGCGGCCTCGCGTCGCCGCTCCTGTGCCTCCCGGTGGGCCCGGGCCGCGGTCTCTGCCTCGACGGCGCGGGCGGCCGCGGCCTCGGCGGCCGTGCGGCGAGCGGCGGCCTCGGACACGGCGCGGTCCACGGCCTCCCGGGCGCCGAGACGCTCGGTGCCGCGTTCGACGGCCGCGCGGTGTGCCGCGACGGCCGCCTCACGCTCGGGGCGGGACTCGACCAGGGCGGCGCGGTCGCGGCCGATCTCGGCCCGACGCTCCGCCGCGGCGGCCGCCTCCTGCTCCAGCTCGCCCATCCGGGCACGGTCCTGGACGGCGCGTGCCACCGCCTCCGCGGCGCGCTCGGCCTCCCCCAGCGCCTGGCGGGAGGCGGGCGCGTCGGCGGCCCCGTCCGCCCGGGCGGCGGCGAGCCACGCCGCCGCGGTCGGCTCGTCCTCGACGTGCGCCAGGGCCTCCGTCACCGTCTCCGACGCGGTGCCGGCGGCGTCCGCCGCCGCGGTGGCCCGCTGGGCGGCCGCGAGCACCCGCCCGGCGCGCTCATGGGCGTCGACGGCGCGGCGCCGCGCCGCGGCGGTCTCGGCCTCGGCGTCGTGGTCGCGTCGACGGCTCGCCCACGCCTCGGCCGCGGCCAGGTCCCGCCCGCGGGTCTCCAGCTCACGCGCCGTCACCCGGGCCCGCTGCTCCGCGGCGCGGGCCGTGGCGAGGTCGGCCCGCGCGTCCTCGTGGGCGCGACCTGCGCGCTCGGCGGCGAGGGCGAGCAGCCGGTCGTCCGTGTCCGGTGACGGCTCCGGCGCATGCCAGTCCGGGCCGAGCGCCTCGTGGAGCGCCTCGGCCAGCTGTGCCCGCGCGGTCCGGGCCACGTCCGCGTCCACGGCCACCGCGGTGTCCAGCCGGGCCGTCTCGACGCGCAGGTGCTCCTCGACGCCGTCGAAGCGCTGCGTGCCGAAGAGCCGCCGCAGCAGGACGCGGCGCTCATCCGACTTCGCGGTGAGGAACTGGGCGAACTGTCCCTGAGGCAGCAGGACCACCTGCATGAACTGCTCGGCGTCCAGGTGCAGGACGGCCGCGATCTGCTGGCCGACCTCGTCCGCCCGGGTGAGCGGCGCCGTCCATTCCCCGTCCACGCGTTCCCGCAGGGAGACCGTGGCCTGCGTGGTGACGGTGGCGCCGCCCGCCGCGCTGCGTCTCCGGCGGGGCCGCTCGTGCTTGGGCGAGCGGACCACCTCGAAGCGCCGGCCCTGCACGGTGAACTCGACCTGCACCTCGGGGATCACCGCGCCGGGCTCGCGCAGCGTGGTCACGAGCGACTCGGCCGACCGTCCGCCCGGCACGGTCCCGTAGAGGGCGAAGCACAGCGCGGCCAGCACCGTGGACTTGCCCGCGCCGGTGGGCCCGTCCAGCAGGAACAGGCCGCCCGCGTTGAGCCGGTCGAAGTCGACGTCCTGCGCCTGGGCGTAGGGCCCGAGCCCCTCCAGGCGCATCCGATGGATCCTCATGCGCGCACCTCCCCCGCGCGAGCGGCCTCGAGGGCGTCCCGCAGCAGGTCCTGCTCGGCCCCGCTGGCCGGCCGCTGCCGGACGTGGTCCACGAAACCGACCGCGAGCGCGTGGTCCGAGGGTGCCTGCCGCAGGACCTGGGCGTAGGTCCGCTCCCGGGCCCGCCTCCCGCCGGCCGGTTCGTGGCGGAAGACGAGCACGGAGGGGAACCGGGTCTTCAGGCGCTCCAGGGCCCGCTCGGGGCGTTCGTCGTCGGTGACGGTGACCTGCACCCAGCACTGCTCCGCCCACGCGAACTCCGGGGACTCCAGCAGGTCCTCGATCGGCCCGGACAGCACCGCCAGGCGCCGTCCGGCGTCCCAGTCCACGGCCTCGACGTCGGTGACGGCCCCGCCCGTGACGTGGACGAGCCAGCCGCCCTTGCGGTGGCCCGCCTCGGAGAAGGAGTACGGCAGCGGTGAGCCGGAGTACCGCACGTGCTCTGCCAGCCGCTGGCGGCCGTGCAGGTGGCCCAGGGCCGCGTAGTCGAGCCCGTCGAACACGGAGACCGGCACCTGCCCCAGCGTGCCCACCAGCATCTCGGGCGGGGCGTCCGGCTCGACGTGCTCGCCCTCGCCGATGTCCCGTTCGGACTCGGAGCCGTGGCCCCCGGCCGCGAACAGGTGGGCCAGCACGACGGCGGCCACCGGCTCCGGCGTCTCGGCGCGGCGGGCGGCCAGATCGGCGTGGACGCGGCGGACCGCCTCCGTCAGCACGGCCGTGTGGTGGGGCTCCACGCCCCAGGCCGGTCCCTGGTGGCGCGGTTCGAGGTAGGGGATGCCGTAGACGGCCACGGTCTGGCCCGCGCCGCCGTCGACCCCGGGCTCGGTGAGCAGCACGGGGCGGTCCAGCTCCGCCGCGTCCGCGCGCACGTGCACGCCCGCGGCCGCCAGGAGTCCGCCGCCGAAGCCGAGGCGCACCGCCGAGTCGTGGTTGCCGCTCGTGAGCACCACCTGGGCGCCGGCCGCGTGCAGCCGGGTGAGCGTCCGGTCCAGCAGCCGGACGGCGTCCGCCGGCGGCAGCGCGCGGTCGTACACGTCCCCGGCCAGCAGGACGGCGTCCACGCCGCGCTCCGTCACGGTCGCGACGAGGGCGTCCAGGACCTCCTCCTGGGCCTCGAGCAGCCCGGTGCCGTGGAACGACCGGCCCAGATGCCAGTCCGAGGTGTGCAGCAGGATCATGCGGCCCACTCTAGGGAGGGTGTGGACGGGATAAGCACGACGCGGTGCAGCTCGTACGATGGCGGCATGTCCGCCACCGCGCCCGAGCCCACCGCCTCCTCGTCCACGCCCCTGCCCGGCCCCGAGCACGCCGACCGGGTCCTGGCCCTCCTCGCGGCCGGTGCCGCCGGGGACGCGCTGGGCGGCGTCGTCGAGTTCACCCCCGCGTCGGGGATCGCGGCGGTGCACGGCCCCGCCGGCGTCACCGACGCCGCGGACCTGCTCGCCCAGGAGGGCGCCCACGCCCTGCCGATCACCGACGACACGCAGCTGACGCTGTACGTGCTCGACGGCCTGCTCGAGTGGATCGAGTGGCAGAACGACGGCGTCCCGGCCGATCCTGCGGCGTGCGTGTGGCTCGCGTGCCTGCGCTGGTTCGCCACGCAGGACGGCGCGCTGCCCGAGGGCGCTCCCCCGGCCCCGCCCCGCTGGATCGACGCGCACGCGGAGCTGAAGGTGCGCCGCGCGCCGGGCACCGCGTGCCTGACCGGGCTCGCCGAACCGGGGATGGGCCTGCCGGGCGACCCGCACAACCCGGGTTCGAAGGGCTGCGGGACGGTCATGCGCTCGGCCCCGTACGGGATGGTGCCGGGGCTCGAGGACCCGCACGTCGTGTCCCTCGCCCGCCAGGGGGCCGTCCTCACGCACGGCCACCCCACCGCGTGGGTCGCGGCGGGCGCGTACGCCCTCGTCATCGCGGCCCTGCTGCGCGGCCTGGACCTGGCCGCCGCGGTCGCGCACGCCCGCGCGTGGCTCGACGGCCTGGGCGAGGAGGCCGCGGAGACCCGCGCCGCCGTGACCGCGGCGGTCGACCTGGCCGGCACCGTCGACGCCGACCCCGGCGCCCCCGGCGCCCTCCCCACCGCGCTCGGCGAGGGCTGGGTCGCGGAGGAGGCCCTGGCGATCGCGCTGTATGCCGCGCTCACCGCGCAGGCGGTGCACCCGGCCGATCCGGCGGCGGCGCTCGCCCTGGCGCTGCGGATCGGCGTGAACCACGACGGCGACTCCGACTCCACGGCCTCGCTGGCCGGGCAGGTGCTCGGCGTGGCGCACGGCACCGCCGTGTTCGGTGCGCACGACCCCGCGGACCGCGCCGCGGCCGAGGCCTCCGTCCCGGGGTGGATCGCCGAGCGCGAGGTCGTCCTGGAGGCCGCCCGGCGCTGGAGCGCCGCGACCACCTGAGTGGTTCAGCGCGCGGCGTCCGGCCAGTTCCCGTCGAGCATCTGCAGGAACTCCCCCTCGGAGACCAGGGCGATGGCCTGCCCACGGTCCCGCCGGCGCAGGGCGTCCCGCGTCTTGCGGTGCGCCAGCGCCGTGGTCACGGCCTGCGGTGCCCCGTCCTCGGCGCGCGGGCGGTGCAGGTCCGCGGCCTCGAAGCCGTCCCCCACGACGAGCATCGTGGTGGCCGCGCCCACCCGGTTCGCGGTCTGCGCGCCGTGCGCGGCCGCGCGCGTCTTGGCACTCTGACGCGACATGCCGATGCCGCCCGTGAACACCACGGTCTGGCCGAACAGGGGGTGGCCCGGGTCGGCGGCCGGGTTCGGGAGCGGATTGACGCCCTCGTCCGGCCAGCGCATGAAGTCGGGCATGGCGCGTTCGTCCCGCAGCGGGACCCGCGCGTCGAAGACGCCCTCGGTACGCCGGGCCTGGCGGGTGGCCTTCGACTCGGCGCCCGATCCCGCCGCCCGGGGGGCGAGGACGCTGACGCTCAGCCCCTGGGCCCGCATCAGGCGGTCGACGCCGCGGCCGGCCGGCGCGTCGGTCAGCCCGGGCAGAATCTCCGCGTCGGCCGGCGGCACCCCCAGCACGCGCCGGCCGATGTCCACGAGGATGGCCGCGCAGGCCTCGGCGTCGGCCAGTGCGTCGTGGTGGCGCCCCGGGGTGAACCCGGCCTCGCGCGCCGCGGAGGGCAGGGCGTACGAGGGCAGGTCGTAGACGCGGCGCGCCAGCACCAGGGTGCACACGAACTCCAGGCCCGGCACGTCCCGGCCGGAGACCTCGAGGCCGGACTCGATGACGCCGACGTCGAAGCCCGCGTTGTGCGCCGCGAGCACGTCCGTCCCCACGAAGTCCGCGAGCTCGTCGTACACCTGCGCGAACCGGGGGGCGTCCAGGACGCGGTCCTCGGTGATGCCGTGGATGCGCACGTTGCGGGGATCGAACCGGTCGAAGCCGACGGGCGGACGGATCAGCCACTCGGCACGGTCCACCATGACCCCGTCCCGCACCCGGACGGCGCCCACGGCGCACGGGGAGCCGCGGAAGCCGTTGGCGGTCTCGAAGTCGATCGCGGTGAAGTCCAGCCCCGGCACGGGGACGCGCCCGCCGCTCACGGGCGCGCGTCGAGCGCGTCCACCAGGTAGGGCAGCAGGGCGCGGAAGGCGTGCCCCCGGTGGCTGATCGCGTTCTTGTCCTCGGGGCTCAGCTGCGCGGTGGACACGTCCCGGCCCTCGGGCCGCAGGATCGGGTCGTAGCCGAAGCCGCCGTCCCCCACGGGCTCGCGCAGCAGCGTGCCGGGCAGGCGGCCGTGCTCGACGTGCTCGACGTGGATGGCCCGGGCGCCCGCGGCGTCCGGGCCGCTGGGGACCGCGAGCGCGGCGGCGCACACGAACTGGGCACCCCGATGCTCGTCCGGCACGTCGGCCAGCTGGGCCAGCAGCAGCTCGAGGTTGGCACGGTCGTCCCCGTGGCGCCCGGCCCAGCGGGCCGAGAAGATCCCGGGGGCGCCGTGCAGCACGTCCACGGCCAGACCGGAGTCGTCCGCGACGGCGATCAGCCCGGTGTGCGCGGCCACGGCGCGGGCCTTCTTCAGCGCGTTCTGGGCGAACGTGACGCCGTCCTCGACGACGTCCGGGGCGCCCACGGCGCCCGCGTCCACCACCGCGGCCTCCACGTCGAGGCCGGGCACGGCGCCGGCGAGCAGCTGCCGCAGCTCGCGCACCTTGCCCGCGTTGTGCGTGGCGAGCACGATGCGGGCGCCCTCCGGCAGGCCCGCCGACGAGGAGGCGGGCGCGCTCACGCCCGGTCCTCCGTGGCGGCGGCCAGGGTCTCGGCCTGGATGCGGGCCAGCTCACCCGTGCCGATCAGGGCCAGGTCCAGCAGGGTGTCCAGCTCGGCGCGGGTGAACGGCGCGCCCTCGGCGGTGCCCTGCACCTCCACGAACTCCCCGGCCCCGGTGACGACCACGTTCATGTCCGTCTCCGCCTTCACGTCCTCCACGTACGGCAGGTCGAGGACGGGCACCCCGTCCACGATGCCCACGGACACCGCGGCGACGGAGTCCTTGAGGACGGCGGCGCCCTTGGCGAGGATCCCCTCGCGCCGCGCCCAGGCCACCGCCTCGGCGAGGGCGACGTAGGCGCCCGTGATGGCGGCGGTGCGGGTGCCGCCGTCGGCGTCGAGGACGTCGCAGTCCAGGACGATGGTGTTCTCCCCCAGGGCGGACAGGTCGATGACGGCGCGCAGGGACCGGCCGATCAGGCGGGAGATCTCGTGGGTGCGCCCGCCGATCCGGCCCTTGACGGACTCGCGCTGGCTGCGCTCGTTGGTGGCCCGCGGGAGCATCGCGTACTCGGCGGTGACCCAGCCGGTCCCCTCGCCCTTGAGCCAGCGCGGCACGCCCTCGGTGAAGGAGGCGGTGCACAGCACGCGGGTGTTCCCGAACTCGATCAGGGCCGAGCCCTCCGCCTGCCGGGACCAGCCCCGGGTGATGGTGATGGGGCGCAGCTCGTCGACGGCGCGGCCGTCCGGGCGGGGGGCGGTGGGGGCGGGAGAGCTCATGGCCTCCAGTCTAGGCGCGCCCTCAGACGCCGTAGCTCAGCCCCGAGACGGCGACGGCCAGCGGGCCGTCGTACACCGCGCGGGCCTCCTGGACGGCGCGCTGCGGATCGTTCCACACCGGCAGGTGTGTGAGCAGCAGCTTCCGGGCCCCGGCCTGCGCCGCCGTCTCGCCGGCCCGTCGGCCGGTCAGGTGGACGCCGTCGATGCCGTCGTCCCGGCCCTCGTGGAAGGCGGCCTCGCACAGGAACACGTCCGCGTCCCGCGCGGCCTCGACGAGCCCCTCACACGCGTCGGTGTCCCCGGAGTAGGTGAGCACGCGGGTGGTGACGTCGCCGTCGTCGTCGACGCGGTCCACCTCGACCCGGATCGCGTAGGCCTCGTCGATGGGATGGCGCACGGGGACCGGGGTGAACCGGAACGGACCGAGCCGCTCGGTGCGGCCGGCGGCCCAGCACCGGAACTCGAAGTCCTGGTGCATCCCCGGCTCGGGGTCCATCCCGTACGCCTCGGCGATGCGGTCGGCGGTGCCGGCGGGTCCGTAGACGGGCAGCCGGCCGCGGTCCCAGCCGGCCGGGTTCCAGCGGATGGCCACGTGCATCCCGCACAGGTCCATGAAGTGGTCCGGGTGCAGGTGGGAGAGCAGGATGCCGTCCAGGTCCTCGAGCTCGACGTAGCGCTGCAGCACGCCGAGGGCGCCGTTGCCGAGGTCCAGCAGGATCCGCCATGTGCGCGGGGTGACGCCGTCCTCGGCCACGCCCTCGGCGGTGAGGAGGTAGCACGAGGCGGGTGAGCCCGGGCCGGGGAAGGACCCGGAGGCCCCGATGATGGTCAGCTTCACGTCACACCCTCCTGCTCGGCGCCCAGCCGCACGAAGGCCGTCGAGCGCGTCGGGACCGGCGCGGCCGCGGGGCGGGGCGCGCCGATCGTCTCCAGGCGGCGCACGGACTCGACCTCGGGTCCGAGGAAGCGGCGCGCGAGGGCCTGGAAGTGGTCGGGGTCGCCGGTGGCGGCGAAGCGGTGGCGGGTGGCCTGGCCGGAGCCCGCGGCCGAGTGGGGGTGCTCGAGGCCGAGGCGGACCAGTTCCCGGTAGAGGTCCTTGGCGGTCTCCTCCGCGGAGGAGACGAGCGTGACGTCCTCCCCCATCACGAGCGAGAGGGCGCCGGTCAGCAGCGGGTAGTGGGTGCATCCCAGCACGAGGGTGTCCACGCCCGCCGCGCGCAGCGGGGCCGTGTACTCCCGGGCGGTCTCCAGCAGTTCGGGGCCGGTGGTGATGCCGGCCTCCACGAACTCCACGAACCGCGGGCACGCGACCGAGGTGATCTCGAGGTGCGGGGCGGCCGAGAACGAGTCCTCGTAGGCGCGGGACCCGACGGTCGCCTCGGTGCCGATCACGCCGATTCGGCCCGTGCGGGTGGCGGCCACGGCGCGGCGCACGGCGGGCTGGATCACCTCGATCACGGGGATGCCGTGGCCTCCCGTGTAGCGCTCGCGGGCGTCGCGCAGCACGGCGGCCGACGCGGAGTTGCACGCGATCACGAGCGCCTTGACGCCGCGCGCGACGAGCTCGTCCATGATCGCCAGGGCGAGGGCCCGTACCTCGGCGATGGGCCGCGGGCCGTACGGCGAGTGCTCCGTGTCGCCCACGTAGAGGATGGACTCGTGGGGCAGCTGGTCCATGATCGCCCGGGCCACGGTCAGCCCGCCCACGCCCGAGTCGAACACGCCGATCGGCGCGGCGGCGTCCACGGCGGCGCGCTGGCCGCTCACTGCTCGTCCTCCGCGTCCCCGGCGCCCGGCGCGGACTCGTCCGCGCCCTCGGGCAGCTCGCTGAGCATCTCCGTCATGAGCGTCTCCAGCAGCCACGAGGTGAAGTTGTAGAGCAGGGCCATGGTGGACTCGACGTCCTCCGCGCTGCGCCAGTCGTCCACGGCGTGCACGCGGGCGGCGTCCTCCTCGGTCTCGACGCCCAGGCGGGCGGCCAGGACGAGGCGCACGTCGTTGAGCGCGCGGCCGAAGGCCGGCGCCTGGTCGTGCGGCACCTCCACGCGCGTCGAGCGCAGCAGCTCGAGGGCCAGGCGCGCGTCCGCGAGCTTCCCCTCCGACAGGGCGTCCTCGGTCAGGGCCCGGTGGGCGCCCTGTTCGGCGGCGCCGGCCTGGGGCATCGCATCCGGCAGGAGGCGTGCGACGGCCGGGTCGGTGGGGGCCGAGCGCTGCGGCTCCGGGTCCTGGCTCAGGTGCAGGCCGGAGACCAGCCCCCAGAACGCGGCGTCGGACGCGTCCAGCCCGGCCACGGGGCCCGCGTCCTGCGCGGCGGACACGGACGGCGGCGCCGCCGGGGGATCTTCGGGCGTGTCGACGCCGTCCTCGGCGGCCGGGGCCTCGGCGGGGTCCGCCTCGGCGGGGCGCACGTCCGCGCGTCGGCCCTCGAGCAGGGCGACGACGTCCCTGACCAGCCCGCGCAGCAGGCGCACCTCCGGCAGCTCCAGCTGCGCCGTGTACCCCCGCCGCGTCCAGCGGAACCGTTCTGCCATGCCCCTCCTCAGTCCTCCGCCTGCTCCAGCGTGGCCCACAGACCGTAGCCGTGCATCGCGCCCACGTGCAGCTCGGCCTTCTCCTTGGTGCCCGTCGCCACCACGGACCGGCCCCGCTCGTGGACCTCGAGCATGAGCCGCTGCGCCTTGGCGGCGGAGTAGCCGAAGTGGGTGCGGAACACGTAGGCGACGTAGCTCATCAGGTTCACCGGGTCGTTCCACACCACGACGTTCCACGGCCGGTCCCGGGCTGTGTCCTCGTGAGGCCGCTCCAGCAGGGCGGTGTCGGTGGCGCCGGCGGGGACGGACTCACCCGGCGCCGGACGCACGGCGCGCGGCGCGGACGGATCGTGGCGGGTCAGCACGGACATGCGCCCCAGTGTACGAGGCGGGCGGGCCAGGACCGGCCCCGCCACGGTCCACTAGGGTGGGCGCGTGAGCCAGAACCCCGTGCCCAGCGCCCCGCGGACCGCCGACGACTGGCAGATCCCCACGGCGCTGATGACCGACCACTACGAGCTGACCATGCTCCAGGCCGCGCTGAAGGCCGGCACCGCGCACCGCCGCTCCCGCTTCGAGCTGTTCACCCGACGCCTGCCCAGCGGCCGCCGCTACGGCGTGGTGGCCGGCGTGGGCCGCGCGCTGGAGGGCCTGTCCCGCTTCCGGTTCGACACGCCCGAGCTCGACTTCCTCGCGGACACCACCGCCCTCGACGACGCCACGCTGGCCTGGCTCGCCGACTACGAGTTCACGGGCGACATCGTGGGCTACGCCGAGGGCGAGGCCTACTTCCCGCATTCCCCCCTCCTGCAGGTGGAGTCGACGTTCGCCGAGGCGTGCATCCTGGAGACCTACCTGCTCTCCATCTACAACTACGACTCCGCCGTGGCCTCCGCCGCCTCCCGCATGACGGCCGTCGCGGACGGCCGCCCGTGCGCCGAGATGGGCTCGCGCCGCACGCACGAGGAGTCCGCCGTGGCCGCCGCCCGCGCCGCGGCCATCGCGGGCTTCACCGCGACCTCGAACCTCGAGGCGGGCCGCCGGTACGGCATCCCGACCGTCGGCACCGCCGCCCACTCCTTCACCCTGCTGCACGACTCGGAGCGCGCCGCCTTCGAGGCCCAGGTCGCCGCGCTCGGAGCGGACACCACCCTCCTCGTGGACACGTATGACGTGGAGCAGGGCGTGCGCACCGCGGTCGAGGTGGCCGGCCCGGCCCTGCGGAACGTCCGGGTCGACTCCGGCGACCTCGTGATCCAGGCCCACCGCGTGCGCGAGCTGCTCGACGAGCTGGGCAACACCGAGACCGGGATCATGGTCACCTCGGACCTGGACGAGTACGCGATCGCCGCCCTGCGCTCCGCCCCCGTCAGCTCGTACGGCGTGGGCACGCGCCTGGTCACCGGGTCCGGCGCGCCCACCGCCTCCATGGTCTACAAGCTCGTGGCCCGCCAGGACGACGACGGCACGTGGGTGGACGTGGCCAAGGCCAGTTCCGGCAAGGCCAGCCGGGGCGGCCGCAAGGAGGCCGCGCGCCGCCGCGACCCGCGGGGCCGGGCCACCGCCGAGGTGATCGGCGTCAACCGCAGCGCCGCGCCCGACGCCGACGACCGTCCCCTGCTGCACCGTTTCGTGCACGCCGGCGAGCTGGCCGAGGGCTGGACCGGCCCCGAGGCCGTCACCCGCGCCGCCGAGCGGCACGCCGCCTCCCTGCGCGAGCTGCCCGCCTCGGTGGGCCGCCTGCAGCCGGGCGACCCCGCCATCCCGACCATCTTCCTGGAGGACTGACCCATGGAGAACCTGAACCGCGCCCTGGTGATCGTGGACGTGCAGAACGACTTCTGCGAGGGCGGCGCCCTCGGCGTGGCCGGCGGCGCCGCCGTCGCGGCCGGGGTCAGCGAGCACCTGGCCGAGCACGCGGACGCCTACGCGGCCGTGGCCGCCACGCGCGACTGGCACGTCGACCCGGGCACGCACTTCGCCGCGGCCACCGGCGCCGAGCCGGATTTCCGCACCACCTGGCCGGTGCACTGTGTGGCCGGCACCGCCGGCGCCGAGCTGCATCCCGACCTGGACGCCGAGCACCTCGACGCCGAGTTCCTCAAGGGCCTGCACACGGACGCCTACTCCGGCTTCGACGGCGCCCTCGGCGAGCCCGACGCCGTCCCGACCGGGGCCGCGGGCGAGCGCCCCTCCGGGACCGTCGGCCCGTACGGGGCCACCGCCGTGGCCGCGGCCGCCGTCGAGTCCGGCGCCCCCGGCCTCGACGAGTGGCTCCGTGAGCAGGGCGTGGACGCGATCACCGTGGTGGGCATCGCCACGGACCACTGCGTGCGCGCCACCGTGCTCGACGCCCTCGACGCCGGCTACGAGGTCACCGTGCTGACCGACCTGGTGGCCGGCGTCGACGAGGCGGCCGCCCAGGCCGCGCTCCACGAGATGGAGGCCGCCGGGGCCATCCTGGCGACCTCGTGAGCGGGTGCGGCCCCGGCGGGCGTGCCGGAGCCGGTCCCCGACGTCGACGAGGAGAGCAGCCATGACCGACTCCCCCATCGCCGCAGACCGGGACGGCATCCGCTACCTCTCCGGGGCGATCCCGGCCGCCGACGATGTCCGCGCCCTCTACGACGCCGTGGGCTGGTCCGCCTCCACGGGGGACATGGACACGCTCATGGGCGGGCTGCAGGGCTCGGCCACCGTGGTGACCGCCTTCGACGGCGGCCGACTGGTCGGTCTGGCCCGCGTGGTCTCCGACGGACACACCATCGCCTACCTGCAGGACATCCTCGTGGATCCGGGGCACCAGCGCCGCGGCATCGCCTCCGAGCTGCTGCGCCGCGTCTTCGCGCGGTTCGGCCAGGTGCGTCAGCACGTGCTGCTCACGGACACCGAGGAGCGTCAGCGCGCCTTCTACGAGGCCCATGGATTCCGCGAGTCCCATGACGTGGAGGGCGACGAGCTGCGCGCCTTCGTGCGCTTCCAGTCCCGGGACGGCTGAGCCCGGCGCTCAGGCCGACACGGCCTGCCGCTCCCCCCGGGCGGGGGCGGCGGTGAGATCGCCGAGCCGCTCGGCCTCGTGCGGGCCGGGCTTCATGGCGCGCAGCGCGTTGACGATGGCCACGACGTCCACGAGCTCCTGGAACAGCGCGCCGACCAGAGCCGGGATGGCGCCCGTGGCGGCGATGACCATTAGGACCAGGGAGAGCGCGATGCCGACCCAGATCGACTGCGTGGCCACCTGCAGGGTGCGCTGGCCGGCGGCCACGGCGACGGCGACCTTGGAGACGTCGTCGGCGAGCACCACCACGTCGGCGGACTCGGAGGCGGCGGTCGAGCCGCGGGCGCCCATGGCCACGCCCACGTCCGCGGCGGCGAGCACGGGGACGTCGTTGACGCCGTCGCCGACCATCATCACCGGGCGCTCAGGGCGCTCGGAGAGCAGGCGGACCTTGTCCGCGGGCAGCAGGTCCGCGTGGACCTCGTCGATGCCCGCCTCACCGGCGATGTGCCGTCCGGTGGCCTCGGCGTCGCCGGTGAGCATGAGGACCCGGCGTGCGCCGAGGCGGTGGAGCGCCTGCACGGTGGCGGCGGACTCGGGGCGGATGCGGTCGGCCAGCAGCAGGACGCCGGCGAAGGCGCCGTCCACGGCCACGTAGACGGCCGACTGACCGGGGGCGAGGTCGGCGGTGACGGTGTCCGGGGCGGCCTGCGTGACGTAGGCGCGCTTGCCGACGACGACGCGGCGCCCCTCCAGCACCGCGACGACGCCGTGGGTGGCCTCCTCCGTGGCATCCTGCGCGGTCGCCAGGGACAGCCCGCGCTCCTCGGCCGCCGCGCGGATGGCGTCGGCGAGCACGTGCACGGAGTACTGCTCGGCGGAGGCGGCCAGGCGCAGCAGCTCGTCCTGGGCGAAGCCGGCGGCCGGGCGCACGCCGACCAGCTCGGGGCGGCCGGCGGTGAGGGTGCCGGTCTTGTCGAAGCCCACGGTCTGCACGGAGCCGAGGGCCTCGATGGTCCCGCCGGACTTCACGATCACCCCGGACGTGGCGGCGCGGGACATGCCGCCGAGGAAGGCCACCGGAGCGGCGATGAGCAGCGGGCATGGCGTGGCCACCACGAGCACCTCGGCGAAGCGGACCGGGTCCTGGGACAGCCACCAGGCCAGGCCGGCGATCAGGTAGGCGACGGCGGTGAACGGCACGGCGTAGCGGTCGGCCAGGCGCACCATGGGGGCGCGGGACTCGGCCGCCTGCTGCACGAGGGAGACGATGGCCGCGTACTGCGAGTCGGCCGCGGAGGCGGTCGCCTCGAGCACGAAGGCGCGGGTGCCGTTGAGCGCGCCGGACATCACGGCCGAGCCGGTGCGGTGCGTGACGGGCAGGGACTCGCCGGTCAGGGAGGACTCGTCCAGGTCCACGGCGACCTCCCCGCCGTCCTCGGCGGAGGCCACGGTGCCGTCCACGGGAAGCACCTCGGCGGGACGCACCAGGAGCCGGTCACCGGGACGCACCTCCTCCACCGGCACGTCCTCCACGGAGCCGTCCGGGCGCAGTCGGTGCGCGCGCTGCGGGGCGCGGTCCAGCAGGGCGGACAGATCCCGCCGGGCGCGGCCGGCCGCGTAGTCCTCGAGGGCCTCCCCGCCGGTGAGCATCAGGCAGACGAGCACGGCGGCGAGGTGCTCCCCCACGAGCACGGTGGCGACGATCGCGGTGACGGCGAGGACGTCCACACCCCAGTGCCCGCGCATGAGGTCCCTGACCATGCCGACCGAGGTCCACGCGGCCACCACCAGGGCGTACGCCGAGGCGATCCAGCGCGCGGGATCCTCCGCCCCCGCCAGGTGCAGGCCGAGGGTGAGGGCGACGACGACCAGTGTCGCGAGCACCCACGGGTACCGCGCGGCGAACCCGAGGACGGCGGGGCGCGACGACGACGGGGACGGGGCGGACACGGGCATGGCGACTCCTGACATCGTGCCCCCATTCCAGCCCGTCCCCGTGCCGGGTGCCAGCCAGGGGAGGCGAACCTCAGCCCGCGAGCGCCCGCCGCGCTCCCGACGGACCTCAGGTCCGGCCGACGAACCACCCGCGCAGGGTGCTCAGCCGCTTCTCCAGCTGCTCGCGGGAGGCCTGGGCCACGGCGGGGCCGCCGGAGATCTCCCGCAGGCGGTTGTGGATCACCCCGTGCGGCTGGCCGGAACGGGCCGCCCAGGCGGACACCGTCTTGGACAGCTCGGAGCGCAGCTCCTTCATCCGCCGGTGGTCCACGACGTCGGCGGGCTCGGCCGCCTGCGCACGCGGCCGGCGCTGGATCTGCTCGGCCTGCCGCTGCCGCAGCAGGGCGGAGACCTGCTCGGCGTCCAGCAGGCCCGGGATGCCGAGGAAGTCCTGCTCCTCCTCCGAGCCGACGGCGCCGCCGAGGCCGAACTCGCCGCCGTCGAAGAGCACCTTGTCGAAGCTCGCCCGGGACTCGAGGGCCTCGAACTTCTCCCGCGTCAGCGCGTCCGAGCCGCTCTCGGCCCGGTTGGCCTCCGCGATGAGGTCCTCCTCGGGGGCGTCCTCGAGGTCCTCGACCTCGACGGCGCCCTCCTTGCGGTCCAGCGCGTGGTCCCGCTCGAGCTCCATCTCGTTGGCCAGCAGCATGAGCGCGGGCACGGACGGCAGGAACACCGAGGCGGTCTCCCCACGCCGGCGGGAGCGCACGAAGCGGCCCACGGCCTGGGCGAAGAACAGGGGCGTGGATGTGGACGTGGCGTACACGCCCACGCACAGGCGGGGCACGTCCACGCCCTCGGACACCATGCGCACCGCCACCATCCACCGCTCGTCCGACGCGGCGAACTCCTCGATGCGATCCGAGGCGCCCTTGTCGTCCGAGAGGATCACGGCCGGCCGCTGGCCGGTCAGCGCCTCGAGCTGCGCGGCGTACGCGCGCGCGTCCTGGTGGTCCGTCGCGATCACGAGGCCGCCGGCGTCGGGCACGTTGCGGCGCACCTCGCTGAGCCGCCGGTCGGCCGCGCGCAGCACGGACGGGATCCACTCGCCCGCCGGGTCCAGCGCGGTGCGCCAGGCGGAGGCGGTGATGTCCTTCGTGGCGGCCTCGCCGAGCTGAGCCTCCATGACCTCGCCGGTGGAGGTCTTCCAGCGCATCTGCCCGGAGTAGGCCATGAAGATCACCGGGCGCACCACGTGGTCCCGCAGCGCCGGGCCGTAGCCGTACGTGTAGTCCGCCTTCGACCGCTCGATGCCGTCCGCACCGAGTTCGTAGCGGACGAAGGGGATGGAGGCGGTGTCCGAGCGGAACGGGGTGCCGGTCAGGGACAGACGCCGCGTGGCCGGCTCGAACGCCTCACGGATGCCCTCGCCCCAGCTCAGGGCGTCGCCTCCGTGGTGGATCTCGTCCAGGATCACCAGCGTCTTGGCGGCCTCGGTGCGGTTGCGGTGCAGGACGGGCTTGTTCGCCACCTGGGCGTACGTCAGCGCCACCCCGCGGTACTCGGCGCCGTGCCGCCCGTCGGCGTTCTTGAAGTTCGGGTCGATGGCGATGCCCACGCGCGCGGCGTTGTCCGCCCACTGGCGCTTGAGGTGGTCCGTGGGCGCGACGACGGTCAGCCGCTGCACGACGCCGGAGTCCAGGAGGATCTTGGCCACGCGCAACGCGAACGTGGTCTTGCCCGCGCCGGGGGTCGCGACCGTCAGGAAGTCCTGCGGCGCGCTCTCGAGATAGCGCTCCAGCGCCTCCTGCTGCCACTGGCGCAGCTTGGGGGCCGTCCCCCACGCCGCGCGCTCGGGCATGGCGGGGGGAAGGTCCTCGCCGATGTGGAACAGGTCGTGCTGGACGCTGCCGTCCGGGGTGCCGCTCGTCAGGGAGCGGCCGTCAGCCACGGCCGCGGCCTCCGAACCAGCCACCGCGCTTGCCGCCGCCGTCGCCGTCGCCGCCGTCCTGCGGCTCGCGCAGGCCCTCGTAGATCTCCTTGCACGTGGGGCACACGGGGAACTTGTTCGGGTCCCGGCCCGGCACCCACACCTTGCCGCACAGGGCGATCACGGGGGCACCGGTGACGGCGGACTCCGTGATCTTCTCCTTGCGGACGTAGTGGGCGAAGCGCTCGTGGTCGCCCGGCTCGATCTCCTGGCGCAGCTCCTCACGATCGAGGACGGACGTGCCGCCGCCGGCGGGCGCGAAGGGGTCGTTCAGGTCGGGTTCGCCGGTCACACTCATGCGGGCCAGTCTAGCCGCGCCCCTCAGAAGGCGGCCACGGCCTGGTAGGTCTCGGCCTGCGCGCGGTCGTACCAGCGCGCCCCCAGGCGCACGCCCAGCCACAGCGCGACAGCGCCCCACGCGAGCCCGAGCGCCACCGTCACCCACCCCCACACGGCGGCCCCGGTGATGAGCCGGACCACGAAGGGCACCAGGAACGGCACCGCGAGCGCCAGGCTGACCAGCATCGCGGCGCCCTGGACGAGCATCGTGCGCATGGCCGCGCCCTGCGGCGTCGCGAACGGGCTGTCCCCCGGCTTCGGGACCGGGTAGACGAAGCGGGCGGAGACGAACGCGGACAGCCCGGCGGTCGTCCCGAACAGGCCGAGGGCCAGGCCCAGCATCGGCGCCAGCAGGGACCAGTCACCCGCCGCCGCCGCCACCGTCGCCGTCGTCACGAGCAGGATCATCGGCACGCCCCAGCCCGCCAGGCCCAGGACCCGGCCCCAGCGGTCGTCCACGCCCCGCACGCCCGAGACGACGTGCAGGTGGAACGCCGTGTGGTCGTAGGCGATGTCCGCGGAGATCGAGTAGGCCAGGGACCAGGCGGTGATCGGCCCGAGGACCAGCAGCAGGCCCAGTCCGGGACCCCCCTCCCCGGCCATGCCCCCGGTGAACCACAGCAGGACGGCCATGAGCGGGATGATGATGAGCCCGGCCGCGTACCGCGGGTCGGCCAGCCAGTAGCGCTGGGCGCGGGCCGCGATCGCGGTGCGCGGGCCCGTGGCCGGTCGGCCCAGCCAGCGCAGCGGCGTCGGGTCCGCTCCCGCGGCGACGCGGCGGGACCGACCGCCGCCCACGGCCACCGGCTCCACGGTGCGGCGCACGGCCAGGTGCCACAGGGCCAGGGCGGCCAGGCACCAGGCGGCCGCCACCGCGAGGTGGAGCGCGACGGCGGCGCCGCGGCCCTCGGCGGCCGCCCACGCCGCGGCGGGGCCCGCCCCGAACGGGGTCCACGCCGCGCCGCGGGCGATCTGGGGCGCGATCGCCAGGAAGTCCTCGAACGACGCGACGGCCCGCGAGAGGGCGAGGCCGCCGAGCATGAGCGGGATGAACAGCAGGACGGAGACGACGTCCCGCACCCGACGCCGGCTCGCGTAGGCGGCCAGGAGGCCGGCGAGGCCGGAGCCGATCGCCACGGCGGTCACCGCGGTGATCGCGCCCCCGGCCAGGCCCGCTGCCAGCGCGGCCGGCCGGTCCCACCAGCTGGCCCCCAGGCCCACCAGCACGGCCAGCGTGGCGAGCCCGACCGGCGTCGTGAAGGCGCTCAGGACCAGACCGGCGATGAGGGTGCGGGCCGGGACGGGGAAGAGCACGAAGCTGTGCGGGTCGAGGGTGGCGTCCACGCCCGTGACGAACGGCGGGATGACGAGCCAGGCGAGCACCACGACGGCGGCGGCCAGCACGGTCGTGGCGCCGCGGGCCTCGTCCGGCAGGGCGGGCAGGCCCGTGACGAGCAGCGTCACCGCCACGGCGGCCATGCCGAGCACGTACAGCGCGCCGAGCACGCTCATCACCAGGGTGAACGGGGACCGCCGCCACTGGTTCAGGGTCAGCGTCCAGCGCAGTCGGACGAGCGTCAGAGCCATGTCAGCCCCGCCGAGCCGTGGCGGCCGCCGACGAGGTCCACGAAGCGGTCCTCGAGGTCGCGCCCGTCCCGGACCTCCTCGAGCGTGCCGGCGGCCCGCAGCGTCCCGGCCGCGATCACGGCGACGTGGGTGCACATGCGCTGGACGAGGTCCATCACGTGGCTCGAGACGATCACGGTGCCGCCCCGCTCCACGTACGAGTGCAGGATGTCCCGGATGTTCGCGGCGGAGACCGGGTCCACGGCCTCGAACGGCTCGTCCAGGACGAGCAGGTCCGGGGCGTGGACCATGGCGGCCGCCAGGGACACCTTCTTGGTCATGCCGGCGGAGTAGTCGGCGACGAGCTTGTGGCCGGCGTCCTCCAGGTCCATCACCCGCAGCAGGTCCGTGGTCCGCTCGGCCACGGTGTCCGCGTCGAGCCCGTGCAGCAGCCCGGCGTAGGTCACGAGCTGCGCGCCCGTGAGGCGGTCGAAGGTGCGCACGCCGTCGGCGAGCACGCCGACCCGTCGCTTGGCCTCGAGGGGCTGCTCCCACACGTCGACGCCGTGGATCCAGGCGCGGCCGTGGTCCGGGCGCAGCAGCCCGGTGGCCATGGACAGGGCGGTGGTCTTGCCCGCCCCGTTGGGCCCGACCACCCCGAAGAACGATCCGGCCGGGACGTCCAGGTCCAGCGCGTCGAGCGCCAGCTTGTCCCCGAACCGCTGGGTCAGCCCGCGCGTGACGAGGGCGAGGTCCGGATCGGGGGCGTCCACCGCGCGACGACGGGCGGCGGCCGCCAGGTGGGCGGGGGCAGGCTCGGGCGCATGCGGAGTCATGCCTGGGACGTTACCCACCGTCAGGCGGACACGGCGTCCTCCTCAGGGATGAACTGTGGGTCCCTCAGAACAGCGCTGCGGCCAGCCGACGCCGCGAGGCCTGCACACGGGGATCGTCCGTGCCCACCACGGTGTAGAGGTCCACGAGGTGGGCGCGCGCCGTCTCCCGGTCGTCGCCGGGGTGGAGGGCGATGAACCGCACGAGCCGGGCGAAGGCGTCCTCCACGTGGCCACCGAGCACGTCCAGGTCGGCGACGGCGAGCTGGGCGGCGACGTCGTCCGGGCCGTCCGCGGCGGCCGTGCGCACCGCCGCGGCGTCGGCGTCGCGGGTGCGCAGCATGAGGCGGGCCGCGGACAGGCCCTGCTGGGCCACGGCGTCCGCGGGGCTGTCGGCCAGCGCCGCCTCCCACGCCGAGACGGCCCCGGGCAGGTCGTCGGCGGCGAGGGCCTCATGGGCGGCCCGGTGCAGCGGCGGCACGGGCGGAGCGTCCGCGGCCGCGGCGCCGGCGTCCTGGCGCGCCGGAGCGACGGGGGGCACGGTGCCGGCGACGCCGTTCTGACGGGCCACCTCGAGGATCTCCCCCATGAGCTGGCGCAGCGTCTCCTCCGGCACCTCCTGATTGACCAGCGGCACCGGCTGCCCCGCCACCACGGCCATGACCGCGGGGCCGGCCCCCAGGCCCAGCGCCTGCAGCACGGCGGGCTCCTTCGCCACGTCCAGACGCGCGAGCACGAGCCGTCCCGCCTGGGCGTCGACCGCGTCCGCGAACTGCCGGTAGAGCGCCTCGCTCGCCGCGTCCCCGGGCACGTGCAGGTGCAGCAGCACCGGCACCTGGGCGGAGAGCTGGACCAGCTGCTGCAGCAGACCCTGGTCGGCGTCCGCGATCACCCACGAGCCGCCGCCGACGCCGGCGTCGGCCCCCGGCGCGGTCCGCCCGGCCGGGGCCGGGGTGCCGAGCGAGGACAGGTCGACGGCGCCGCGCAGGTGGGACGGGGCGTCAGAGGGGGGCTGGGCGGTCACGTCGGTCACGATCCTTCCGGTCCGGGTCCGCCCCGTCGCCGGGGCGAGGGGCGTTGTCACTGCGCCCCACGGTAGCCTCCCGGGCGCGGCGCGGTCAGGCCGGGGCCCTGACGTACGCTGAGCGCGTGGAGGAGAAGGAGACCGCATCCGGCCCGGACGCCGCCGGCGTCGCCGACGTCCGTGGCCCGGCCGAGCCCGAGGGCGCCGAGCAGCCGTCCCTGACCGGCATCCCCGCGCAGCCGGTCGGGGTGGCCGCCGCGCCGCCGTCGCACGGGCCGACGCCCGCCGGGCGTCGTCGACTGCTCCGCCTGGGCTCCGTCCTGCGGCGGCGCCGACCCTTCCTCGAGGAGGACCGGGTGGACCCCGAGTCGGTCCCCGTCGACGGCGCCGAGGATCCGGCGGTCGCGGCCGTGGCTGTCGAGTCCCCCGTGCTGACCGGCTTCCTGCTCGCGGTGGGCGTGGCCCTGGCCATCGGCGTCGTCTCGGTGCTGCGCACGAACGGACAGCTCATCGTGTGGATCGCCGCGGCCCTGTTCATCGCCCTGGGCCTGGATCCGCTGGTGCGCCGGGTCGAGTCCTGGGGCGCGCCCCGCTGGGTCGGCGTGCTCACGGCCGCAATCGGTCTGGCCGCCGTGGCCGGGGCGTTCGTCGCCCTCCTGGTCCCCACGGTGATCGAGCAGTCCACGCAGCTGGTCCAGGACCTGCCGGCCATCATCGACGGTGTGATGAGCGCCGAGTGGTTCGTGCGACTCGACGAGGAGTTCCACCTCCAGGAGGCCGTCCGCGCCCAGACCGAGCGCCTCGCCGCCGACGGCGTCGCCGTCACCGACCTGTTCGGCGGGCTCCTCGGCTTCGGCCAGACCGTGCTGAACGCCGTCTTCTCGGTGCTCGTGGTGGTCGTGCTGACGCTGTACTTCCTCTCCTCCCTGCCGCACATGAAGTACTGGGCCTACCGGCTCGCACCGCGCTCGCGCCGGCCCCGCATCGAGGCGCTGTCCGAGCAGATCACCTCCTCGGTCGGCCACTACGTGATGGGCCAGTCCTTCGTGGCCGCCCTCAACGGCGCGGTGGCGTTCACGGCGCTGGCCATCGCCGGCGCCCCCTTCGCCGTCCTGCTCGCCGCGATCGCCGCCTTCATGGCGTTCATCCCGCTGGTGGGCGCCGCGATCGGCGGCACGCTGCTGACCCTCGTGAGCCTGCTGACCTCGTGGCAGACCGCCGCCGTGTTCGCGGCCGTCTACTTCGTCTACCTGCAGATCGAGGCCTACGTCATCTCGCCGCGCGTCATGGCGCGCGCGGTGTCCGTGCCGGCGGCCGTGGCCGTGATCGCGGTGATCGCCGGAGGCGCGCTGCTCGGCGTCCTCGGCGCCCTCATGGCGATCCCGCTCGCCGCCGCGCTGCTGCTGCTGGTCCGCGAGGTCTTCATCCCCCGCCAGGACGCCCGGTAGGCCCACGACGGCGGCGCGGCCCGGGCCGTCGCGGTCAGCGGCTCGGTCGGGTGCGCCAGCACACCGGGTGCCAGTGCCGCCGGTCGGCGCCCGCGTCCTCGTCCCCCATGATCCAGTCGGCGCGCCAGGCCACGAGGTGCGCCTGGCCCTGCCGGATCACCCGACCGCAGCCGGGGCACGTGTAGTCCTTCACCGCGCGCCACGCGGGGATCTGCCGGACGTGCCATCCGCCGTCGGACCCGGACTGGCGCGAGTAGCCCGCGTCCAGGCCGAGGAGCTCCTCGAGCGGGTCGGCGCGCCCCGGCGACGGCCGGGACCGCCGGGAGGCGCCGGAGGCCCCGCGCTCGCTCCGCCGAGGCGCGGACGAGCGGCGGGGGCGGTTCGAACGGGGCATGCCTCCATGCTGGCACAAGAGCCGGTGGGCGCGGTCCGCCTAGGATGGACCGGTGCGACTCGTCATTGCCCGCTGCTCCGTGACCTATGAGGGCCGCCTGAACGCCCACCTGCCCACCGCCACCCGCCTGCTCATGGTGAAGGCGGACGGCTCGGTGCTGGTGCACTCCGACGGCGGCTCCTACAAGCCCCTCAACTGGATGTCGCCGCCCGCGACCCTGCACGTGGAGGAGCCCTCCCCCGACCAGGCCGACCAGGGGGTGACGCAGGTCTGGCGCGTGCAGGCCAAGAAGTCCGACGACCGGCTCATCGTGCTCATCGAGGAGGTCCTGGCGGACGACTCCCACGAGCTCGGCGTGGACCCCGGCCTCGTCAAGGACGGCGTGGAGGCGGATCTGCAGCGTCTGCTGGCCGAGCAGATCAGCCTGCTCGGCGACGGCCACACCCTCGTGCGCCGCGAGTACATGACGGCGATCGGCCCCGTGGACATCCTGGCCCGCGACGCCGACGGCGGCACCGTGGCGGTCGAGCTCAAGCGCCGTGGGGACATCGACGGGGTCGAGCAGCTCACCCGCTACCTCGAGCTGATGAACCGGGACCCGCTCCTGGCGCCCGTGCGCGGCGTGTTCGCGGCCCAGCAGATCAAGCCCCAGGCCCGCACCCTCGCCGAGGACCGCGGCATCCGCTGCGTCACCCTCGACTACGACGCGATGCGCGGCGTGGACGACGCCGAGTCCCGCCTGTTCTGAGGCGCCGGGCGGGCTCAGCGGCGCCAGAAGGACGACGCCGCGGACGGCCCCGCCTCGCTCCAGGCGCGCAGGGCGCCGGCGTCGTCGGGGTCGACGACGACGCGCACCGGACGTGTGCCGGCGCTCAGCTCCAGGACGGCCCGGCCGGCCTCGTCCGCCGGGAGGCGGTCGATCTGCAGGCGGCTCCGGTCCGCGCTCCAGCGCTCCCGCGAGAGGCGCCAGCCCCCGGTGAGGCGCAGGCAGGACTCGTCGTACACGCCGATCACACGCTCACGCCCCGGGCCCTCCCGCTCCAGGACCGCAGGGAAGGCGGCCGTGACACGGGCGAGGGCCCGGCGCCGCATCACCAGGGCGAGTGCCGACAGCACGATGACTGCCACCACGGTCGCCGAGGCGATGAGCACCGGGCCCTCCACCGTCAGGTCCTGCCGCGCCGCGTCAGGCCGCCGCGGCGTCGCCCAGCCGGGCGGACGTCGCAGCGATCACGACACGGTCGTGGTCCACGGAGAAGAAGCCGCCGCGGGCCTGTGCGGTGACGGTTCCGCCGTCCGTGGTCCGCACCACGACCTCGCCGTCGCCGAGGACGGCCAGCATCGGGGTGTGGCCCGGGAGGATGCCGATCTCACCGTTGACGGTGCGCGCCGACACGGCCGACGCGGCGCCCGACCAGATGGACCGCTCCTCGGAGACGATCTCGACGTTGAGCTCAGCCATGATCGATCAGCCCTCGGCCTGGATCTTGGCCCACTCGCGCTCGACGTCGTCCAGGCCGCCCACGTTGTAGAAGGCCTGCTCCGCGACGTGGTCCAGGTCGCCGTCGGCGATGGCCTTGAAGCCCTCGACGGTGTCCTTGACCGGCACGGTGGAGCCCTCGACGCCGGTGAACTGCTTGGCGGTGTAGGTGTTCTGCGAGAGGAACTGCTCGATCTTGCGGGCGCGGCCCACGGTGATCTTGTCCTCCTCGGAGAGCTCATCCACACCGAGGATCGCGATGATGTCCTGCAGCTCCTTGTTCTTCTGCAGGATCTGCTTCACGCGGATGGCCACGTCGTAGTGGTCCTGGCCCACGTACTGCGGGTCGAGGATGCGCGAGGTCGAGGCCAGCGGGTCCACGGCCGGGTACAGGCCACGGGACGCGAGGTCGCGGGTCAGGTTGGTGGTCGCGTCCAGGTGCGCGAACACGTTGGCCGGGGCCGGGTCGGTGTAGTCGTCCGCGGGGACGTACACGGCCTGCATCGAGGTGATGGAGTGGCCGCGGGTCGAGGTGATGCGCTCCTGGAGCACGCCCATCTCGTCCGCCAGGTTCGGCTGGTAGCCCACGGCGGAGGGCATGCGGCCCAGCAGCGTGGAGACCTCGGAACCGGCCTGCGAGAAGCGGAAGATGTTGTCGATGAACAGCAGCACGTCCTGGTTCTGCACATCGCGGAAGTACTCCGCCATGGTCAGCGCGGACAGGGCCACGCGCAGACGCGTGCCCGGCGGCTCGTCCATCTGGCCGAACACGAGGGCGGTGTCCTTGAGGACGTCCGCCTCCTCCATCTCGACCCAGAGGTCGTTGCCCTCACGGGTGCGCTCGCCGACGCCGGCGAACACGGAGGTGCCGCCGAAGTTGCGGGCCACACGGGTGATCATCTCCTGGATGAGCACGGTCTTGCCCACGCCGGCGCCGCCGAACAGGCCGATCTTGCCGCCCTTGATGTAGGGGGTCAGCAGGTCGATGACCTTGATGCCGGTCTCCAGCATCTCGGTGGAGCCCTCGAGGGAGGCGAAGTTCGGGGCCGGGCGGTGGATCGGCCAGCGGTCCTCGGCCTGCAGCTGCGAGGTCGGCATGTCCAGGGTCTCGCCGAGCACGTTGAAGATGTGGCCCTTCACGGCGTCACCGACCGGCACCGAGATGGGGGCGCCGGTGTCCACGACGTCGGTGCCGCGCACCAGGCCGTCGGTGGACTGCAGGGAGATGGCGCGGACCATGTTGTCGCCGAGGTGCTGGGCGACCTCGAAGGTGACCGTGCGGCGCTGGCCGTTGAGGTCGATCTCAGTGGTCAGCGCGTTGTAGATCTCCGGCATCGCGTTGGCCGGGAACTCGGCGTCGATCACGGGGCCGATGACGCGGGACACGCGTCCGGTGGCACCGCCGGTGGGGGTCCCGGTGCCCTGGTCAGTGATGGTGGCAGTCATCTCTCTCACTTCTATCGTGTGTGGATGGCGAGTCTGGTGAGTCCCGAACGGGCTCAGGAGTTGTTGAGCGCGTCCGCGCCCGCGATGAGCTCGGTGAGCTCCTGGGTGATCTCGGCCTGACGGGCGTTGTTCATCAGGAGCGTGTAGTCCTTGATGAGGCTCGTGGCGTTGTCGCCCGCCGACTTCATGGCGCGCTGACGGTTGGCGAGCTCCGAGGCCGCCGACTGCAGCATCGCGTTGAAGATGCGCGACTCGATGTACTTGGGCAGCAGCGCGTCGAGGACCTCCTCCGCGTCCGGCTCGTACTCGTAGAGCGGCAGCACCTCCTCGGCGGTGGCGGCCTCCTCCTCGACGACCTCGAGGGGCAGCAGGCGCACCACGTGGGGGTTCTGCTTCACGAGCGAGACGAACTCGGTGAACACGACGTGGATCTCGTCCACGCCGCCGTCTGCCGTGTCCGTGAGGAACGCGTCCACGAGCACCTCGCCGATCTCGGAGGCGCGCTCGGCGACGGGGGCGTCCGTCTGGCCGGTCCACAGCTGCTTGTAGTCGCGGCCGCGGAAGTCGAAGTACGTCTGCGCCTTGCGGCCGACGACGTACACGTCCACGTCCTTGCCCTCCTCGCCGAGGCGGGTGAGGAGCTGCTCGGCCTTGCGCAGCACGTTCGCGGAGTACGCGCCGGCGAGGCCGCGATCCGAGGACATGATGAGCACGGCCGCCCGGGTCGGGTTCTCGGGCTCCGTGGTGAGGACATGATCGATGTCGTGCTGGCTCGACACGGCCGAGACGGCGCGGGTGATCGCGTTCGCGTAGGGCAGCGACGCGCTGACGCGCTCACGTGCCTTGGTGATGCGGGACGTGGCGATCAGCTCCATCGCCTTGAAGATCTTCTTCATCGACGACGTCGACGCGATCTTCTGACGGTAGACCCGGATCTGGGCTCCCATGGTGGTCCTTTCCCTGGCGGGAGGGCGGCCCGGCGTCGTCCCCGTGGGGTCCGACGCCGGACCGCTCCCTCACCGACCGGCGGTCAGCGCTTCTGC
Organism: Micrococcus sp. Alg238-R198; assembly: GCF_900537135.1. Taxonomy (NCBI): domain Bacteria; kingdom Bacillati; phylum Actinomycetota; class Actinomycetes; order Micrococcales; family Micrococcaceae; genus Micrococcus; species Micrococcus sp. Alg238-R198. The sequence goes on from NZ_UNRH01000001.1 coordinate 270,932, forward strand.
TTGGTGATCTGCTCCTGCGCGACCTGGTCCTGCTCGATCGCGCGGTGCTCCTCGTGGCCGGCCTGCACGCCGCCGTCCTCGGAGGACTGGAAGCCCTTGGAGAACTCGGCGACGGCCGACTCGAGCGCGGACACGGTGCCGTCCTCGAGCTTGCCGGTGGAGGCGATGTCGGTCAGGACGGAGGTGTGGCGACGCAGGTGGTCGATGAACTCGCGCTCGAAGCGCAGCACGTCCTGCACCGGCACCTCGTCGAGGTGGCCCTTGGAGCCGGCCCAGATGGACACGACCTGCTCCTCGACCGGGTAGGGCGAGTACTGCGGCTGCTTGAGCAGCTCCATGAGGCGCTCACCGCGGGCGAGCTGGCGGCGGGTGGCCGGGTCCAGGTCCGAGGCGAACATGGAGAACGCCTGCTGGTCGCGGTACTGCGCCAGGTCCAGCTTCAGCGTGCCGGAGACCTTCTTCATGGCCTTGACCTGGGCGGCGCCGCCCACGCGGGACACCGAGATGCCCACGTCCACGGCGGGACGCTGGTTGGCGTTGAACAGGTCCGACTGCAGGAAGATCTGGCCGTCGGTGATGGAGATGACGTTGGTCGGGATGTAGGCCGACACGTCGTTCGCCTTGGTCTCGATGATCGGCAGGCCGGTCATGGAGCCCGCGCCCATCTCGTCCGAGAGCTTGGCGCAGCGCTCGAGGAGCCGGGAGTGCAGGTAGAAGACGTCGCCCGGGTAGGCCTCGCGGCCCGGCGGGCGGCGCAGCAGCAGGGAGACGGCACGGTAGGCCTCGGCCTGCTTCGACAGGTCGTCGAAGATGATCAGCACGTGCTTGCCGCCGTACATCCAGTGCTGGCCGATGGCCGAGCCGGCGTAGGGGGCGAGGTACTTGAAGCCGGCCGGGTCGGACGCCGGGGAGGCCACGATGGTGGTGTACTCCAGGGCGCCGTGCTCCTCCAGCGTGGCGCGGACGCCGGCGATGGTGGAGGCCTTCTGGCCCACGGCCACGTAGACGCAGCGGACCTGCTTCTCGACGTCGCCCGACTCCCAGTTGGCCTTCTGGTTGAGGATCGTGTCGACGGCGATCGCGGTCTTGCCGGTCTGGCGGTCACCGATGATCAGCTGACGCTGGCCACGGCCGATCGGGATCATGGCGTCGATGGCCTTCATGCCGGTCTGCAGCGGCTCGTGGACCGACTTGCGCTCGGTCACGGTCGGCGCCTGCAGCTCGAGGGCACGGCGGCCCTCGGCCTCGATCGGGCCCAGGTCGTCGATGGGCTGGCCCAGCGGGTCCACCACGCGGCCCAGGAAGGCGTCGCCCACCGGGACGGAGAGGATCTCGCCGGTGCGCTGCACCTCCATGCCCTCGCGGATCTCCTGGAACTCGCCGAGGACGACGACACCGATCTCGCGGGTGTCGAGGTTCTGGGCCAGGCCCTGGATGCCGTTCTCGAAGCGCAGCAGCTCGTTCGCCATGACGGAGGGCAGACCCTCCACACGAGCGATGCCGTCCGCCGCGGAGATGACACGGCCGACCTCGGTGCGATCGGTGCCCGACGGTTCGTACGATGCCGCGAAATCGTTCAAGGCATTGCGGACATCGTCAGCGTTGATGGTCAATTCGGCCATCTGCAGTCCCTGCTCTCTGTGCTTGGTGATCATCGACGTGACGATGATGCTTACGTTCGTGGGTGTTCCGGATGCGGGCGGGAGCCGGCCTCAGCCGGCCATCCGCCGCTGGAGGTCGTGGAGGCGCGAGGCCATGGACCCGTCGACGACGTCGTCGCCGACCTGGACGCGGATGCCACCCACCACGTGGGGGTCCACCGTCACGTCCATGACGAGATCGCGACCGAAGGCGCGGCGCAGGCCCAAGGCCAGCCGCTCCTGCTGCTCGGCCTCGAGCGGCCGGGCCACGGTCACCTCGGCGATCCACTGGCGCTGCCGCTCGGCGACGACGTCCGCGGCCTTGCGGACGGCGGCGGACGGCTTCAGGCCGCGCGGGGCCGCGACGGCGCGCTCGACCAGCAGTCGGCCGGCCGGGCTGGCCGACTCGCCCAGGAGACGACCGGCCAGAGCGGCCCGCGCCTCGAGGGGTGCGTGCTGATCGGTGAGCGCCCGCTGCACCTCGTGCGAGTCCTCCACCGTGCGGTTGAAGGCCAGCAGCTCGCCCGAGAGGGCGGCCAGGCCCGCGTGTCCGCCGCGTGCGGCCTCCGCGGCGGCCGCGTGCGCGGCCACCGTCTCGAGGGCGTCCCCGAGATCGCGCTCCGCCGACCAGCGGCGGCCGGCCAGGTCCTTGAGGACCTGCAGTGCACCGGGGGTCACCCGGGCGCCGAACAGCGAGTCGACGAGGCCGTGACGGCGCTCGGTGGTCCAGGCGGGGTCGGTCAGGGCGCGGCGCAGGGCGCCGTGCTCGTCCACCACGTCCAGCGCGCCGAACAGCTCGCGTGCCAGGGCCACGCCGCCCTCGTCCAGCACCGGACCGACGGCCTCCAGGGAGGCGGCCAGGGAGTCCCTCGATGCGCCCGTCATCATTCGGCGACACCTGCGCTCTGGTGACGGTCCAGGTCAGCCAGGAAGCGGTCGACCACGCGCTGCGAGCGGGCGTCGTCCTCGAGGGACTCGCCCACGATCTTGCCGGCCAGGGTCGTGGCCAGCGAGCCGACCTCGCCCTTGAGCTGCGCGGCGGCCTGCTGACGCTCGGCGGCGATCTGCGCCTGCGCCTGCTCGGAGATGCGCGTCGCCTCGGCGGTCGCGCGCTCGCGCGCCTCGGCCACGATCTCGGCGGCCTCGGTGCGGGCATCCTCGCGGATGCGGTTCGCCTCGGTGCGGGCGTCCGCCAGCTGCGACTCGTAGTCCGCCATCATCGCGTTCGCCTCGGCCTGGGCCTTCTCAGCCTTGGCCAGACCGCCCTCGATCGCCTCGACACGGTCCTGGTAGGACTTCTCGAGGGTCGGGACGATGAACTTGATGACGATGAACATGAGCAGGGCGAAGCCCACCACGACGACGAGGATCTCCCACGGGTTGGGGATCAGGGGGTTGGCCCCCTCAGCCGCCGCGAGGATCAGTCCGTTGCTGATCATGTTTCAACCATCCTTCGGTCAAGAGTCCTGTGGAGAGGGAGCACCGACGGTCTCACCGTGCGGGCGCTCCGTGGACGCGGCGCGTCAGGCGCCGATGACGAAGGCGAAGACGAGGCCCAGGATGGCGAGGGCCTCGGCGAGCGCGAAGCCCAGGAGGGCGATCGGCTGCAGGATGCGCTGGGCCTCCGGCTGACGGGCGACGCCGTTGATGTAGGCGGCGAAGATCAGGCCCACGCCGATGGCGGAGCCGATGGCGGCGAGGCCGTAGCCGATCATGTTGAGCGAACCGTGCAGTTCCATGGTGTTCCTTTCACGAGGCCGAGGTGTCCGGCCGGGTTGTGGAGGGTCGGCCTCCCGGGTGGTCCTCCTGCGGAGGGCCGGGAAGACTGGTGGCGGGCTCTCCCGCCGTACCGCGGCCGCCTGGGTCGTGCCCGAGGCGGCCCCGGAAGATCAGTGGTCGTTCGCGTCGATCGCGCCCTGGATGTAGATCGCGGTCAGCAGCGTGAAGACGAAGGCCTGCAGGTACATGATCAGCAGCTCGAGGAAGTACAGGGCCACCGAGCCGAGGATGACCAGGATGCCGGTGCCCTGCAGGGCCAGGCTGCCGGTCTGCGTGATCAGGTAGGCGGCGCCGGCGCCGGCGAGCATCACGATCATGTGGCCGGAGAGCATGGTGGCCATCAGACGCAGGGAGTGGGTCAGGGGGCGCACGATGAAGTTGGAGATGATCTCCAGCGGCACGAGCAGCGGCAGGATCCAGCCGGGCACACCGGAGGGCACGACGGCCAGCTTCAGGTAGCGCACGCCGTGGCGCTTGATGCCGACGCCGATCCAGATCGCGTAGACGATGAGGGCCAGGCCGTAGGCGGCGCCCGCGTGGGAGAAGGTCGGCAGCTGCAGCACCGGGATGGCGCCGAACAGGTTGTTCAGCAGCACGAAGAAGAAGATGGCGAAGAGCAGCGGGACCCACTGCTTGAAGTTCTTCTCGCCCAGGATGTCCTTCGCGATGTCGTTCCGGACGAAGGAGTAGCCGGACTCGGCGAGCCACTGGGCCTTGCCGGGCACGAGCCGGGGACGGCGCATGGCCCACGCGAAGAAGGCGGTGATGAGCACCACGGAGAGCAGGACGAGCAGCATCTGCTTGCCGAAGCCAGTGCCGTACTCCGCACCCCAGGGGAAGATCTCCGGGAGGTGACCATCAGAGATGGTGGGGGGCACGAATGATGCGTTGGCCAGCACGAGGGTCAGCACGCGGTTCCTCTCCGAAGTGATGCAGTCGACGGGACCGCAGCCTCGTCCCCGGACCACAGGCGGGCGCCGCGACATTGCGGGGGTACCGGTGCGATGCGAGACACGGATGGCGGCAGATGGGCGCCGTCGAAGTGTTCGCCGCCAACGATACCAAACGGTGACCCGTGCTCCGTACCGCAGACGGGGCCCACGACATGGCCCGCGGCTCCGTGTCTTCGCCCCTCGGGCGGGTCAATCGGCGTAGATCCCGCGGCGGGTCCGGGCGAAGACGAGGACCTCCGCGGTCTGCCAGACGAGGATCGTCACGAGGGCGGAGATCGCCGCCGCGTCCGGCCGGACCCAGTCGGGGCGGGGCAGGGCCCCCAGCAGCACCGCGAACACCGCGATCTTGAGCACGAACAGCCCCACGCTGACCGGCAGCGCCGCCTCGCGCGCCCGGTCCCAGACGAGTGCCGTCGTCACCCCGGTGAGCGCCGAGAGCGCGAGCACCGCGCCGCCGCCCAACAGGGCGCTCCCGGCTGCCTCACCGCCGGCGGAGAGCAGCCACGCGGCGCACGTGATCGCCAGGGCAGCCCCCGCCGCGGCCAGGGACCACCCGAGGATCCCCCACCAGCCACGGCGGTTCTCCCAGCGGCGCCGGCGTCGGCGACCTCCCGCCCCGGTCACGCGTCCCCCCGCTCGTCCGGGTGGGCCGCGGCGTCGTTCCGGACCGCGCGACGGCGCTCCACGAGCGGATGCAGGGTGAGGTAGCCGGCTCCGGCCAGGGCCACGGCGAGCACGGGCAGGACGATCCTGTGGTCCACGAAGTTCAGGGACACCGCGCCCCAGGCCACGAGGAACGCCCAGAGCCAGAGCAGCGCGACGGCCTGCGCCTGGGTGTAGCCGCCGTCCACGAGCTTGTGGTGCAGGTGCCCGCGGTCCGCCGAGAAGGGGCTGGTGCCCTTGGCCGTCCGCCGCAGCACGGCCAGGGCGAGGTCCGCGAGCGGCAGTGCGAGGACGGCGACGGGCAGCAGGATCGGCATGTAGGCGGGGACGTTGCGGAAGCGCATCCCGTCCAGGGCGTTCACGTCCGCGGTCACGGCGACCGCGGCCGCGGCCATCAGCAGGCCGATGAGCATGGCCCCCACCTCGCCCATGAAGATGCGGGCCGGGGCCAGGTTCCACGGCAGGAAGCCCACGCACGCGCCGACGAGCAGGGCCATGAGCAGGGTGGCGAGGTTGGCGTAGTCGAACTGGTTGATGGTCCGCGTCAGCAGATACGAGTAGACGAAGAAGGCCGAGCCGCCGATCAGCGCGACGCCCGCCGCCAGGCCGTCCAGACCGTCCACGAAGTTGATCGCGTTCATCGTCAGCACCACGGCGAACACCGTGAGGATGACCTGCGTGGTCTCGTTCCCCACCGGGATCCAGCCCACCGGCATCGCCTCGATGCGGATCCCGCCCAGGGCCACCGCGAGCCCGGCCAGCACCTGGCCGGCCATCTTCACCCACCAGCGCAGGTCCCACATGTCGTCGGCGATGCCCACGATGAGCACGACGGCGACGGCGACCAGGAGCCCGCGCATCGCGGCGTCGTCCGCGTAGATCCCCTGGAGGAACGGCACGACTCCCCCGACGGCGAATCCCACCAGCACGGCCGCGGCCATGGCCACGCCGCCCAGCTTCGGCACGGGGTGCCGGTGCACGTCTCGCTGGCGCAGCGGGGTGAACACGCGCGCGCGCAGCCCCAGCCGGCGCATGAGGGGCGTCAGGGCCCCGCAGGCGACGGCCGTGACCACGACCAGGACGAGATACGCGCGCATGGGGGCCGGTCAGGCCTCCCGGTCGGCGGGGCGCGCCGCGGCGGCGTCGTCGGCCGCGATCCGCTCGGCGGCGACCGGCGGCTCCTCGCCCTCGGCGAGCAGGTCCGGCACCACCGCGCGCAGCTCTTCCAGGGGCACGGAGCCCTGCCGGGCCACCCGGAACGGGGTGACGGTGCAGTCCACGATCGTCGAGGGATCCCGGCTCTCGCGGGGGCCGGCGTCGAGGTAGAGGGCCACGGACTCCCCCAGCATCGAGCGGGCGGCGTCGGCGGTGGTGGCGGCGTCCATGCCGGTGCGGTTCGCACTGGAGACGGCCATGGGGCCGACGGCGTAGAGCAGCTCGCGGGCCACCGCGTCGTCCGGCACGCGCAGGGCGACGGTGCCGCGGGTCTCGCCGAGGTCCCAGGTCAGCGTGGGCTGGGACTTGAGGATGAGCGTGAGGGCGCCGGGCCAGAAGCGCTCGGCGAGGGCCTCGGCCTCCTCCGGCACGTCGTACGCGAGGCCCGCCATGACGCGGCGGTCCGCGATGAGCACGGGCGGCGGCATGGTGCGGCTGCGGCCCTTGGCGGCCAGCAGCACGGCCACGGCCAGCGGGGAGAACGCGTCCGCTCCGATGCCGTAGACGGTGTCCGTGGGCAGGACCACGCAGCCGCGGTCCGCGAGGACCTCGCGGGCGCGGGCCACGGCATTCTCGAGGGCGGCCGGATCCGAGACGTCGATGAAGTCACTCACGTCGGTCATTCTTCCACCTCCGCGCCCGCCGCGGCGTCGCAGGACCGGCGCGCCGTCAGGAACCGGTCTCGTCCGGTGAGGTCCGGGTGCACGCGGACGCCCGTGAACCGGGGGTCCGCGCCGAGGGTGGCCAGGAGCGCCGGGCCCTGCGTCTCGTGGTGCTCCATGGCGAAGAGGCCGCCCGGGGCGAGCAGGTCCGCCGCCCGGTGCGCGATGGCCCGCGGGACCCGCAGCCCGGGCGCGTCCCCGCCGTAGAGCGCCCGCGCCGGGTCCAGTCGGGCCTCGGGCTGGGCGGGCACCTCGGCCTCGGGCACATAGGGCGGGTTGCTCACGACGACGTCCACGCGGCCCTCGAGGTCGGGGCATGCGACAAGGGCATCGCCTTGTCGCAGGTCGATCCCGCGCGGGGCGAGGTTCCGCCGGGCCCAGTCGGCCGCCGTCGGGTCGAGCTCGACGGCGGTGACGGCGAGCGCGCGTCCCCGCGCCTCGCCCCACGCCGCGACGGCCGCGGCGATCGCGCCGGAGCCGGTGCACAGGTCCACCACGACGCCCGCCGCCGGCCGCGCGGCCAGGTCGGCCACGACGGTCTCCACGAGCAGCTCGGTCTCCGGCCGCGGGATGAAGACGCCCGGGCCGACCGCCAGGTCGAGCCCGTGGAAGTGCGCGACGCCGGTCAGGTGCTGGACGGGCTCGCGGGCGGCGCGGCGTCCGACGAGCGCCTCGAACGCCGCCGCCTGCGCGGGCTCGGCCACGGCCCCGGCGAACACCCGGGCCAGCAGCGCGCCGCGGTCGAGGCCGAGCACGTGGGCCAGCAGCAGCTCGGCGTCCACGCGCGGCGAGTCGATGCCCACCGCGGCCAGGCGGGCGGCGGCGTCGCGCAGCAGCGCGGACCAGGCCGGTGCGCTCACGCGTCCCCGCCCAGCGCGGCGAGCCGCCGCTCCTCGTCGAGGGCGAGGCAGGAGGCGATCACGGCCTCGAGGTCGCCGTCGAGGACCGCGTCGAGGTTGTGCGCCTTGTAGCCGGTGCGGTGGTCCGCGATCCGGTTCTCCGGGAAGTTGTAGGTGCGGATGCGTTCCGAGCGGTCCATGGTGCGCACCTGCGCGGCGCGCGCCGCGGAGTCCTCGGCGTCCTGCTCCGCCCGCTGCCGCTCGAGCAGCCGCGACCGCAGCACGCGCAGCGCGGCCTCGCGGTTCTGGATCTGGGACTTCTCGTTCTGCATGGAGACGACGATCCCCGTGGGCAGGTGCGTCAGGCGCACCGCGGAGTCGGTCGTGTTGACGGACTGGCCGCCCGGCCCGGAGGAGCGGAACACGTCCACCTTGAGGTCGTTCGGATCGAGGTGGACCTCGTCCGGGGCGTCCACCTCGGGCAGCACGAGCACGCCGGCGGCGGAGGTGTGGATGCGGCCCTGGGACTCGGTGACGGGCACGCGCTGCACGCGGTGCACGCCGCCCTCGAACTTGAGCCGGGCGTAGACGCCGTCGGCCGGGTCGGCCGCGCTCCCCCGCACCGCCACATGGACGTCCTTGTAGCCGCCCAGGTCGGAGTGCGTGGCGGAGAGGACCTCCGTCTTCCAGCCCCGGGACTCGGCGTAGCGCAGGTACATGCGCAACAGGTCGCCGGCGAACAGGGCCGCCTCCTCGCCGCCCTCGCCGCCCTTGATCTCGAGGATCACGTCGCGGGCGTCGTCGGGGTCGCGCGGGATCAGCAGCCGGCGCAGCCGTTCGGCGGCCTCCGCCTCGGCCGCCTCCAGACCGGGCACCTCGGCCGCGAAGGCCGCCGCGTCGTCGTCGCCGGCCGCGGCCAGCTCCCGCGCGTCGGCCAGCTCCTCCGCGGCCGCCGACCAGGCGCGGTGGGCCGTCACCACGGCGCCGAGCTCGGCGAACCGCCGGTTCAGCCGCCGGGCGAGCGCCGGGTCCTGGTGCACCGCCGGGTCGGACAGGCGCGCCGTCAGCTCGCGATGCTCCGCCAGGAGCCGATCCACGGCCTCGCGCCGCTGGTCCGAATCGAACACGTGCGTGCCTCTCCTCCTCCGGCCTCAGCGGGCCGGGCTGTCCGACGTGGACGGCCCCGCCCCGTCCGGCGGAGACGAGCTCCCCCGGGCGGGACGGGGCCGTGCGACGGGACGGTCAGTCGTCGCCCTTGGACCCCAGCGTGGTCTTGGAGACCAGCATGAGGAACTCGGCGTTGGACGCGGTGTCCTTGATCTTGTTGGTGAGCAGGTCGAGGGCCTGCTGCTGCTCGAGGCCGGAGAGCACCCGGCGCAGCTTCCACATGATCTTGACCTCCTCCTGCGAGAGCAGGGCCTCCTCGCGGCGGGTGCCGGACGCGTTGACGTCCACCGCCGGGAAGATGCGGCGCTCCGCGAGGTGACGGGACAGGCGCAGCTCCATGTTGCCGGTGCCCTTGAACTCCTCGAAGATCACCTCGTCCATGCGCGAGCCGGTCTCGACCAGCGCGGTGGCCAGGATGGTCAGCGAGCCGCCGTTCTCGATGTTGCGGGCGGCGCCGAAGAACTTCTTCGGCGGGTACAGCGCCGAGGAGTCCACACCGCCGGAGAGGATGCGGCCCGAGGCCGGGGCGGCCAGGTTGTAGGCGCGGCCCAGGCGAGTCATGGAGTCGAGCAGCACGACGACGTCGCGGCCCATCTCCACGAGGCGCTTGGCACGCTCGATGGCCAGCTCGGCGAGGGTGGTGTGGTCGTCCGCCGGGCGGTCGAACGTGGAGGCGATGACCTCGCCGTCCACCGACCGCTGCATGTCGGTGACCTCCTCGGGGCGCTCGTCCACGAGCACCATCATGAGGTGGACCTCGGGGTTGTTCGTCTTGATCGCGTTGGCGATCGACTGCAGGATCATCGTCTTGCCGGCCTTGGGCGGGGAGACGATGAGGCCGCGCTGGCCCTTGCCGATGGGGCTGACCAGATCGATCACGCGGGGGCCGATCAGCTTGGGATCGGTCTCCAGGCGCAGGCGCTCCTGCGGGTACAGCGGCACGAGCTTGCCGAACTCCACGCGCTGCGGGTGCTCGACGGCGGGCTGACCGTTGACCGAGGAGATCTTCACCAGGGCGTTGAACTTCTGACGGTTGGAGCCGCCGCCGTGGTGCTGCTGCTTCTCACCGTCGCGCGGGGCGCGGATCGCGCCGACGACGGCGTCGCCCTTGCGCAGACCGTACTTCTTCACCATGGCCAGGGAGACGTAGACGTCGTTCGGGCCCGGCAGGTAGCCGGAGGTGCGGACGAACGCGTAGTTGTCCAGCACGTCGAGGATGCCGGCCACGGGCTGCAGGACGTCGTCCTCGGTCAGCTCGGTCTCGTCGACCTCGGGGCCGCCGCGGCCACGACGGTTGCGGCCGCGCTCGTTGCGGTTGCGACGGTTGCGGCGGTTGCGGCCGCCCTCGTCGTCGCGGTCGTCGCGGCGGCTGCGGTCCCCGCGTCCGCCGTCGCCCCGGCCGCCGTCCTCGGACTTGTCGCCGCGCTGCTCGCGCGAGCCGTCGCGGCCGTTCTCACGGTCCCGGTTGTTCTCGCGGCCGTTCTCACGGTCCCGGTTGTTCTCGCGGCCGTTCTCGCGGTCGCGGCCGTTCTCGCGGTCCCGCCCGTTGCGGCCGCGGCCGTTCTCGCGCCCGTTGTCGTCACGGTCCTCCCGGTCGCCGCGGCGGTCCGCGTCGGCGCCGTCCTCGCCCTTGGCGCCGTCGGAGCGACGGTCCTGACCCTGCTGGGCGTCGTCGTCGCCGGCGCGGCGGCGGCCGCGGGAGCGGCGCTCGGACTGCGGGCGGTCCTCGCCCTCGTCGCGGGTCTCGGACCCCCCGGACCGATCCTGGTCCGAGGCGGTCTCCCGGGGGGCCTGCTCGGTCTGGGCCTCGCGGGCCTCGGCCTGGGGCTGCCCGTCCTGGGCGGCGGCCGGAGCGGAGGTGTCGGCGTCGGCGCGGCGCGAGCGGCGGCGGGCCGGGCGCTCGGCGGCCGGGGCGGCGTCCTCTGAGGGCGGGGCGGCCGGGGCGGCCTCGACGGCGGGGGCCTGGGCCGCGCGCTCGGCGGCGTCGCGGTCCGCCACGGAGCCGCCGCGCTGGTGGTCGGAGATCGCGGTCACCAGGTCGGCCTTGCGCATGCGTGAGCCGCCGGCGATGCCGAGCTGGGAGGCCAGGGCCTGGAGCTGGGCGAGCTTGAGCGAGGCCAGGCCACCGCCGTTCGTCGGCGTGGTCTGTTCCGTGGATTCGGTCACGAAGGTTCCTTCTCCCTCGAATGCGGCCCGGCGGCGCGTGGCGCGTCGGGCTGCGGTGTGCATCCGGTCGGGCCGCGCAGCGGCGCCCCAGAAAACCGGGTTTCATGGTGTGAACTCATCAGTGGCGCCTCCCCTGATCGTGCGCAGTCGCTGCGTGACGGGGCGGAGGCGTCCGGACTCGACCGAGCCGGAGGGGGTCCCGCTCACCGGCCGTGCGCAGCACGGGATGGATCGCGGCGGGGTTCCGGCCGACGGCGCACGGTGCGTCCGGCCGTCACAGGCCCGGGCACCAGAGACCCGGGCCGCGCGAGGCGGTGGGGTCAGCCGTGGTGGAGTGATTCCACCCTAACACCGTCCACGGCCACGGACGGCACCAGCACGCGCCAGGCGGCCGCCCCGTCCGCCGTCAGAGCACGCGCCGCCTCCGCGGCGTGTTCAGCCGCCTGGACGCCGTCGCACAGCGCGAGCACCGTGGGGCCCGCGCCGGAGACGACGGCGGCATGGCCGCGCTCACGCAGCCCCGCGACGAGCGCGGCGCTGTCCGGCATGGCCACGGCGCGCGGCTCCTGGTGCAGCCAGTCGCGCGTGGCGGCCGGCAGCAGCGTGGGGTCCTCCGCCAGGGCGTGGACGAGCAGCGCGGCACGGCCGGCCTGGGCAGCCGCCACGGCGTGGGGCACCTCGGCGGGCAGCACGCCCCGGGCGACGTGGGTGGACAGCTCGGTGTCCGGGATCGCGACCACCGGCACCACGCGCTCGTGCAGCCGCAGCCGCGCCGTGGCCGGGCCGGGGACGTCGTCACGGATCCAGGAGACGGTGGCCCCACCCACGAGTGCGGGGGCGACGTTGTCCGGGTGCCCCTCGAAGCGGGTGGCCGCCTCGAGCAGGTCCGCGGGCGCCCGGCGCAGGGCGGCCGGCAGCAGGGCCTCGGCCGCGGCGTAGGCCGCGACGACGGCGGCCGCGGACGAGCCGAGCCCGCGGGCGTGCGGGATCCGGTTCACGGCGCGCAGGTGCAGCCCCGGCGCGGTGAACCCGCGGTCCCGCAGGTGCTCGTGCGCCAGGCGCAGGATCAGGTGCGCGCCGTCCCGCGGCAGGGTGGCCTCCCCCTCCCCCTCGACCTCCGCGACGTCAGGGCCCGCCACGACCGTGAGCGTCACCTCGTCGCGCAGCTCCAGGGCCAGGCCCATCGAGTCGAAGCCGGGGCCGAGGTTGGCGGAGGTGGCGGGGACGGAGACGGACGCGGCGGTCCCGGGCGCCAGCGGCTGCGGTGCGGCCATGGCTCAGCTCAGGCCGAGGGCCTGGGCGACGGTGACCACGTCGAACGGCACCGAGCGCGGGGTCACGTCGGCGCCGTCGGCGCCGCGCAGGGCCCACTGCGGGTCCTTGAGGCCGTGGCCGGTGACGGTGATGACCCAGCTCTTGCCGGCCGGCACGTTCCCGGCGGCGTGGTGCTTGAGCAGCCCGGCGACGCCGGCGGCGGAGGCGGGCTCGACGAACACGCCCTCCTTCGCGGAGAGCCAGCGATGGGCCTCGAGGATCTCCTCGTCCGTGACGGAGTCGATCATCCCGCCGGACTCGTCGCGGGCGGCCTCGGCCTGCTCCCACGAGGCCGGGTTGCCGATCCGGATGGCGGTGGCGATCGTGTCCGGGTCGGTCACGGGGTGGCCCTGGACGATCGGGGCGGCGCCCGCGGCCTGGAAGCCCCACATCACGGGGGTCTTCGTGGCCACCGCGGGCAGCTCGGCGTCCGAGGCGCCCTCGTGCGGGTTCACGTAGGGGGCGGCGTACTCGCGGTAGCCCTTCCAGTACGCGGTGATGTTGCCCGCGTTGCCCACGGGCAGCAGGTGGTAGTCCGGGGCGTCGCCGAGGGTGTCCACGACCTCGAACGCGCCGGTCTTCTGCCCCTCGATGCGGGCCGGGTTGACGGAGTTCACGAGGAACACGGGGTAGTTCTCGGCCAGCTTGCGGGCCACCTCGAGGCAGTCGTCGAAGTTGCCCTGCACCTGGAGGATCTCCGCGCCGTGGGCCACGGCCTGGGACATCTTGCCCATCGAGATCTTCCCCTCGGGCACGAGCACGGCGCACGTGATCCCGGCCTGCGCGGCGTAGGCCGCCGCCGAGGCGGACGTGTTGCCGGTGGACGCGCAGACGACGGCCTTCGCGCCGTCAGCGACGGCGGCGGTGATCGCCATGGTCATGCCGCGGTCCTTGAAGGAGCCGGTCGGGTTCATGCCCTCGAACTTCACGTGCACGGTGCCCTGCACCAGCTCGGAGAGGTGGGGGGCGTGGATGAGCGGGGTGCCGCCCTCGCCGAGGGTGATCACGCGCGTGTCCTCGGTGACGGGCAGGCGGTCGGCGTACTCGCGGACGACGCCGCGCCACTGGTGGGCCATGGGTCAGTTCCCTTCGACTCGGAGGACGGACGCGACCTCGTGGACGACGTCCAGGGCGGCGAGCGCCCCGACGGTGGCGTCGAGGTCGCGCTGCCGCGCACGGTGGGTGATCAGCCGCAGGGACGCGCCGGGGGCGTCCTCGCGCTCAGATGGGACCTGACGCAGCGTCTCGATGGAGACGCCGTGCTCCTCGAACACCCCGGCGACGCGGCGCAGCACACCGGGCTGGTCCGCCGCGCGCAGCACGACCATGAAGGAGGTGTGGGCCTCGGCCGGGTCCAGGGCGGGCAGGGCGGTGACGGGGGTGCGCAGGCGCGCCGGGCCGCCGCGCACGATGCGCTGGGCGATCGAGACGACGTCGCCCATCACCGCGGAGGCGGTGGGGGCGCCGCCGGCGCCGGGACCGTAGAACATGAGCTCGCCGGCGTTGTCGGCCTCCACGAAGACGGCGTTGAACGCCCCGCGCACGGAGGCCAGCGGGTGCTCCCGCGGCAGCAGGGTGGGGTGCACGCGCAGGACCGCGCCCTCGGCGCCGTCGGCGGCGCGGCCGCGCTCGGCGATCGCCAGCAGCTTGATGACGTAGCCCGCCTCCGCGGCGGCGGCGTTGTCCTCGGCCGTGATCGCGGTGATGCCCGCGACGGCCACCTGGTCCAGGGTGTACGGCGCCCCGAACGCGATGGTCGCCAGGATCGCGGCCTTCGCGGCGGCGTCGTGGCCCTCGACGTCGGCGGTCGGGTCGGCCTCGGCGTAGCCGAGCCGCTGGGCCTCGGCGAGGGCGTCGTCGAAGTCCGCCCCCTCGGAGTCCATCCGGTCGAGGATGAAGTTGGTGGTGCCGTTGGCGATGCCCATCACGCGGGTGACGCGGTCGCCGCCCAGGGAGTCGCGCAGCGGGCGCAGGATCGGGATGGCGCCGGCGACGGCGGCCTCGAAGCTGAGCTGCGCGCCGGTGGCGGCGGCCGCGGCGTACAGCTCCTCGCCGTGCTGGGCCAGCAGCGCCTTGTTGCCCGTCACCACGGACGTGCCGGCGGCCAGGGCGCGCAGGATCAGGGTGCGGGCCGGCTCGATGCCGCCCATCAGCTCGATGACGACGTCCGCGCCGTCCACGAGCGCCTCGGCGTCGGTCGTGTAGAGCGCCGGGCCCGCCTGCCAGTCGCGCGTCGCGCCCGTGTCCCGCACCGCGATGCCCGTGAGCTCGAGGTCGGCGCCCACGCGGTCCCGCAGGATGTCGGCGTCCTCGGTGAGGATCCGGGCGGTCTGGGACCCCACGGTCCCGCCGCCCAGTAGGGCGACCTTGAGTGCGGTGGGGGCGTCGGTGTGCTGGGGCATGGTCCTCCGTGATCCAGGGTGGGGTCGGGCCCGCGCGACCGCGCGGCCCGGCTGGCCTCGAATCTAGCGCGGCGCCCCGGCCCGTCCCACCGCGCGACACTCGGTGTCCGCAGAGCGGGACGGACCCACCCGGGCTCGAGGCCGGCGGCCGGGTGCGCCGCGCCCGCGTCCTCAGCGGGCGAGGCGCGGATCGGCCTCGCGGGCGAACAGGTCCTCCTGCGTCTCGCGACGGATGATCACCCGCGCCTGCCCGCCGGAGACCGCGACGACGGCCGGGCGGGCCAGCGCGTTGTAGTTCGAGGACATCACGTGCGTGTACGCGCCCGTGGCCGGCACGGCCAGCAGGTCGCCGCGGCCCAGGTCGGCCGGCAGGTACACGTCGCGGACCAGGATGTCGCCGGACTCGCAGTGCTTGCCCACCACGCGGGAGAGCACCGGCTCGGCCTCCGAGGTGCGGCGCGCGGAGACGGCGGTGTAGTCGGCGTCGTAGAGCACGGGACGCGGGTTGTCGGACATGCCGCCGTCCACGGCGACGTAGCGGCGGGCCGCGGTGCCGCCGTCGGGGGTGTCCGCGTCCACGGTCTTGGTCACCCCGACCGTGTAGAGGGTCAGCCCCGCGGGGCCCGAGATGGCCCGCCCCGGCTCGAGCGAGACCCGCGGGCACCTCAGGCCGAGGCGCTCGACGGTCTTCTGGACGTCGTCGGCGAGGGCGTCGGCGATCTCCGCGGCCGGGCGCGGCTCGTCCACGGCCGTGTAGGCGATGCCGTGGCCGCCGCCGAGGTCGAGCTCGGCCAGCTCCACCCCATGCTCAGCCTTGACCTCGGCGAGGAACTCGAGCACGCGTCCGGCCGCCAGCCCGAAGCCCTCGGCCTCGAAGATCTGGGACCCGATGTGGCAGTGCACGCCCAGCAGGTCGATCGACTCGGCCGCCAGGGCCGCGGCCACGGCGACGGCGGCCGGCGAGCGGCCGGCCACGTTGCCGTCCCGGTCGGTGGAGGCCGGGGCCAGGGAGAGGCCGAACTTCTGGTCCTCGTGCGCGGTGGCGATGAAGTCGTGGGTGTGCGCGTGCACGCCCGGGGTCAGCCGGAGCATCACGGGGGCGCGGCGGCCGGCCTCGGCCGCGAGCGCGGCCAGGTGGGTGAGCTCGTCGAGCGAGTCCACGATGATCCGGCCCACGCCCGCCTCGAGGGCGGTGCGCAGCTCGGCGTCCGACTTGTTGTTGCCGTGCAGGCCGATGTGGGCCGGGTCGACGCCGGCGGCCAGCGCGATCGCCAGCTCGCCGCCGGAGGCGGTGTCCACGCGCAGGCCCTCCTCGGCCGCCCAGCGGGCGGTGGAGAGGGTGAGCATGGACTTGCCGGCGTAGTAGACGTCCGCTCCCCCGCACAGGTCGGCGAACGCGGCGTCGAAGCCCTCGCGGAACGCGCGGGCGCGGGCGCGGAAGTCGTCCTCGTCCACCACGAGCAGCGGCGTGCCGAACTCCGCGGCGAGCGCGCTCGCGCGCAGGCCCTGGACGGTGAGCTCGCCGTCGGCGGCGCGGTCCACGCCGGCGGCCCACAGGCCGGGCACGAGCGCGTCCGGGTCCCCCGGCGCGGGGAGCCAGGCGGGGGCGAGCGGGGAGGCGGGGGCGGGCTGCGGCGTCGTCATCCGGGCGCTCACATCTTCTCCGGGGCGGTCACGCCGAGCAGGCCGAGGCCGTTGGCCAGCACCTGGGCGGTGGCGTCGTTGAGCCACAGGCGGGTGCGGTTGAGGGTCTCGACGGGACGCGGCGTCCCGTCGTCGGTGGGCATGGGCACGATGCGGCAGGCGGCGTACCACGAGTGGTAGGCCCCGGCGATCACCTCGAGGTGGCGGGCCACGCGGTGCGGCTCGCGCAGGCGCGCCGCCGCGCCGACGACGGCCGGGAACTCCGCCAGCTGGGCCAGCAGCTCCGACTCGGTGGCGTGGGTGAGCAGGGCGGCGTCGAACTCGGAGCGGTCCACGCCGTGGGCCTGCGCGGTGCGCGCCGCGCCCGAGGCGCGGGCGTGGGCGTACTGCACGTAGTAGACGGGGTTGTCGTTCGTGGCGGAGCGCAGCAGCTCGGGGTCGATCGTCAGGGGCGAGTCCGCGGGGTAGCGGGCCAGGTCGTAGCGCAGGGCGTCGCGGCCGAGCCACTCCACGAGGTCCTTGAGCTCGATGATGTTGCCGGCGCGCTTGGAGAGCTTCGCGCCGTTGACCGAGATGAGCTGGCCGATGAGGATCTCGATGTTCGTCGCCGGGTCGTCGCCGGCGGCGGCGGCGATCGCCTTGAGGCGGTTCACGTAGCCGTGGTGGTCGGCGCCGAGCAGGTACACCTTCTCCTCGAAGCCGCGGTCGCGCTTGTGGAGGTAGTAGGCGGCGTCGGCGGCGAAGTAGGTGGGCTCGCCGTTGGCGCGGATGAGCACGCGGTCCTTGTCGTCGCCGAAGTCGGTGGTCTTGAGCCACACGGCGCCCTCGCGGTCCTCGATGTGGCCCTGTTCGCGCAGCCGCTGCACGGCCTGTTCGATCGCGCCGGAGTCGTGGAGCGTCTGCTCCGAGGTGAACACGTCGAAGTGCACGTCGAAGGCGGCGAGCGTGTCCTTGATGTCCTGCATCTGGAGCCGGTACGCGGCCTCGCGGACCACCGGGCGGGCGGCCTCGTCCGTCAGCTCGCGCACGTCCGGGTGCTCGAGGGCGACGGCGTCGGCCAGCTCCTGCACGTACGCGCCCGGGTAGCCGCCCGCGGGGACGTCACGGCCGTGCAGGCGGGCGAGGACCGAGTCGGCGAACACGTTCATCTGGTTGCCGGCGTCGTTGACGTAGTACTCGGCGGTGACGTCCGCGCCCGAGGCGCGCAGCAGGCGGGCGATCGCGTCGCCCAGCGCGGCCCAGCGGGTGTGGCCGATGTGCAGCGGGCCGGTGGGGTTGGCGGAGACGAACTCCATGTTCACGGTGTGCCCGGCCAGGGCGTCGTTGCGGCCGTACTCCGGGCCGGCCTCGACGATCTCGCGGGCCAGGGCGCCGGCCGCGGCCGCGTCCAGGGTGACGTTGAGGAAGCCGGGGCCGGCGACGTCGACGGCGGCGATGCCCGGCTTCCCGGTCAGGCGCTCGGCCACGAGCCCGGCGAGGTCGCGCGGGGTCATCCCGGCCTTCTTGCCCAGCTGGAGGGCGACGTTGGTGGCCCAGTCGCCGTGCTCGCGGCTGCGGGGTCGCTCCACCTTCACGCGCGCGGGGGTGATCTCCTCCCGCAGCGCGGCGGGGAGGTCACCGGCATCGACGGCGTCGGTGAGGACAGCGGACAGCAGGGCGGAGAGGTCTTCGGGCTTCACCCGCGCAAGTCTACGGAAGGGCCGCCGCGCCCGTGCGCGTGCGAACGAACCCTGCGAGATGGCCCCCTCCGGCCCGCGGTGGGGGCCATCTCGCAGGGTTCGTCGGGGTGGGGGTCAGGCGGGCCAGGCGGCGAGGCCGCCGGCGAGGGACAGGACGCGCCCGCCGGCGCCCGGGTCGGCCCCGACGACGGCGTCCCGCGCCCGGGCCGAGCGGGCTCCGGCGGCGCAGTAGACCACCAGGACGCGGTCCTGCCCGGGCGCGTGGGCCGCCGGCTCCGCGAGGACGGCCTCGAGCGGGACGTGTCGATCGGCCACCGCCGCGGGGGCCTCGACGCGGCGCAGGCGCCGCTCCCAGTCCTCGCGGACGTCGAGCAGGGTGAGGGACGCGGCCCGGGCGGGGTCGGCGAGCAGGGCGGCCAGCGCGGCGGGGGCGATCTCCCCGCCCGCGGCGCCGCACGCCTCCGCCGAGCCGGGGGCGCCGGCGTCGTCCGGGCGGGGGGCCTGGTCCGCGTGGGCGGACAGGTCCGTCACGGGGGTCCGCTCGGGGTCGGGCACGAGCCGCAGCTCACGGAAGCGCATCGTCAGGGCGTCCACGGAGAGCAGCCGCCCGACCAGGGGCTCACCCACCCCGGAGAGCAGCTTGATCGCCTCGGCCGCCATGAGGGAGCCGATGATCCCGGGCAGCACCCCGAGCACTCCGGCCTGCGCGCACGAGGGCACCTCGCCGGGTTCGGGCCGCTCCGGGAACACGTCCCGGTACAGCGGCCCGCCCGGGGCGAACACGCTCACCTGCCCCGCGAACCGCAGGATCGCGCCCCACACCACGGGCACGCCGGCGATCTCGCACGCGTCGGCCACGAGGTAGCGGGTCGCGTAGTTGTCCGTGCCGTCGAGCACGAGGTCCACGCCGCCGACCCGTTCGAGCGCGTTGGCCGCGGTCAGGCGTTCGCGGTGCTCGACCACGCGCACCTCGGGGTGCAGGCCGCGCATCGTCGCGGCGGCGGAGGCGGTCTTGGGACGGCCGAGGTCCGCCTCGGCGTGGATCACCTGGCGGTGCAGGTTGGAGCGGTCCACCATGTCGTCGTCGATCACGTGGACCTCCCCCACGCCCGCGGCGGCGAGGTAGGTCAGCACGGGCGCCCCGAGGCCGCCGGCGCCGACCACGAGGACGCGGGAGCGCAGCAGCGCCAGCTGGGCCTCGGGGCCGAAGCCGTCCAGGCTCAGGTGGCGGGCGAAGCGCTCGAGCTGGGTGTCGGACAGTGCGGTGAGGTCGCGGGGCTCGCGGGCGGCGGGGTCCAGGGCGGCGGTCACCGCTCGTCCTCCTCGGCCGTGACCCGCCCGGCCATCGGCGAGGAGGCCAGGGCGTGCTCGCGGCGCGGGATGCGCCCGGCACGGCGGGCGCGGAAGCCCGCCTCGAGCGCGAGCCGGCACGCGTGGGCCATGCGGGCGGGCTCGGCGGCGCGGGTGATGGCGGAGGCGGCGAGCACGGCGTCGCAGCCGGCCTCCATCGCCAGGGCGACGTCCGAGGCGGTGCCCACGCCGGCGTCGAGCACGATCGGCACGGAGGCGCGGGAGACGATCAGCTCCAGGTGTGCGCGGTTGAGGATGCCCAGCCCCGAGCCGATCGGCGAGCCCAGCGGCATGACGGCGGCGGCGCCGGCCTGCTCGAGGCGCAGCGCCATGGCGGGGTCGTCCGAGGTGTAGGCCAGGACGGTGAAGCCGTCGGCGGCGAGCCGCTCGGTGGCCTCGAGGGTCTCGACGACGTCGGGCAGCAGGGTGCGCTCATCGGCGATGACCTCGACCTTCACGAGGTCGGTCTCGAGCGCCTCCCGGCCGAGCCGGGCGGTGAGCACGGCGTCCCGGGCGGTGTAGCAGCCGGCGGTGTTGGGCAGCACGTCGATGCCGAGGCGGTCCAGCAGCGCGACCAGGCCGTCACGGGTGTCCGCGGACCAGCGGCGCAGCGCCACGGTGGTGAGCGTGGTGCCGGAGGCGACGAGGGCGCCCTCGAGGGCGGTCAGGTCGGTGATGCCGCCCGTGCCCATGATGAGCCGGGAGGCCAGGTCGTAGCCGCCGATCCGCAGCGGCGGGATCGCGGGGGCGGCGGGCGGGGTGCGGTGCTCGGCCATCGCTCAGCCCCCCTGCACCGCGGTGACGACGTCGACCTCGTCCCCGGCGGCCAGCTCCCGGGTGGCCCAGGCCGACCGGGGCACGACCTCGCCGCCGACCGCCACGGCCACGCCGAGCCGCCGCCCATCCGCGGCGGCGCCGTCCTCGCCGATCGCGCGCCCGGTGACGTGCGCGACGACGTCGCGGACGGTGGCCACGGCCAGCTCGGCGGGCTCTCCGTTGAGGGTCAGGGGGAGGGTGCTCATGCGATCTCCTTCAGGCGGGCGTGCAGCAGCTCGAGGATCCGCCCGGCCGCCCAGGGGGCGAGCAGGATCCCGTGACGGTGGAAGCCGGTGGCGACGACGGCGCCCGGAGCCTCGGGCACGGCGAGCACGCGCGGGGCGTCGTCGGGGGTGCCGGGGCGGGCGGCGGTGGTGATCTCGACCAGCTCGCACTCGCGGACGGCGGGCAGGATCGCGGCGGCGTCGGCGAGCAGGTCCAGCACGGCCCCGGCGGAGGTGCCGGCCAGGCCGTCCTCGCGGGCCGAGGCGCCGACCACGAGGGTGCCGTCCGCGCGGGGCACGAGGTAGACCTGGCGCCCGTGGACGAGGCCGCGGACGGTGCGGGTGATCAGGTGCGACTCCCCCGGCAGCAGCTGCTCGGGGCGCACCCGCAGACGCAGCACGTCGCCGTGGACGGGGCGCAGCGGGACCTCGACGGCGGTGGCCGCGCCGCCGATCCCGCGGTGGCCCAGGCCCGCGGCGAGGACCGCGCCGTCGGCGGTGAGGACGCCCCCGTCGGCCAGCGTGAGGCGCACCCCCTCGCCCTCCGGGCCGGCGGCGGTGACGCGTCCGGCCACGAACCGGGCGGCGGGTCCGGCGCCGACCGGGAGCGGGCCGCCGTCGGGTCCGGTCTCGGCGCGCAGGGCGGCGACGCAGGCGGCGGCGAGCCGTCGCGGGTCCACCTGATGGTCGTCCGGGGCGTCGAAGCCGGCGGCCAGGCCCGGGGCCAGGGCGGGCTCGGCGCGGCGCAGCGCGCGGACGGAGACGGGCTCGACCCGGCGACCGAGGATCGAGGCGTGCTCGAGCACGTGGTCCCAGGCGCGGGCGTCCGAGGGGTCCGCGGCCACGATCCAGGCGCCCTGTGCGAGGAAGCCCGTCTCCACATCGGTGAAGGCGGCGAGCAGGTCCACGAGGGCCGGGTAGGCCTCCCAGCCGGCCTGCAGCAGCGGGGCGAGGTCGTCCTGGCTGAACTGGGTCTCGGCGAGCGGCGCGAGCATCCCCGCCGCGGCGTGGGTGGCCCCGGCCACGGCGTGCGGGCGCCCGGCGGCGTCCAGCTCGGGGGCGATCAGGGTGACGGCGTGGCCTGCGGCACGCAGACGCACGGCGGCGGTGAGGCCGATGATCCCGGCCCCGACGACGGCCACGTGCACGGACCGGTCCTCCTCACGGCGGCATGACCCGCATCGAGTGGTGATGGTCGGCCGCGCCGGCGCGGTGCGCCCCTGCGGCCCTCTCAGCCCGGCGTGTGCGGCCCGGGCTCCCATGGAACAGCGGCCAGTCTGCCACAGTGGGCGCATGCACTCCCCCGATCCGCTCCTGATGACCGCGGCCGGCCGCGACGACGGCGGCACCGGCCCCGGCGCGCGCCGCCGCGCCCGCCTCGCCGCCTCCCGGCTGTACGTCTGCACCGACCTGCAGCGGTTCCTGCGCCCGGACGGCACGCTCGACACGGCCGCGTTCGCCGACTTCTGCGCGGCGGCGTTCCGCGGCGGAGTAGACGTGATCCAGGTGCGGGACAAGGCCGTGGACGTGGCGGTCGAGCTGGCCGCGTTCGCCACGCTCGTCCCGCTGGCCCGGGAGCACGGGGCGCTCTCGGCCGCCAACGACCGCGCCGACGTCGCCGCCCTGGCCGGGGTGGACGTGTTCCACACGGGCCAGACCGACCTGACCACCGCGCAGTGCCGCGCCCTGCTGGGCCCGGACGTGGTGCTCGGCCGCTCGTGCCACACCGAGGCGCAGGTGCGCGGCGCCCGCGCGGAGGACGGCCTGGACTACTTCTGCACGGGGCCGGTGTGGGCGACGCCCACGAAGCCGGGCCGGGCCGCCGTCGGACTGGAACTGCCGACCCTCGCCGCACGCCTGGACGCGGAGGACCCGGCGGGGGCGCGGCCGTGGTTCGCCATCGGCGGCGTCGACGCGGACCGGCTGCCCGAGGTCCGCGCGGCCGGGGCGGAACGGATCGTGGTGGTCCGCGCCGTGACGCAGGCCGAGGACCCCGAGGCCGCGGCCCGGACCCTGCGCGCGGGCCTGCCCGGCTGACGCGCCCCGCGGGGAGGTCACGGACGGGCCGTCCTGATGGTGTAGAGTCGACGAGTCCGCAACGCGCTCGACGCGTCGCGACCCCCGCCTCCGTAGCTCAGGGGATAGAGCGTCTGCCTCCGGAGCAGAAGGCCGCAGGTTCGAATCCTGCCGGGGGCACGAGCGAACAGAGCCGGACCCCCGTGGCGACACGGTGGTCCGGCTCTTCTGCGTTCTGCGGACCCGGACGCTCGAGCGGAGCGGGAGGTCCGGGTCACCGGCATTCGAGGCGGGAAATCGACCTCATGGGACGTCCCGAGGTGCGTATTCGCCGGATTTCCCGCCTCGAACGTGTCGAAGCCCGGAGGTCCCGCCCTCAGCCCCGCTGCGCATGACCATGGTCGACGGGCCCGTGCCACGTCGGCCGCGAGGCGTCCCCGACCGCGAGCGCCTCCCCCGCCCGCATCGCGTCGGCCAGCCACGGCTTGGCCCGCTCGAGTGCGTCCTCCCAGCTCAGGCCCGCCCCGGCCAGCGTGGCCAGGGCCGAGGAGAGGGTGCAGCCGGTGCCGTGCGAGGCGCGGGTCGTCACGCGCGGGCCGCGCACCTCGTGCACAGCCCCGTCCACGCGCACGACGGCGTCCGGCACCTCCGCCGCTGCGGCCTCGTCCAGGTGCCCGCCCTTGAGCAGGACCGTCACGTCGTGCTCGGCGGCCAGGCCCCGCGCGGCGTCGAGGGCGGCGTCCCAGTCCGTCGCGTCCCGCCCGGTCAGCCGGGCCAGCTCGGGCAGGTTGGGTGTCACCAGGTGCGCCACCCGCAGCAGCCGGGCCCACGCGGCGCGCCCGTCGTCGTCGCCCACCGCGGTGAGGGCGTCCCCGCTCGAGGCCACCATGACCGGATCCAGCACGACGACGGCGGGCCGGGTCTCCTCGAGCCAGCCGGCGACGGCCCGCATGAGCTCCACCGTGCCGAGCATGCCGATCTTCACGGCGTCCACGGCGATGTCGGCGGCGACCGAGTCGAGCTGGGCGCGCACCACGTCCACCGGCAGCGGGTGGACGGCCTGCACGCCCTGCGTGTTCTGGGCGGTGATCGCGGTGATCGCGGTCATCCCGTAGCCGCCCCACGCGGCGATGGTCTTCAGGTCGGCCTGGACACCGGCGCCGCCGCCGGAGTCGGAGCCGGCGATGCTGAGCACACGGGGGACGGCGGAGGTCATGCGGGGGCTCCTTCGGGTCGGGGCGGATCGGCCGCCCGGGCCGGGCCGATCCCGCCCATGAGAATGTAGTCGCATGTCCCACGTCACAGAGAGCTCTCCCGCGCACCCCGGCCGAGCCGAGGAGTCGGCGCCGCTGCGGCCGACCTCCCCGCTCGGGATCGCCGCCACGTTCATCGGCACCACCATCGGCGCCGGGTACGCCTCGGGCAACGAGATCCTGCAGTACTTCGTGAGCTTCGGCCTCTGGGGCGGCACGGGGGCGCTCGTGATCGCCGGCGCGCTGTTCTTCCTGCTCGCGGTGATCGTGCTGCGGCTGGCGCAGAAGCTGCGGACCACGGACATCCACCGGATCGTGAACCCCACGACGTCGCGCGTGCCCACCTGGTTCGCGGACCTGTGCATCACCACGTCCCTGCTGGGGACGCTGGTGATCATGCTGGCCGGGGCCGGGGCGGCGGTGCACACCGCGTTCGGGCTGCCCTCGCTCGTGGGCTCGCTGGTGATGGCCGCCGTCTGCGTGGTCTCGGTGCTGGCCGGCATCACGGGCCTCGTGCGCGTCCAGGCCGTGGTGGTCCCCCTGATCATCGTGGTCGCCGTCGGCGTCGCGGTGTGGGGGTTGGCGAACCCGGGGGCCGCGGTGGACGACGTCGCCGCGCTCGTGACCTCGTCCCCGCTGATCAACCAGTGGTGGCTCTCGGGCGTGCTGTACGTGGCCTTCAACATCCAGCTGGCCTACGCGGTGCTCGCCCCGATCGGCGAGGAGAGCTCCTCGTCGGGCCGCTCCCTCGTCGCCGGGGCCGGGCTCGGGGCCCTGGGCCTCGTGGTGATGGCCGGCGCGGTGATGGCCGCGATGACCGCCCACGCCCAGCTCATCGGCCGCGCCGAGCTGCCCATGGTCGAGCTGGCCGCGATGATCGGCGGCTGGGCCGCCCTGCTGTACACGGTCGTCCTGCTGCTGGCGCAGTTCACGACGGCGGTCTCGTGCCTGTACGGCGGGGTGGAGCGCATCGCCCTGCTGTCCTCGATGCGCCGCGTGCCGGGCTGGGTCATCGCCGTCGTCACGGCCCTGGCCGCCACCCTGCTCTCGAGCGTCGGCTTCTCCGACCTCGTGGGCACCGTCTACCCCGTCCTCGGCTACGCCGGCATCGTCATCATCGTGATGCTGGTCGTGACGTGGATCGTCGAGCGCACCACGGTGCGCCGCCGGGCGGCCCGCGCGGCGCGCGCCTGAGCGCCCGGCCGCATGGCCGGACGGCGGCGGTGAGGCCTCGCGGGGGACGTGCTAGGGTCGCTCGCATCCCACGGGAGCCCCACGGCACGGGGCTGAGACCGGGCTGACGCCGCCCGGAGACCGTCTGAACCTGTCCGGGTCATTCCGGCGAAGGAAGAAGGAGCCGCGGCCATGTCCGTTTCCGAGCGCACCCCCCTGCCCGCAGCCGAGTCGACGGCCGAGGTCGTCGCCGAGGAGAACTACCCCACGCACCGTCTGGGATGGCTCGAGGACGCCGAGCACGGCATCCGCGTGCCCGTCACCGAGGTCCACCAGGACGACTCCCCCGACGGCACGCCCAACGCGCCCCTGACCGTCTACCGCACCATGGGCCCGGGCTCCGTGCCCGAGCGCGGCCTGCCGGCCCAGCGCGCCGAGTGGATCCGCGCCCGCGGCGACGTCGAGGAGTACGAGGGCCGCGAGCGCGACCTGCTCGACGACGGCCGCTCGGCCGTGCGCCGCGGCGCCGCCTCACAGGAGTGGGCCGGCGAGCGCCGCCCCCCGCTGCGCGCCAAGGAGGGCGCGCGCGTCACCCAGATGCACTACGCCCGGCGCGGCGAGATCACCCCGGAGATGCGCTACGTCGCCCTGCGCGAGGGCGTGGACGTGGAGCTGGTGCGCTCCGAGGTCGCGGCCGGCCGCGCCATCATCCCGGCGAACGTGAACCACCCCGAGTCGGAGCCGATGATCATCGGCAAGGCGTTCGCCGTGAAGGTCAACGCGAACATCGGCAACTCGGCGGTGACGTCGTCGATCGCCGAGGAGGTCTCGAAGCTGCAGTGGGCCACCCGCTGGGGCGCGGACACCGTGATGGACCTGTCCACGGGCGACGACATCCACACCACCCGCGAGTGGATCCTGCGCAACTCCCCCGTGCCGATCGGCACCGTGCCGATCTACCAGGCCCTCGAGAAGGTCGGCGGCGACCACCAGGCCCTGACCTGGGAGATCTTCCGCGACACCGTGATCGAGCAGTGCGAGCAGGGCGTGGACTACATGACCGTGCACGCCGGCGTGCTGCTGCGCCACGTGCCGCTGTCCGCGGACCGCGTGACCGGCATCGTCTCCCGCGGCGGCTCGATCATGGCCGGCTGGTGCCTGGGCCACCACAAGGAGAACTTCCTCTACGAGAACTACGACGAGCTCTGCGAGATCTTCGCGCGCTACGACGTCGCGTTCTCCCTGGGCGACGGCCTGCGGCCGGGCTCCGTGGCGGACGCCAACGACGCCGCCCAGTTCGCCGAGCTCGACACGCTCGCCGAGCTGACGGAGCGGGCGTGGGCGTACGACGTCCAGGTCATGGTGGAGGGCCCCGGCCACATCCCGCTGCACCTGGTGCGGGAGAACGTGGAGCGCCAGCAGGAGCTGTGCAAGGGCGCCCCGTTCTACACGCTCGGCCCCCTCGTCACGGACATCGCCCCGGCGTACGACCACATCACCTCGGCCATCGGCGCCACCGAGATCGCCCGCTACGGCACCGCGATGCTCTGCTATGTCACGCCCAAGGAGCACCTGGGCCTGCCGGACCGGGACGACGTGAAGACGGGCGTGATCACCTACAAGATCGCCGCGCACGCCGCCGACGTCGCCAAGGGCCACCCCGGCGCCCGCGACCGCGATGACGCGCTGTCCAAGGCGCGCTTCGAGTTCCGCTGGCGCGACCAGTTCGGCCTCGGCCTGGATCCGCAGCTCGCCGAGGAGTACCACGACGAGACGCTGCCGGCCGAGCCCGCCAAGACCGCCCACTTCTGCTCGATGTGCGGGCCGAAGTTCTGCTCCATGCGCATCAGCCAGGACATCCGCAGCGAGTTCGGCGGCGCGTCCGAGCAGGCGCGGATCGCCGAGGCCGGCATGGCCGCGAAGTCCGCGGAGTTCCGGGCCGCCGGCGGGTCCGTGTACCTGCCCGAGCCGACGATCCGCACCGCCTCGGACGCCTGAGGCCGGACGCGGGGTGAGGTGGGGCGGGATGGCCCGCCCCTGCGCCACCTGACGATCGCGTCATGACCTGAGGGCCGCCACCAGGTCATGACGCGATCGCCAGGACAAGGCCCTCCGGGACGGCGAAGGCGCGGCCCCACGGACGGGGCAGTGCGCTCGGTGGTCGATCGAGTGGTGATGCCTCTTGACTCACACACACACTGGGCTCACTATTCCGTCAGGCCCCTGTGATGCGTGTCCCATTCGCCCACAGGAATTGAGTGGATGGAATATGACGTGAAAGTCGACATGACCCCGCCGGTCCGCACCCCAGGGGCGCTTCCCAGGTGAGGCATCATCCAGCCGCTCAGCTCTCCTCGGGCCAGCCGTGATGACCCGGATGCTCGTCTCGAGATTCCTCCTTCTCCTGATCACGCTCGGAACAGCAGCGCTCCTCGCGTCCTACGTCGGGGTGGAGAAGGAGGAACGCTGGCGCATGGACGGCACGGTGTACGAGATCTCGGCATTCCCCGCTGGCGAGGCCTGGCCCATGATCCGGACGTCGCTGACGGGACCGGACTCCGGCTCTGCGGCCACGTCCACGAGCCCCCACGTGACTGCCCTCGCCGGCCGACCTGCTCTGGACGTGCTCCCGGATGGCGTCGCCCCGACCGCGGTCGTCCCCAGCACCTCCCCCTTTGCCGCACGTGCCGCTGCGGGCGAACTGAGCTGGCCGGACGTCGATCGGGTCGTCGTCCGAGACCTCTCCTCCGCGCCGGATCGCGCCACCGAAGCAGACCTCCTGGTCCCGTTCCTCTCCACCGACAGTTCGTCCCTTGCCGGCGTGATCGGCGGCTCACCGGCCCAGGTCGACGAGCTCGTCCAATCGCTGCGGCGGGCCGGTGTCGTCGTCGACGTCGTCCCGCTCCCGCCGCCGTGGGAGGCAGCGATGCGACGCAGTGTCCATGTGCCCCTGCTCGCCGTGACCGTCGGCTTCGCCCTGCTGGGCGCACAGGTCGTCTGGCGCACGACCCTGCGCAGTCGACTGCTCCCTGCCGTCACCTCGCACCGCCTCGTCGGTGCCTCCCCACTGCGAGCGGCCCGGCTCGGTGTCCGGCCCGCCATGGTCGCCTGGACGACCGCCGCCGCGAGTGCCGGCGGAGTCTGGCTCGTGGCATGGCCCCGGTGGGACGCGGAGATCGGTCTCACCGGCGACACCGCTCTCCTCTGGTCCGCCGTGCTCGTCGTGGACGCCATCCTCATCCTCGGCACGACCCTGTCCACCCTCTGGGTCCGAAGGGCACACGCATGACGGCAGCCATGCGGGCCGTTGCGGACGGCCTCCGCGACCTGTTCGACACGCCCGGACTGCTGTTCCTGTCCCTGCTGCACACGACCGTGGCGTCGGTCGTGTTCGGACTGGCCCTGGGCGTCGCCGGCGGAGTGACCACGGCGCTCGAGGTGCTCGAGGACGCCGAGTCGTCGGGCCTGGTGGCAACCAGGATCCTGGACCCCGCCGTCACGACCGACCTCCACCCCCGCGCCGTCGACACCGTCTCCCGGGCGTTCGCCGCCCATGTCGACGGAGTCGACCCCCGTGCCTTCCTCGTGACGGACGCCATCGGAATCGAGGACCCCCGGCTGCAGGGGGCGGTCATCGCCACGCCTGGTCTGGCCCGGGAGTTCGGCGCCGCTGCTGCCGTCAGTCCCGCCGAGGGTGTGTACTTCGCTCCCGCCGCGATCACCTCCGGGGCACCGGGCGGCACCGTGTACGTGGGGTCCACACCCCACAGCTATGCCGGCCCACTCCCCGGGGACGCGGCCGCGCCGCGGGCCGACGGATCCCTCTGGCCCCTGGGTGAGTCGCCCGTCATCGTCACCAGCACGACGACCATGGCCGGCCTGATCGAACCGGCCCAGCTCGCGGCGGTCTACGGTTCCGTCGTGGCATGCCAGGACGCGGCCTCCGAGGTGAGAGCGGCACTCGACGTCCTCGAGGACGAGACGGGCGTGGTCGCCGAGTTGGCCCCGATCGCCTCGGCCAGGTCTCCGATCGCCCGAGAAGCCCGCGGTGCCGCGCTCATGGTCACCGCCTACACCGCCGGGCTTGCCAGCGCCGTCGTGACGGTGGTGAGCCTCCTGACGACCATGACCCGTCGACTCACGCCCACGTGGCTGGCGCACCTGACGGTCGGGGCGCCCAGACGACTGATCCGGCTCCGGATCGCCACATCCGTGGCCGCGGTATGGGGCATTCCGGCCGTGCTCGGATCGTTGCTCGGCCTCGGCATCGCCTCGGAAGCGGGCGGACTGCGTCCGGCGCCTGCCGTCGTCGTGGTCGGGCTGGCGGTCGTCTTGGCGATCGCCGCTGCGTGCACCCGTCATCCCCTCCGCCAGCTGCACCGGGCCGTCCGCACGGCGGCACTCGTCGAAAGGACCGTGTGATGTCCCTGCTCACCGTGCACGACGTACACCGCTCCTACCGCGGCCCCGCCGGGGATGTCCCCGTGCTCCGCGGCGTCTCGCTCCAGGTCCCCGGGGGCGGCGTCCACGCGATCATGGGACCCTCCGGGTCCGGCAAGTCGACCCTGCTGCGGCTCCTCGCCTGCCTTGACACACCGGACGCCGGGAGCATCCGTGTGGCCGGGCGGAGCCTGCCGGCACCGTGGTCGTCCGACGGCGACGCCTACCGGAACCGGACGTGCGGCATCGTGCTCCAGGACCATCTGCTCATCGATCGGGCGACCGCCGTGGACAACGCGGCCCTGCCGCTGCTCTACGCGCGGCCGCGCACCTCGAAGCGGGAGCGCCGCACCATGGCCGCCGAGCTTCTGACGCGCCTCGGGCTCGGAGACCGTCTCCACCACCCCGTCGGCCGGCTCTCCGGCGGCGAGCGCCAGCGCGTGGCCATCGCCCGGGCCGTGATCATGGGGCCCTCCCTGCTGCTCGCCGACGAGCCGACGGGCGCCCTGGACGAGGAGCGCACCGACGAGGTGATGGGGCTCTTCCGCTCCATGTCCCAGCCGGAGCGGGCGATCGTGGTCGTCACGCACGACCCCGCCGTGGCGGCCCGGTGCGACCACACGTGGCGGCTGCGGGCCGGGCGGCTCGAGTGACGAGGTCCGGCCGTGCCTCCTGCACAGGTGTCCGCAGACGGCGTGGCGTCCCCGGGCGTCGCGTTCCGGTTCCGGATGTCCGGGGCCGCTCCTAGGCTCGGATGCATGAGCGCGCACCACGCCGACGACGGCCTCCCCGCCCCCGTCTCCACCCTCGCCGAGGATCCACCGGCCGACGGGCGACAGGCGCCGCCGAGTGGCGTCGTCGTGGGTGAGGACGGGCGGGCCCGCCCGCCGTGGGCGGCACGGGATCCGCTGCTGCGGGAGTACTACGACACGGAGTGGGGCCTGCCCGTCACGGACGAGCGGGGCCTGTTCGAGCGCCTCGTCCTCGAGGCGTTCCAGTCGGGCCTGAGCTGGCGGACCGTCCTGGCCAAGCGGCCCCGGTTCCGGGAGGTGTTCGCGGGCTTCGACGCGGACGCCGTCGCGGCGTTCGGGGACGCGGAGGTCGAGGCGCTGCTGGCGGACCCCGGCATCATCCGGAACCGGCGCAAGATCGAGGCGGCGATCGCGAACGCGCAGGCCGTCGTCGGGATGCGCGGCGAGCGGTTCACCCCGCTGCACCCGGGCTCCCCCGGCGCGGGCCCCGCCTGGCACGGCGACGGCGACCGGCCGGCCCGCGGTCTGGCGGGGCTGGTCTGGGCGCACCAGCCTGCCGCGACCCCACGGCCGGAGACGGTGGCGCAGGTCCCCTCGGCCTCGGAGGAGTCGCGCGCGCTCGCGAGGGCGCTGAAGGCGCACGGCTGCCGATTCGTGGGGCCGACCACGTGCTTCGCCCTGATGGAGGCCGCCGGGGTCGTGGACACCCACCTTCTCGGCTCGTGGCGAAGAGGGGCGTCCGGGATCTGGGAGTGAGCGGGGGCCTCCGGCAGGATGGGGAGCTCAACGCAGGACGTCCACACGAAAGGGTGACGACTGATGACCACCACCTCCGCCTCTCAGGGCTACCGCACGATCAACCCGGCCACCGGGGAGCTGCTGAAGTCCTTCGACAACGCCACGGATCAGCAGATCGCCGACGCCCTCGACGCCTCGCAGGCCGCCTACGAGCAGTGGTCCCGGAAGTCGGTGGCCGAGCGCGCCGCCGTCGTGAAGCGGATCTCCGAGCTGCTGGCCGAGCGCTCCAAGGACATCGCCGCGCTGATCACCACGGAGATGGGCAAGTCCCTCGGCGCGGCAGTCGGCGAGGTGCGCTACGGCGCCCAGATCTTCGGGTACTACGCGGACGAGGCCGAGGAGCTGCTCGCGGACCAGCCGATCAAGCAGTTCTCCGGGCAGGAGGCGTTCATCCAGCGGCTGCCGCTCGGCCCGCTGCTGGGGATCATGCCGTGGAACTTCCCGGTGTACCAGGTGGCCCGTTTCGTGGCGCCGAACCTCGTGCTGGGCAACACCATCCTGCTCAAGCACGCCGAGATCAACCCGCAGGTGGCGCAGCTGCTGGAAGAGCTCTTCACCGAAGCCGGGCTCCCGGAGGGCGTGTACCAGAACGTGTTCGCCACCCACGACCAGATCTCCACGATCATCGCCGATCCGCGCGTGCAGGGCGTGTCCCTCACCGGTTCGGAGCGGGCCGGCGCCACCGTCGCCGAGCAGGCCGGCCGGCACCTCAAGAAGGTCGTGCTCGAGCTCGGCGGCTCCGATCCGTACATCGTGCTCTCCGCGCCGGACGCCCGCGCCGCCGCCCGCGACGCACTGGCCACCCGGATGGGCAACTGGGGCCAGGCCTGCAACTCGAACAAGCGCATGATCGTCATGGAGGACCTCTACGACGACTTCGTGGACGAGCTGGTCCAGCGCTCCTCGGAGATGAAGCCCGGCGACCCGACCTCGCGCGACGCCGACGTCTACGGCCCGCTGTCCTCCGAGTCTGCGGCCGACGGGCTCGCCGAGCAGATCGCCGCGGCCAAGGAGGCCGGCGCCACCGTCCACGTGGGCGGCGAGCGCGTCTCCGGCCCCGAGGGCGAGGGCTTCTACGTCTCCCCGGCCGTGATCACGGACGTGGACCAGGAGAACCCCGCCTACACGCAGGAGCTGTTCGGCATGGCCTCCGTGGTCTACAAGGTGTCCTCGGCCGAGGAGGCCGTGGCCCTGGCCAACGACTCCCAGTACGGTCTCGGCGGCGCCGTGTTCTCCACGGACCTGGACGAGGCCAAGCGCGTGGCCGACCAGCTCGAGGTGGGCATGGCGAACGTGAACCTCGCCTCCGCCGCCGGCGCGAACCTGCCCTTCGGCGGCGTGAAGCGCTCGGGCTTCGGCCGCGAGCTCGGCCCCATGGCCGTGGACGAGTTCGCCAACAAGCGCCTCTACGCGGTGCAGGGCCCGCTGGAGGGCTGACCCCGGGCCGGGTCGGCCGGACGGGTCTCCCGCTCCGGCCGCCCCGTCGGCCGCCTGAGGCACGCAGAGTGGTCACGACATGCCGTCACCGGAGTCCGGTGGCGGCATGTCGTGACCACTCTGTTCGTTCGGGCCTGCTCGTCGGCCCCTCAGCCGCGCAGCGGGACGGTCGCCAGCACCTCGTGCAGCGGCCCGCCGGAGCGGCCCTCGCCGAGCCGGGACGCCACGACCTCGACCTCGTCGGCGGTCCACTGCGGCCCGCGGTACACCGTGAGCGCGTGCACGGCCTCGGCCAGCAGGACGGTGGCCGGTGCCGGCGGACGGGGCTCGCCCCGCCTCCGACCCCGAGGTCGGGGCGCGGCCCCCGAGACCCGCGCCACGGTGAGATGGGCACGCCGGCGGTCCTGGCCGTCGTCGTCGGCTAGCCAGGGCTCCGCCAGAAGCGCGCCGAGTTCCCGGACCTGCCCGCCCACCCCCACCCAGAGCGTGCGGTGGGAGAACTCCCCCGCTCCGGCCAGGTGCAGGTCCAGCGGGCCATGTCCCGCCGCGATGCGGCCGGCGTCGGCGACGACGTCGTCCACGGCGCCGGCGGGCACCTCCGGGTGGAACGCCAGCGTCAGGTGCCGCTGCTCCGGCTCGGTCCAGCGCAGCGCGCGTCCGGCCCGGTCCCGGACGCCGTCGAGGGCCGGCTCGAGGTGGTCGAGCACGGCCCTCGGCGGACGGATCGCGAGGAAGAGCCTCACGCCTGCGCGCGCGGATCCGTGGCGGCTGCGGTCGAGCCCCCGGCGGCGTCGCGCGTCATGGCGGCCGGGGCCACGTCCGGGTGCGGCTCGCGGCCGGCCACGATGTCGATCGCGCCGGTGAACTCGGCGTCGATCCGCCGCTGCACCCGGCGCGAGCGCTGGGTCACGAGGGACACCACCACACCCACCACGAAGGCGGCGACGAAGCCCGGCAGCAGCTCGTACAGGCCGAACCACTCCCACGTCTCGGCACTGGCCTCGGACCACACCCAGGCGACGGCGGCGCCGGTGACCATGGCGGCCATCGCCCCCCACGAGGTGAACCGCGGCCAGTACAGGGCGAGCAGGATCACGGGGCCGAAGGCGGCGCCGAAGCCGGCCCACGCGAAGGAGACGAGCTCGAGCACGGAGGAGTCCGGGTTGAGGGCGAGCAGACCCGCCACGAGCGCCACCACCAGCACGCCGATGCGGCCGAGCCACAGGGTGAACGTCGGGGAACCGGTGCGCCCGCGCAGCATGTAGAGGTCCTCCACCAGGGCGGAGGAGCACACGATCAGCTGTGAGGAGAGCGTGGACATGATCGCGGCGAGGACGGCGGCCAGCACCAGGCCGGCCACGAACGGGTGGAACATGATCGAGGCCAGCACCAGGAACACGGTCTCCGGGTCCTCGAGCGTGGTGCCGGGGTTGGCCTGGAAGTAGGCGATGCCGACGAGGGCGACCATCACGGCGCCGAACACGGACAGCGCCATCCAGCCAATGCCGACGCGCCGGGCGACGGCCGCGTCGTGCGGGGTGCGCAGGGCCATGAAGCGGACGATGATGTGCGGCTGGCCGAAGTAGCCCAGGCCCCAGGCAAGGGAGGACAGGACGCCGATCAGCGTTGCGTTCTCGAACATCGAGAAGTGGTTCACTCCGCCGCCGGCGGCGTCGGCGGCGCGGATGCCCTCGACGACGGCGTCCCAGCCGCCCATGGTCAGGATCACGACGATGGGGACGGCCAGCAGGGAGAGGAACATGAGGATGCCCTGGGCCACGTCCGTCAGCGAGGCGCCGAGGAAGCCGCCGAACAGGGTGTAGAGCACCGTGATGCCCGCGACCACGAGCATGCCGGTGAGGTAGTTGATGCTGATGCCCTGGGCGTAGAAGGAGTCGGGGCCGAAGGTGGACTCGACGAACTTGCCGCCGGCCACCATGCCCGAGGACACGTAGAAGGTGAAGAACACGAGGATGATCAGGCCGGCCACGATCCGCAGGATGTGCGTGCGGTCCTTGAATCGGTTCTCGAGGAAGGACGGGATCGTGATCGAGTTCCCGGCCACCTCGGTGTAGGAGCGCAGGCGGGGGGCGACCACGCGCCAGTTCACCCACGCGCCCACGGTCAGGCCGACCGCCATCCAGCCCTCGACCAGGCCCGCGGCGTAGATCGCGCCGGGCAGGCCCATCAGGAGCCAGCCGGACATGTCGGACGCACCCGCGGAGAGCGCCGCGACGGACGGCTTCATGTCGCGTCCTGCGAGCATGTAGTCGTCGAGGTCGGTGTTCTTGCGGGAGGCGTACAGGCCGATCGCGATCATCGCGAGGAAATAGAGGCCGATCGCCGCCAACAGGAAGACGGTGTTCGTGTCCATGGGCTCCAGAGAATCACATCCGGACTCTCAGCCCCAGTCCCAGGTCCGTCCCAGATTCGCCCCGTCCGGGTCGGCCCGGGCCCCCGCGCGCCTAGGATGGAGGCCGTCATGACGCAGACTCCCCCGCCCTCCACGCCCGCCGCGCAGCCGTCGGCGACGCCCCACGACGCCGTCGCGATCACGTTCCCCGAACACCTGCCGGTGGCGGAGCGCCGTGAGGAGATCATGGCCGCGATCCGCGACCACCAGGTGGTGATCGTCGCGGGTGAGACCGGTTCGGGCAAGACCACGCAGCTGCCGAAGATGTGCCTGGCCCTCGGGCTCGGGGAGGCCGGCTCGATCGGCCACACCCAGCCCCGGCGCATCGCCGCCCGCTCGGTGGCCGAGCGCATCGCGCAGGAGCTGGGCGAGGAGATCGGGCAGACGGTCGGCTACCAGGTCCGCTTCACGGCGCAGACCTCGAAGGCCACCCGGGTCAAGGTCATGACGGACGGCATCCTGCTGGCCGAGATCCCCCACGATCCGCAGCTGCGCCGCTACTCCGTGATCATCGTGGACGAGGCCCACGAGCGCAGCCTCAACATCGACTTCCTCCTGGGCTACCTGCGCAACCTGCTGCCCCAGCGCCCGGACCTGAAGGTGATCATCACCTCGGCCACCATCGACCCGGAGCGCTTCGCCCGGCACTTCGGCCGGCCGCTGGCCGAGGGCGAGGACCATGCGGACGCGGTGGAGGCCGACGACGGCGGCCGCGTGGTCCCGGCGCCGATCATCGAGGTCTCGGGGCGCACCTACCCCGTCGAGATCCGCTACCGGCCGCTGACCGACGAGCCCTCCCCCGACGACCCCGAGGACGATGCGGACGACGCCGCCGAGACCCGCGACCCCCTCGACGCGATCGGCGACGCCGTCCTCGAGCTGGCCGCCGAGCCGCCGGGCGACATCCTCGTGTTCCTGCCGGGCGAGCGGGAGATCCGCGAGGCCGCGGACCACCTGACCGGCGTCGTCGCCGGCACCACGCGCCTGGCCGGCACGGAGATCCTGCCGCTGTTCGGCCGCCTGTCCATGGCGGAGCAGCACCGCGTGTTCGGCCGCGCCGGGGCCGGGGTGCGCCGGCGGATCGTGCTGGCCACGAACGTCGCCGAGACCTCCCTGACCGTGCCGGGCATCAAGTACGTGATCGACACGGGCACCGCGCGCATCTCGCGGTACTCGCACCGCACCAAGGTGCAGCGCCTGCCGATCGAGCGTGTCTCCCAGGCCAGCGCGAACCAGCGCGCGGGCCGGTCCGGCCGCACCTCGGACGGCATCGCGATCCGCCTGTACTCGGAGGAGGACTACCTCTCCCGCCCCGAGTTCACGGACCCGGAGATCCTGCGCACCTCCCTGGCCTCGGTGATCCTGCAGATGCTGTCCCTCGGTGTGGCCCGCACCCCGGGCGACGTCAAGGAGTTCCCCTTCGTCCAGCCCCCGGACGGCCGACAGGTCACCGACGGCGCCACCACGCTCACCGAGCTCGGCGCGCTCGAGGCCGGCGGCGCCCGCGCCGGCACCATCACCCGGGTCGGACGCCGCCTGGCCCGTCTGCCCGTTGACCCGCGGCTGGGCCGCATGATCCTCGAGGCCGGTGAACGCGGCTGCGTCCGGGAGGTCATGGTGATCGCCGCGGCCCTGACCATCCAGGACCCCCGCGAGCGCCCCACGGAGCAGCGCGAGGCCGCGGACGAGCTGCACCGCCGGTTCGCGGACGAGAACTCGGACTTCTCCGCGATCCTGAACCTCTGGGCCTACCTGCACGAGCGGCAGAAGGAGCTCTCCGGCTCCCAGTTCCGCAAGCTGTGCCGCCGTGAGCACATCAACTGGCTGCGCGTGCAGGAGTGGCAGGACCTGGTGCGCCAGCTGCGCCAGCTCGCCAAGGACGTGGGCCTCACCGTCGAGGCCGGACCCGTGGACCCGGTCGGCCGGCACGAGGCCGTGCACAAGTCCCTGCTCACCGGCCTGCTCTCGCAGATCGGCGCCTACGACGAGCGCCGTCGCGAGTACGTGGGCGCCCGCGGCACCCGCTTCGCCGTGTTCCCCGGCTCCGCCCTGTTCAAGAAGCGCCACCCGTTCGTCATGGCCGCCGAGCTCGTGGAGACCTCCCGGCTGTGGGCGCGCACGGTGGCCCGGATCGAGCCGGAGTGGGCCGAGGAGGTCGCCGGCCACCTCGTCAAGCGGACCTACAACGAGCCGCACTGGTCGCGGCGGGCGGGTTCCGTCGTCGCGCGCGAGAAGGTGACGCTGTTCGGCGTCACCCTGATCCCGGACCGCTCGGTCCGGTACGGCCGGATCGACCCGGAGCTCTCCCGCGAGCTGTTCATCCGGCACGCCCTCGTGGAGGGCGACTGGCGCACGCGTCACCGGTTCTTCGCCCGCAACCGGGCTGCGCTCGAGGAGGTCGACGCCCTCGAGACGCGCCTGCGCCGCCGCGACCTGCGGATCGGGGACGAGGACCTGTTCGCCTTCTACGACGCGCGGATCCCGGGAAACGTCGTCTCCGAGCGGCACTTCGACGCGTGGTGGAAGAAGGCGCGCCAGGATCAGCCGGACCTGCTGGACCTCGACGTCGCCGCCCTGCTCACCGCCGACGCCGAGGACCTGGACACCGACGCGTTCCCCACCACGTTCACGTATCCGATGCCCGGCGGCGACGTGGAGCTCGACCTCGAGTACACGTTCGACCCGACCGGCGCGGCCGGCACCGACGGCGTGACCGTGGCCGTGCCGATCCTGCTGCTCAACCAGGTCTCCCCCGGCCCCTTCGCGTGGCTGGTCCCCGGCCTGCGGGTCGAGCTCGTCACCGCCCTCATCAAGGCGTTGCCCAAGGCCGTGCGCAAGAACCTCGTGCCCGCCCCGGACGTGGCCCAGCAGCTCGTCGCGGACCTCGAGGCCCACGCCGACCCGCTGCGGGACGAGCTGCCGGACGCGCTGTCCGCGGCCGTGCGCCGGGTGCGCGGCGTGGTGGTGGAGCCCGGACTGTGGGCCCTGGACGCGGTGCCCCTGCACCTGCGGATGGACTACCGCGTCGTGGACGCCCGCGGCGCCGTGATGGGCGCCGGCCAGGACCTGCCCGCGCTGCAGGCCCGGCTCGCGCAGGCCAACCGCTCCGCGATCGCCGCCCGGCTCGCCGGCACCGACGACCCCGCCTCGGCCCGGCCGGGGCCGCGCGGCACGGGCCGCGGCGGCCGGGCCCAGACCGACGCGCGGGCCGGGGCCGAGGGACGCCGTCGCCCGGAGGGCCCGGGGCGGTCCGACGCGACGCCGGCCTTCGAGGAGCGGCACGGGTTGACCTCGTGGAGCATCGGCACGGTGCCGAAGACCGTCTCCACCGCGGCCGGGGCGCGCGGCCCCGCCATCACGGGCTACCCGAGCCTGGTGCACGAGACCACGCCCGACGGCGGCCCCGCGGCCGGCCTGACCGTGGCCCGGTCCGCGGACGACCAGGCGGCCTGGCACCGGGCCGGGGTGATCCGGCTGCTGCTGGCCACCCTGCCCAGCCCCCAGCGCTACGTGCTGGACCACCTGGACAACAGGGAGAAGCTCACCTTCACCCAGAACCCGCACGGCTCGGTGGACTCCCTCGTCGCGGACTGCACCCAGGCCGCCGTGGACCGTCTCGTCGGGGACGAGCTGCCGTTCGACGAGGCCGCGTTCCGCGCCCTGTTCGACCGGGTGCGGGCCGACCTGATCGACACGGTCTTCGCCGTCACGTCCCTGGTGGAGCAGGTGCTCTCCCGGGCCGCGCAGGTGCGACGCCGGCTCAAGGGCTCGGTCTCGCTCGCCCTCGCGCCGGCGCTGTCGGACGTGAAGGCACACCTCGAGCAGCTCGTGTTCCCCGGCTTCGTGGCCACCACGGGCTGGGAGCGGCTGCAGCACCTGCCGCGCTACCTGCAGGGCATGCTGACGCGCCTGGACCGGTTGGACGCCGGCGGCCACCTGCAGCGCGACGGGCAGCACATGGCGGTGGTGCAGGGGCTCGAGGACGAGTTCGACGCCGCCGTCGCGGCCCACCGCGCCCGGTTCGCGGGCACGCCCGTGCCCGCGGAGCTGGAGCGGGTGCGCTGGCTCATCGAGGAGCTGCGCGTCTCGTTCTTCGCCCAGGAGCTGGGCACGGCGGTCTCGGTCTCCGAGAAGCGGGTGCGTCAGGCGCTCGCCCGGGCCACGCGCGCCTGAGTCGGGCCCGGGCGGCGCGGGCCGTCAGTCCTGCGGGACGACCTCGCCGTGGCCCAGGTCCCGCAGGGCCGCGCGGAGGCGGGCGGCGGCGTCGTCCAGGTCCGCCGGATCGGGGGCGTTGTCCACGCGAGCCAGGTCGAAGTCGGCGAGCGAGGTGGAGGGCCACACATGCACGTGCAGGTGCGGGATCTCATAGCCGGCGATCATGAGCCCGGCCCGGCGGGCGGAGAACGCCGCCACCTGCGCCTTGCCGATCTGCTGGGCGACCGTCGTCAGGTGCGTGACCAGCGCCGGGTCGACCTCCACCCATTCGTCCACCTCCTCACGGGGCACCACGAGCGTGTGCCCCGGCTGGAGCGGCGCGGCGGACAGGAACGCGACGCACGTCGGGTCCTGCCACACGAAGCGGGCGGGCAGCTCGCCGGCGATGATCCTGCTGAAGACGGTGGCCATGGGGGGTCCTCCTGGGGGTCGGCGGGGCGGGGCCCCGGGGCTCGTCAGTCCCGGCCGGACGCGCCGTCGGGCTCGGGGCCGACCGCGACGGCGTTGGACGGGTCCTGGACCCATGCTGACCACGAACCCGGGTAGAGCGCCACTCCGGGTCGCCCCGCGACGGCCAGGGTGAGCACGGCGTGCGCCGCGGTGATGCCCGAGCCGCAGTACACGGCCACGGGAGTGGCGTCGTCCACGCCGACGGCGTCGAACCGCTCCGCCAGCTCCGCGGCGGGCCGCAGGCGGCCGTCCTCGGCGATGCTCTCCGCCGTGGGCACGTTCCGCGCCCCGGGGATGTGACCGGCCACGGGGTCGAAGGGCTCGACCTCCCCGCGGTAGCGCTCGGCCGCCCGCGCGTCGAGGAGCAGACCGCCGGAGGCCATCGCCTCGGCCCCGGCCGTGTCCACGACGGGCATGCGGCCCCACGACGGCCGGGCGGTGCCGGGCACCGGGATGACCTCACCGGGCTGCAGGGGCAGGCCCGCGGCGCGCCACGCCTCGAGGCCGCCGTCCAGGAGCATGGAGTCCCGCAGCCCCGCGTGGCGCAGCAGCCACCAAGCGCGCGCGGCGGACAGGCCGTGGTCGTCGTCGTAGACCACGATGGTGTCGCCCTCGTCGATCCCCCACATCCGCACGGTCTCCGCGAACTGGCGCGCGTCCGGCAGGGGGTGGCGCCCCGCCGCCGGACCGGCGTGGCCGGCGAGCTGGCTGGGCAGGGAGACGTAGACGGCGCCCGGCAGGTGGCCCTGGAGGTAGGCGGCGTGGTCGGGCCCGCCCGCCGTGGCCCGGAACCGGACGTCGAGCAGGATCACCCGGTTCGGGCGACATCGGCCCGGCTGGGCGTAGGCCGGGCCCTCGGGCACCGGCGGCAGGTCCTCGACGGGGGCCAGGCCGAGCCAGCCGGCCAGCACGTCCACCGTCACCAGGGTGGGCGGCTCGGCGGCCTCGGGGTCGACGCCGTCGGTGTCCGCGTCCGGGTCGCCGCCGGCGTCATGGGCCGAGGACGGGGCCGCCGTGGGCGCCGGGACGACGCGGCCCTGCCCCTCGTCGACGACGATCAGCGGGTCGGGTCGATCGGGGGCGGCACCGTCGCGGTCCAGGACAGGGGATGGGTCCGGGCTTTCGCTGTGCACCCGGACACCCTACTCCACGCCCCCTTCGGCGCCGCTGATAACCTGGAGGATGGCCGCGCGGACCTGTTCCGGACCGCGCGGAGGAGGCGGCAGCCGCCGCAGAAGGAGTCGTGAGCACCGTGAGCGCCCCCCAGCCCGGCCCCCGCGTCGCCCGTCCCCGGGCGACCCGGCAGAAGGCCGCCGTCGACCGAGCCCTGGACCGCATCCCGGACTTCGTGAGCGCGCAGGAGCTCCATGCCCGCCTCCAGGACCAGGGCGAACGCGTCTCGCTGGCCACCGTGTACCGGACCCTGCAGCAGCAGCTCGACGACGGGCTCGTTGACATGCTCCGCCGCGACGACGGCGAGACCGTGTACCGCCGGTGCGAGGACGAGGGCCACCATCACCACCTGGTGTGTCGGATCTGCTGGACCACCGTCGAGGTCACCGCCCCCCACGTCGAGGCGTGGGCCACCGCCGTCGCCGCGGAGCACGGCTTCACGGACGCGGACCACACGGTGGAGATCACCGGTGTGTGCGCCCGCTGCCGGGCGGAGGGGCGCACCCGCGCGGCCTGACCCCGGGCCGGGCCCCGGTCAGTGGCGGATGCCGCCCGCGGGGTCGTCCAGGAAGTCCGCCGCGTCCTCGACCGCCTTGGAGGGCCCGTGCAGGGCGCCCCGGCCGTAGGCGATGTCCAGGTTCTCGACCGTGAGCACCTCCCGCGGCGGGCCGGAGGCCACGACACGCCCGCCCATCAGGACCACGTGGTCCGCCTCCGCGGCCTCGTCGAGATCGTGGGTCGTGTAGACCACGGACACCCCGCGCGTCGGCTCCTCGTGGAGGAGGTCGTCGATCGTGCGGGCGGAGACGATGTCGAGGCCCGTCATCGGCTCGTCGAGCAGCAGCACGTCGTGGTCCTGGGCGAGGCCCTGGGCCACGTAGGCGCGCTGGCGCTGGCCGCCGGAGAGCTGGTCGAGGTGCCGCCGCGCCAGGTCCGCGACCTGCATGCGCTCCATGGCGGCCCGCACGATGTCCCGGTCCTCCTTCCGGAACCGGCGGAACCACCCGAGCGTGGGGTACCGGCCCATCCCGACGACGTCCCGCACCGTCACCGGCACGCCCTGGGGCGCGCCGATGGACTGCATCACGAAGGAGGTGCGCTGCGAGCGCCGCCGCGGGTTCTCGCCGAGCACGTCCAGCGCACCGGAGGCCGGGTCGCTCAGGCCCGCCAGGGCGGTCAGCAGCGTGGACTTGCCGGAGCCGTTGGGCCCGATCACCGCGATCAGCCGCCGGGCCGGCAGGGTGAAGTCGGAGGGCCGGACGGCCACGTGCGAGCCGTGGCGCAGTTCGAGCGCCCGGGCGACCGCGAGGGGAGGCGTGGCCGCCGCGGCGCCCGCGGGGAGGGACGCGTTCATCGGGCGACCTCCGCTCCGGGCAGGGCCACGACCGGCACCTCCTGCTCACGCTGCGCGCGCGAGCGCACGTGCCGGCCCAGGAGCGCCAGCACGGCGGCGCGGACGGCGAGCACGACGAAGAACAGCAGGATCGGCATGAGCGCCATGGTGGCCGAACCCGCCGTGCCCAGCCGGTAGCTGAGGGTGAGCCCGGTGACGACGCACGCCGCGCCGATACCGACGGAGACGAGCATCATCTGGGGGACGCTGCGCGTCAGCAGCGCCGCCGTCGCGGGCGGTCCCACGAGGAGGCCGAACACGAGCACGGTGCCCACCGCCTGGAACGAACCGATCACGGCCGCGCCGATCATCACCAGCAGCAACGTGTGCGTCAGCCCCGGTCGCATGCCCAGCGAGCGCGCCTTGACCTCGGAGAAGCTCAGCGCCAACAGGGGCCGGTAGAGCAGCAGGGCCAGGGCGATCACCACGACGGCGATGACCGCCTGGGTCACGATGCCGTCCACGCTGACCCCCAGCACATCGCCGAACAGGATCGACGTGAGCGAACCCGTGTAGGAGTCCGACTTGGAGATGATCACCACGCCCAGGGCCATCATCCCCACGAAGAGCAGGCCGATGGCGGTGTCCTCCTTGAGGGTGGTGGCCCGGTGCACCAGCGAGATGCCCGCCATCATGACGACGGCGGCCACCGCGGCACCGAGGTGGGGGCTGCCGCCGGTGACGACCGCCAGGGCGATGCCCGGCAGGACACCGTGCACGAACGCGTCCCCGAAGAAGCTCATCCCGCGCAGCACCAGCCACGTGCCCACGACCGAGCACATCACCACCGCGATGAGTCCGCCGACGAGGGCACGCTGCTGGAAGCCCATCTGGAAGGGTTCGAGCAGCCAGTCCATCCTCAGCCCTCCAGCGCGTCGGCGAGGGTGCGGGCGTTGAGGAGCATGGCCTCGGCGTAGTCCGCCTCCGGGGTGTCCTTCGGGCCGACGCCGCCCTCGTAGACCTCGATGACCGGCAGGTCGCCGGCCTCCTCGGCCACGGTGTCCACGAGGCTGTTGCGCGCGCCCACGGACGTGATCACGGCGTCTGCGCCGCCGTCGCGGATGGACCGGGCGAGCTCGGCGATCTCCTGGGAGGAGGGCTCGCCGTCGGTGGAGCCGCCCGGGACGACGACGCCGGACACGGTGAAGTCGTAGGCCTCGCTGAAGTAGCCGTAGGCGTCGTGGTCCGTGACCAGCGTGCGGCGGTCCTCCGGGACCCCGGCGAGGATCTCCCGGACCTGCGTGTCCGTCTGCTCGAGCTCCCCGCGCACGGTCGCGCCGCACTCGGCGAACCTCTCGTCACCCCGCTCCTGGGCGAGCGTGTCGCCCATCAGCTCGGCGGCCCTCGCCATGCGGGCGACGTCCATCCAGACGTGCGGGTCCTCGGACCCGTGGTCATGGCCCTCGTGGCCCGCCCCCTCCTCGGCGTGGTCATGGCCGCCGAAGGGCAGCGGATCCAGCTGGGGCGCCACCTCGACGACGGTCGCGCCGTCCGCCTCGG
This sequence comes from Micrococcus sp. Alg238-R198, assembly GCF_900537135.1. Taxonomy (NCBI): domain Bacteria; kingdom Bacillati; phylum Actinomycetota; class Actinomycetes; order Micrococcales; family Micrococcaceae; genus Micrococcus; species Micrococcus sp. Alg238-R198. The sequence goes on from NZ_UNRH01000001.1 coordinate 314,458, forward strand.
CGTTGGCGAGGGCGGACTCCATGCCGCCCTCGAGGCCGAGGCCGTTGGAGAACACGAGGCCGGAGGAGACCATGTCCTTCACCTGCGCGGACGAGGCGGAGAAGTCGTGCGGATCATCCCCCGGGCCCATCACCGTGACGCTGCGGGCGTCGGCGCACGCGACCACGCGGTCGAGCACGGAGCCGAGCTGCGTCGTCGTGGCGACGGCCACGGGCGCGCCCGCGGCCGAGCCGGACCCGGCGGCAGCAGAGGCGCCCGCGGCCTGCTCGCCCGCGGAGTCGCCGCTGGTCCCGCCGCACGCGGCGAGGCTCAGGGTGAGCGCGGTGAGGGCCCCGGTCAGGGCGGGCAGACGACGGCGGCGGAGCATGGGGCGACCTCGTTCGTGTCGGGAGGATGTGTGAAATCGGTTCTCAACAGTAGCACCGCGCCGCCCGCGCGACGCTCACGCGGGCCGGAACCGACGTGGCGACTGCGTCACGTCGTTGATCTCCCCGACGAGCTCCTCGAGCACGTCCTCGAGGAAGAGGATGCCCGCGGTCTCGCCCTCGGGCGTGATGACCCGGGCGAGGTGGGAGCCCGTGCGCTGCATGAGCGCGAGTGCGTCCTCGACCTCGTCCTCGAGCCGCACGTTGGCCAGCGAGCGCACGCGCGTGAGCGGGATCGGCTCGTCGTGTCCCGACGGGCCCACGGTGAGGACGTCCTTCAGGTGCAGGTAGCCGGTGTAGCCGCCGTCGGGGTCCTCGACCACGAACCGGGAGAAGCCCACGCGGCCCACGGTCCACTCGAAGTCGTGCGGCGTGATCCCCTCGGGGACGGTGACGACCCGCTCGAGCGGCACCATCACGTCCCCGGCCCGGTGGTCCGAGAACTCGAGGGCCGAGTGCAGCACGCCGGACTCGTCCTCCAGGGTGCCCGAGCGGGTGGACTCGGCCACGATCGACTGCACCTCCTCGAGCGTGTAGGAGGAGGCCACCTCGTCCTTCGGCTCGATGCGCAGGGCGTGCAGCACGAGGTTGGCCGTCCAGTTCAGCGCGGCCACGACCGGATGCAGCAGCTTCGAGAGCCACACGAGCGGCTGGGCCAGCAGCATCACGGCGCGGTCCGCGAACGAGACGGCGGCGTTCTTGGGCACCATCTCGCCCAGGGTCACGTGCAGGAAGGTGACCACCAGCAGCGCGAGCACGAAGGCGGTCACGTCCGCCGCCGCGGACGGGACCCCGAGGGCGGCCATCGGGACGACGAGCAGGTGGTGCAGCGCCGGCTCGGACACGTTGAGGATGAGCAGGGAGCACACCGTGATGCCGAGCTGGCAGACGGCCAGCATCTGGGAGACGTGCTCCATCGCGTAGAGCGCCACCTGGGCCTGGCGGGAGCCGGCCTCGGCCCGCGGCTCGATCTGCGCCCGGCGGGCGCCCATGACGGCGAACTCGCCCGCCACGAAGAAGGCGTTGGCGGCCAACAGGACCACCAGCCACAGCAGTCCGACGACGTCCCCGTTCATGCGCGCGTCTCCTCGTCCTCAGCGGCCGGGTCGAAGCGCACGCGCTCGATGCGGCGGCCGTCCATCCGCTCGACCGTCAGGACACCGCCGTCCACGTCCACCACGTCCCCGACCTCCGCCAGGCGCCCCAGTCGGGCCAGGATGTACCCGCCGACGGTCTCGTAGGCACCGTCCTCCGGCACCACGAGGGCCGGGATCTGGGTCCGCACCTCGTCGGGCCGCAGCTCCGCCGGGAAGTACCAGCGGCCGGAGGCCGTCTGCAGGACCCCCGGGGTGACGCGGTCGTGCTCGTCCGCGACCTCGCCGACGATCTCCTCCACCACGTCCTCGAGCGTGACCACCCCTGCGGTGCCCCCGTACTCGTCCACGACGACGGCCATCTGCAGGTTCGCGTCGCGCAGCTCGGCCAGCAGCTGGTCCAGGTGCACGGTCTCCGGCACGCGGATGACCTCCGTCATCAGTGCACCGGCCTCGAGGTCGGCGCGGCGCTCCCGCGGCACGGCCACGACCTTCTTCACGTGCACCACGCCGCGGATGTCGTCCGAGGAGTCGCCGATCACGGGGAACCGCGAGTAGCCGGTGCTGCGGGCCAGGTCCAGGACCTCGGGCAGAGCCTGGTCCTCCCTCACCGTCTCCACGCGGATGCGCGGGGTCATCACGTCCGCGGCGGTGCGGTCCGCGAAGCGCAGCGTCCGGTCCAGGAACGTGGCGGTCTGCGCGTCGAGCGTGCCCAGCTGGGCCGAGCGGCGGACCAGCGAGGAGAGCTCCTCGGGGCTGCGGGCGCCGGAGATCTCCTCCTTGGCCTCGATGCCCACGCGGGCCAGCACGCCGTTGGAGAACCCGTTCAGGACCAGGATCGCCGGCTTGAACACGGTGCTGAACACGAGCTGGGGCCGGGCGAGTGCGCGGCCGATCGCCATGGGCTCGGCGATGGACATGTTCTTGGGGATCAGCTCGCCGAGGAGCATCGAGAGCAGGGTCGCCACGACCATCGCGACGACGAGCGAGACGGTGCCCACCACGCCGGCCGGCAGCCCCACCTGGAGCAGCAGCGGGTCGATGAGCCGGCTGATCGCCGGGTCCATCACGTAGCCGGTGAGCAGTGTGGTCAGAGTGATGCCCAGCTGGCACGCGGAGAGCTGGGTCGAGAGTGACTTGAGACAGCGCAGCAGGGGCTCGGCGCCGCGGTCACCCGCGTCCACCATGCGCTGCACGGTGGGCACGTCGATCGCGATCATGGCGAACTCGACGGCCACGAAGAACCCGGTGCCCACGATCAGGGCCAGGCCGAGGATCAGCAGGAGCCACTCCACCCGACCTCACCCCCTCGACGGCGGGCCGGGCGGCGGTGCGGGGCACCGGGACTGGAAGGCTCCGATCCGGCCGCGTCCGCGTGGGCGGACGAGCGGTCTGGCACACAGGTGTCAGGGTGATCCATAGTCCGCCCAGTATAGGGGCGTCAGGCCCCGGCGGAACGAGCAGGGGCATGCGGCCGCCTCACCACGACGAGGCGACCGGCCGGCCCTCCTCGTAGCCCGCCGCGGACTGCAGGCCGACGACGGCGCGCTCACGGAACTCCGCCAGGTCGTGGGCGCCGGCGTAGGTCAGCGACGAGCGCACACCGGACGTGATGGTGTCCAGCAGGTCCTCCACCGAGGGGCGGCGCGGGTCCACGTACATGCGCGAGGAGGAGATGCCCTCCTCGAACATCGCCTTGCGGGCCTTGGTGAAGGCGTCCTCGTGGCGGGTGCGGTGCTGGACCGCGCGGGCCGAGGCCATGCCGAAGCTCTCCTTGTACCGCCGACCGTCCGGACCGTGCACGAGGTCGCCCGGAGACTCGAGCGTCCCCGCGAACCACGAGCCGATCATCACCGAGCTGGCTCCGGCGGCCAGCGCGAGCGCCACGTCCCGCGGGTGCTTCACCCCGCCGTCCGCCCACACGCGTGCCCCGAGCTCGCGGGCCGCGGCGGCGCACTCCAGGACCGCCGAGAACTGGGGCCGGCCCACCGCGGTCTGCATGCGCGTGGTGCACATCGCGCCCGGTCCCACGCCCACCTTGACGATGTCCGCGCCGGCCGCGACCAGGTCCCGGACGCCGTCGCCGGAGACGACGTTGCCGGCCACCACGGGCACGCCGGGGTCGAGGGCCCGCACGGCGGCGAGCGCGTCCAGCATGGTCCGCTGATGACCGTGCGCGGTGTCCACGACGAGCACGTCGACGCCGGCCTCGACCAGGACGGCGGCCTTCTCCCCCACCGCCCCGTTGATGCCGACGGCGGCGCCGACGCGGAGCCGTCCGTCGTCGTCGAGACCGGGCGTGAACAAGGACGAGCGCAGCAGGCCCGCCGCGGTGACGACCCCGCGCAGCACGGGGGCGGCGGTGCCCACCGCCGGGTCCACGACGGGGGCCATCTCCTGGTGCGCGGCGTGCAGGCGCTCGAAGGCCGCCCGCAGCGCGTCCTTGTCCGGGGCGCCGTCCGTGCCGCCGAGCTCGGCGAGCGTGAGGGTCACCACCGGAGGGTGCATGACGGAGGCGGCCGAGGTGAAGCGGTCCACGTCCTCGCAGTCCTGGGGGCGGACCACGCCGAGCAGCCCGCCGTGCGCGTCCACCACGCAGACGGCCCCGTGGTTGCGGCGGTCCACGAGGTGGAGCAGGTCCAGCACCGTGTCCTGCGGGCCGACGGTCAGGGCGGTGTCCGCCACGGGGTGGGCCGCCTTCACCCGACGCACGACGTCCCGGATGACGTCCGCCGGGATGTCCTGCGGCAGGATCCCGAGACCGCCGCGCCGGGCCATGGTCTCGACCATCCGGCGCCCGGTGACGGCGGTCATGTTGGCGGAGACCAGGGGGATGGTGGCGCCCGTGCCGTCATCCGGGGCGATGTCCACGTCCATGCGACTGGCGACGTCCGAGTGCGAGGGCACGAGGAAGACGTCGTTGTACGTCAGGTCGACGGCCGGGTCGGTGAGGAAGCGCATGGTGTCAGTCTCCCAGACGCGGTGGACGCCGAGAGCCCCCCGCGCGTCCGCCGGGAGCGGAGTCGAGCCGAGGCCGCGGCATTCCGACCGGGGGCGTCGAAGAACTATGATGTCTCGAGGCGTTCCCGGCCCCACGCGCGCCGCGCGGGTGGCCCGGCGCAGCACATCGCATCCCAAGGCTCAGGAAGAGGCGTTACACAGTGCCAGAACTCACGTCGGACCGGCTCGCACAGGAGTTCCCGGGGAACGAACGGCTCGTGGCCGAGATCTACCGGAAGTACCGCGAGGACTCCGGTTCCGTGGACCGGCAGTGGGCACAGATCTTCGCCCGTCTTGAGGCCAGCGCCCCCGCCGAGGCCGAGCCGAAGGCCGGCGCCCAGACCGAGCCGAAGGCCGCCGCCCAGACCGAGCCGAAGGCCTCCGCCAAGGTGACCGAGCCGAAGGCGGCGACCGCCCCGGCCCGGGGTCCGCAGCCCAAGGAGACCTCGGTCAGCACCGGCCCCAAGCCCAAGAAGACCCCGGCGGCCCAGGCCGTGCCCTCCGAGCCCGCCGACACCACCGCCACCACCGCGGACGAGAAGCAGGAGAAGGCCACCGTCCTCAAGGGCATGGCCAAGGCCGTGGCCACGAACATGGACGCCTCCCTGTCCATGCCCACCGCCACCACCGTGCGCGACCTGCCGGCCAAGGTGCTGATCGACAACCGCGTGGTCATCAACAGCCACCTGGCCCGCACCCGCGGCGGCAAGGTCTCCTTCACCCACCTCATCGGCTACGCCGTGGTCCGCGCGCTCGCGGCCATGCCCTCGATGAACGTGACCTACGAGGAGCGCGACGGCAAGCCCACCATGGTGGAGCCGGCCCACGTGAACTTCGGCCTCGCCATCGACCTGCCCCGCCCGGACGGCACCCGCGCGCTCGTGGTCCCCAACGTCAAGGCCGCCGAGACCCTCGACTTCCGCGGCTTCTGGAAGGCGTACGACGACCTCGTCCAGCGCGCCCGCAAGAACAAGCTGACGATGGACGACTACGCCGGCACCACGGTCTCCCTGACCAACCCGGGCGGCATCGGCACCGTGCACTCGGTGCCCCGCCTGTCCCAGGGCCAGGCCGCCATCATCGGCGTCGGCGCGCTGACCTATCCGGCCGCCTTCCAGGGCGCCGCCGAGTCCACGCTGCACGACCTGGCGATCTCCAAGACGATCACGCTGACCTCCACGTACGACCACCGCGTGATCCAGGGCGCCGGCTCCGGCGAGTTCCTGAAGATCGTGCACGGCCTCCTGCTGGGCGAGGACGGCTTCTACGACGAGGTCTTCCACTCCCTGCGCATCCCCTACGAGCCCGTCCGCTGGGCCCAGGACGTGCAGGTGAACCCGGAGGAGCAGATCGGCAAGGTCGCCCGCATCCAGCAGCTCATCCACGCGTACCGGGACCGCGGCCACCTGCTGGCCAACGTGGACCCGCTCGAGTACTCGATGGCCTACCACCCGGACCTCGACATCCGCGAGCACGGGCTGACCCTGTGGGACCTGGACCGCAAGTGGCCCACCGGCGGCTTCGGCGGGGCGAGCAGCCTGACGCTGCGCAAGATCCTCGGCGTGCTGCGTGACGCGTACTGCCGCACCATCGGCGTCGAGTACATGCACATCCAGGACCCGGCCGAGCGCGCCTGGTTCCAGGAGAAGCTCGAGCAGCCGTACGCCAAGCCCACCCGCGAGGAGCAGCTGCGCATCCTGGGCCGACTCAACGCCGCGGAGGCGTTCGAGACGTTCCTGCAGACCAAGTACATCGGCCAGAAGCGCTTCTCCCTGGAGGGCGGCGAGTCCCTCATCCCGCTGCTGGACGGCATCCTCGGCGACGCCGCCGACGCCGGGCTGGACGAGGTCGCCATCGGCATGGCGCACCGCGGTCGCCTGAACGTGCTGACCAACATCGCCGGCAAGACCTACAGCCAGGTCTTCCGCGAGTTCGAGGGGGCCACCCCGGGCGGCGCCTCGGGCTCGGGCGACGTGAAGTACCACATGGGCACCGAGGGCACCTTCGTGTCCGACGCCGGCAACAGCACCCGCGTGTACCTCGCCGCCAACCCCTCGCACCTGGAGGCCGTGGACCCGGTCCTCGAGGGCGTCGTGCGTGCCAAGCAGGACCGCCTCGATCTGGGTGGCCAGCGCCCGGACTCCTTCTCCGTGCTGCCGATCCTCGTGCACGGCGACGCGGCCTTCGCGGGCCAGGGCGTCGTGACCGAGGTCCTGCAGCTCTCGCAGCTGCCCGGCTACCGCACCGGCGGCACGATCCACGTGGTCGTGAACAACCAGGTGGGCTTCACCACGCCGCCGACCCAGGCGCGCTCCGCGGTGTACTCCACCGACGTGGCCAAGACCATCCAGGCCCCGATCTTCCACGTCAACGGCGACGAGCCGGAGTCCGTGGTGCACGTGGCCCAGCTCGCCTTCGAGTACCGCCAGCGGTTCAACAAGGACGTCGTCATCGACCTCGTCTGCTACCGCCGCCGCGGCCACAACGAGGGCGACGACCCGTCGATGACGCAGCCGCGCATGTACAACCTCATCGAGCAGAAGCGCTCCACCCGCAAGCTGTACGTCGAGTCCCTCGTGGGCCGCGGCGACATCACGCAGGAGGAGGCGGACAGCGCCCTGAAGGACTACCAGCAGCAGCTGGAGCGGGTCTTCGCGGAGACCCACGAGGACGCGCCCGCCTCCGGCGGGGAGGGCCTCCGCCCGGCCGAGGACCGGGACGCGGCCCCGGAGGCGCCGGCGTCCACGGCCATCTCGGCCGAGACGCTGCGGGCCATCGGGCAGGCGCACATCGACGTGCCCGAGGGCTTTACGGTCCACCCCAAGCTCGCGGCCCTGCTCGAGCGCCGCGCCAAGATGGCCGTCGACGGCGGCATCGACTGGGGCTTCGCCGAGCTGGCGGCCTTCGGCTCGCTGCTCATGGAGGGCGTGCCGGTCCGCCTGGCGGGCCAGGACTCCCAGCGCGGCACCTTCACGCAGCGCCACTCGGTGTTCCACGACCGGATCACCGGCGACACGTGGGCGCCGCTGAGGCACCTCTCCGAGGACCAGGCGAAGTTCTGGGTCTACAACTCGCTGCTGTCCGAGTACGCCGCCCTCGGCTTCGAGTACGGCTACTCCGTGGAGCGCTCCGACGCCCTCGTGCTGTGGGAGGCCCAGTTCGGCGACTTCGTGAACGGCGCGCAGACGATCATCGACGAGTTCATCTCCTCGGCCGATCAGAAGTGGTCGCAGACCTCGTCCGTGGTCCTGCTCCTCCCCCACGGCTACGAGGGACAGGGGCCGGACCACTCCTCCGCCCGCATCGAGCGCTTCCTGCAGATGTGCGCCGAGGACAACATGCGCGTGGTCAACCCCTCCACGGGCGCGAACCACTTCCACCTGCTGCGCGAGCACGCCTACGCCCGCCCGCGTCGGCCCCTCATCGTGTTCACCCCGAAGCAGCTGCTGCGCCTCAAGGCCGCCGCGAACTCGGTGGAGGACTTCACCGAGGGCGGCTTCCAGCCGGTCATCCCGGACGCCGGGGTGGACGCCAAGGACGTCACGCGCGTGGTGCTGGTCTCCGGCCGGCTGTACTACGACCTGCTCGCCCGCCGCGAGAAGTCCGGTGACACGTCCACCGCGATCGTGCGGGTGGAGCAGCTCTACCCGCTGCCGCTCGACGAGATCCGCAAGGCGCTCCGCGCCTACCCGGTCGCCGACGTCACCTGGGTGCAGGACGAGCCCGCGAACCAGGGCCCGTGGCCGTTCATGGCACTGAACCTCGTGCCGCAGCTCGACGGCCCCGTGACCCTCGTGTCCCGCCCGGCCTCGGCCGCGACCTCCGCGGGCACCAAGGGCCGCCACGACCAGGAGCTCAGCACGCTGCTGGACGCCGCCTTCGGCCGCTGACCCGGACCGACCCTGCGCCGCCGCCGCACCCTCCGGTGCGGCGGCGGCGCCGGATCGGCCGACGAAAGGACACACTGTGCACAACCGCCGGATCCGGATCGCCGCCGTCGGCGACCAGCTGCTGGCCGGTGCGGGCGACGCCCGCGCCATCGGCTGGTGGGGCCGCGTGCTCGCCCGCACCCAGGCCCCCGACGTGGAGCTGGAGAACTACGTGCTGGCCGTGCCGCACGAGACCACCGAGGACCTCAACGAGCGCTGGTGGGGCGAGGCCTCGCGGCGCTTCTCCGAGGAGACGGAGAACCGCCTCGTCGTGGCCCTGTCCGACGCGGACCTGGACCTGGAGGCCACCTCGACCGCCCGCTCGCGGCTGAACCTGGCCAACGTCCTGGACACCGCCTCGCAGCGGAACATCCCGGTGCTCGTGGTGGGCCCCACGCCCACCCTGGACGAGCAGCGCAACGCCCGGCTCGCCGAGCTCAACGCCGCCTACCTGGATGTGGCCGACCGGCGCAACCACGTGTACGTGGACACGTTCACCCCGCTGGTGGGCCACGAGCAGTGGCGCTCGGACCTGGCCTCCGGCCAGGGCCGGCCGGGCCAGGCGGGCCACGGGCTCATCGCGTGGCTCGTGCTGCATCGGGGCTGGTACCAGTGGCTCGGTCTGCCCGAGCCCACGGCCTGATGTGACAGAATGGACCACCGACCGACTCGTTGAAGGGAGACGTCATGAGCAAGCGTGCACGCAAGCGTCGCGACCGCCGCAGGAACGGCGCCAACCACGGCAAGCGTCCCAACGCCTGATCCGCTGATCGGCGTCGCGGACCGGCCGGGTGCCACCCGGCGACCGCAGAGACCACGAAGGGCCGTCCCCTCAGGGGACGGCCCTTCGTCATCGTCGGGGCGCCCGATCGGGTGCCCACGGGTCCGCATGTCGCGGTGTCAGCCCCAGGTGACGGTCGTCGTCGAGATCTGGGTGATGCGGGTCATGATGGTGGCCCGCAGCTGCGCGGGCGCCTTCTCCTGACAGCACCGACGCACCGCCGAGCGGATGAGCTCCTCGAGCTCCTTCTGGTGCCGGCAGTCCGGACACTCCGCCACGTGGGCGCGCACCTGCTCGATGTCCTCGGGCGTCAGGGCGCCGTCCAGGTACTGGTACAGCCGCTCCAGGGAGGCGTCCTGGGCGACGCGGCACTCATGGCCGTGCTGGTCCGCGGTCATCGCGTGGCCTCCTTCGTGCTCGTCTCGGTCTGCTTCGTGCCGCCGCGCCCGGTCTTCTTCTTCGGCTGGGCCTTGATGCCGCGCGCGGCCGCGTAGTCCGCGAGGCGCTCGCGCAGCTGCTTGCGGCCGCGGTGCAGCCGCGACATGACGGTGCCGATCGGCACGTCGAGGATCTCGGCGATCTCCTTGTAGGCGAAGCCCTCCACGTCCGCGAAGTAGACGGCGAGCCGGAACTCCTCCGGGATCGCCTGCAGGGCGTCCTTCACCTGGGAGTCGGGCAGCCGGTCGAGGGCCTCCGTCTCGGCCGAGCGCAGGCCACCGGAGGTGTGCTCGGCGGCCCGGGCCATCTGCCAGTCCTCCACCTCAGGGTTGTCCGCCTCGAGGGGCTGGCGCTGCCGCTTGCGGTAGAGGTTGATGTACGTGTTCGTGAGGATCCGGTAGAGCCAGGCCTTGAGGTTGGTGCCGGGCCGGTACTGGTGGAACGAGGAGTAGGCCTTCGTGTACGCCTCCTGGACCAGGTCCTCGGCGTCCTGCGGGTTGCGCGTCATGCGCAGCGCAGCGGAGTACAACTGGTCCACGAACTCGAGGGCGTCACGCTCGAACCGGGCACGGCGCTGCTGTTCGGACTCGGCGGCGACGTCGATGTCGGCGCGGTCGTGCTCGGGGGCGTCCTCGGGCCGGGCGAATTCCGGCCGGCTGTTGTCAGTGCTCATCGCGGGCCAGTCTACGGTCCGGGAGGGATGCGTCAGCAGGGCGGCGCTCATGCGGGGCTCCTCTCCGGCTGCGGTCCGCGGCGAGCGGGACCGGTGCGCCGACACGGGTACGGGGTCGTCCAGTGGAGCGCCAGGAGCGTTCCAGGTATTCCCCCGCGACAGGCCGACCCCGGCCGACAGCCGCCGGATAGGCTGGTCCGGTGACCCGCCCCACGCGTGCCGCCGCGCACTCCCCCGCCCCCCGTCCCGACGCCGCCGAGACCTGGCCCGCGCCCGTGGCGCGCGGCCCGGTGCGCGGAGAGGTGCGGCTGCCGGGATCGAAGTCGCTGACGAACCGGCATCTCGTGCTCGCCGCGCTCGCCGACGGTCCGTGCGTCCTGCACGGCGTCCTCGAGTCGCGGGACACGGCATTGATGCGCACGGCGCTCACAGCGCTCGGGGCCCGGTTCGAGCCCCTGTCCGACGGCGGACTGCGGGTGCATCCGATGCCGGTCGGCGAGCCGCTGGCCGGGGATGTCGCCGTGGACTGCGGACTGGCGGGGACGGTCATGCGCTTCGTCCCGTTCGTCGCCGCGCTGCGGCCCGGCCGGGTCCGCTTCGACGGCGACGCCGGCGCGCGCCTGCGCCCGATGGCCCCGGTCCTGGACGCGCTGCGCCAGCTCGGGGTGGCCGTCAACGAGGAGGGCGAGCCCGGTCGCCTGCCCTTCACGATGACGACCCGCGCGGACGCGGCCACGGTGGCCCCCGACGGCGACGTGCCGGAGGTCGCGGTCGACGCCTCCGGCTCCTCCCAGTTCCTGTCCGCCGCGCTGCTGGCGGCCGCGGGGATGCCGCGCGGCCTCCGGCTGCGGCACACCGGGCAGACCGTGCCGAGTCCGGAGCACGTCGCGATGACCGTCGGGGTGCTGCGCGCGCTCGAGGTGGACGTCGCCGAGGCGGGTCCCGGGGCGTGGACCGTGGCCCCGGGGCGCATCCCGGCACACGAGGCGACCGTCGAGCCGGACCTGTCCAACGCAGGCCCCTTCCTGGCCGCCGCCGTGGCCACGGGCGGCTCCGTGACGGTGCCGGACTGGCCCACCCGCACGACGCAGATCGGCGACCGCTGGCGGCGGATCCTGCCGCAGTTCGGGGCGAGCGTGGCCCTCACGGTCGACCGCACGGACCGCTCCCGCGGCCGGCTCACGGTGACGGGGGCGGTCCACGACGACGGCGCGCCCCGCATCACCGGCGCCGGTGAGATCGCGGACACGGCCGAGCTCGCCCCCACCGCGGCCGCGCTCGCCCTGCTGGCCTCCGGGCCCACCCGCCTGACGGGGATCGGCCATCTGCGGGGCCATGAGACGGACCGGCTCGCCGCGCTCACCGCCGAGGCCGCCCGCCTGGGGATCACCGTGGACGAGGACGAGACGTCGCTCGGCTTCCCGGGGACGGACGCGTCGGGGCCGCTGTCGCCCGCCGCCCTCGAGACCTACCACGACCACCGGATGGCGACCTTCGCCGCCGTCGTCGGCCTGCGCGTGCCGGGGACCGGCATCGTGGACGTGGCGACCACCGCGAAGACGATGCCGGACTTCCCCGCACTGTGGACCGCGCTCGTGGCACCCGGCGATGCGGCCGAGGAGGCCCGCTGATGGCCCGGCGCCTCGATCCCTCCGCGTGGGACGAGTCCGATGTCCGGGTGCGCCCGTCCAAACGCGGCACCCGCCCGCGCACCAAGGAGCGGCCCAAGCACGAGGATGCGCAGGTCGGCATGGTCACCACGGTGGACCGCGGCCGGTACGCCGTGGTGCTGCCGGATCGCCTGGACGAGCGGATCACGGCGATGCGCGCCCGCGAGCTGCGCCGCACGCCGATCGCCACGGGCGACCGGGTGGCCGTCGTCGGGGACCTCTCCGGGGACGAGGGCACGCTCGCACGCATCGTCCGTGTCGAGGAGCGCAGCACGGTCCTGCGCCGGTCGGCGGACGACTCGGACGAGGTCGAGCGGGTGGTGGTGGCCAACGCCGACCTGCTGGTGATCATGGTGGCCGCGGCCAATCCGGAGCCCCGGACCGGCTTCAGCGACCGCGCCCTGGTCGCCTGCTACGACGCCGGCATCCACCCGGTGCTGCTCATCACGAAGACCGACCTGCGTGATCCGGCCGCGCTGGTGGCGCACTACGAGGCCCTGGACCTGGAGGTGATGACCTCCGGTGCGGCGACCTTCGAGGCCGAGACCGGGGACACCGCCCTGGACGCCTCGCTCGTGGCCCGGGTGGCCGAGCGGCTGATCGGGCACACGAGCGCGTTCGTGGGGCCCTCCGGCGTCGGCAAGTCCACGCTGCTGAACGCGCTCACCGGCGCGGAACGGGCCACCGGCCACGTCAACGCCGTCACCGGCCGGGGCCGGCACACCTCCTCGTCCGCGCTCGCACTGCCGCTGACGGGCGACGACGGCGCCCCCCTGCCGGACACCTGGGTGGTGGACACCCCCGGCATCCGGTCCTTCGGGCTGGGCTGGGTCGAGCCGGACCGCGTGGTGGAGGCGTTCGACGACCTCGCCGGCGGGCTGGCGGACTGCCCGCGCGGCTGCACCCACACCGCCGACTCCCCCGGCTGCGGCCTGGACGCATGGGTGGCCGCGGGCCACGCCGGCCCCTCGGGAGCGGCACGCCTGGCCTCGCTGCGGCGTCTGCTCGGCAACCGGCTGGCCCCCTCGGGGGCGGAGGACGCGGCGTCGTCCGAGGACTGAGGCGGCCCGCGCGGTATAGCGTGGGCGGCATGGAGCGACCTGAGAACCCTGCGACCCGCGGCCGCGACCTCACGGAGGACCTGCGGCTGGCCCACATGCTGGCGGACAACGTGGACTCGATCACGATGTCCCGGTTCAAGGCCCAGGACCTCGAGGTCAGCACCAAGCCGGATCTCACCCCTGTCACGGATGCGGACCGCGCCGCCGAGGAGTCCATCCGCTCGACCCTGTCCCGTGCCCGGGCGCGCGACGGCATCGTGGGTGAGGAGTTCGGCGGATCTCTGAGCCGCTCCGGCCGGCAGTGGGTGGTCGACCCCATCGACGGCACCAAGAACTTCGTGCGCGGCGTGCCCGTGTGGGCCACCCTCATCGCGCTGCTGATCGACGGCGAGCCCGTCGTCGGCGTCGTCTCCGCCCCCGCCCTGCACCGTCGCTGGTGGGCCGCGGCCGGCCAGGGCGCCTTCGCGGGCACCTCGCTCACGCGTGCTCAGCGGATCACCGTGTCCGGCGTGGACCGGGTCGAGGACGCGTCGCTGTCCTTCTCCTCGATCGAGGGCTGGCGCGAACGCGGCTCGATCCGCGCGTTCCTGCAGCTCACCTCGGACGTGTGGCGCGTGCGCGGCTTCGGCGACTTCTGGTCCTACATGCTCGTCGCCGAGGGCGCCGTGGACATCGCGGCCGAGCCCGAGCTCGAGCTGCATGACATGGCCGCTCTGGTGCCGATCGTGCGCGAGGCCGGCGGCCGCTTCACCTCGCTGGACGGCGAGGACGGCCCGTTCGGCGGGCACGCGCTGGCCACGAACGGCCTGCTCCACGACGACGTCCTCGCCCGCCTCCGCGCGGGTGACGAGACCGAGGGCGGCGCCTGATAGCAGTGCGGGGGGAGACGACGGCCGACCGGAGGGGCGGGCGCGGGACAGATCGCCGGCCCGGCACTGCGGGTGCGGTGGCCCTCGGCGGTGCCGCGGGCGTGCTGTGCGGTGCGGGGGTGATGAACGCGGTGACCGCGCTGGCCGGGGCGCCCAACTTCCGCGGCACGTTCGGCGCCGCGTTCGGGGCGGTCGACGTGCTGGTCCAGGCCCTGCCGCTGTTCGTGGTGAACGTGCTCGGCTCGTTCCTGCTCGGCCTGCTGTGGGCGGCCTCGCGACGCCGCGGGCCGGACTGGCGTCCACGCCTGGTGGCGGGGCTGGGAACCGGCTTCCTCGGTGCGTTCACCACCATCTCCAGCGCCGTCGCCCTGGTGCTGTGGCCGGTGCGGCTGGGCGCCGCGGCGTCCGGGGCGGGTGGCGTCCTCGCCGCGGCGGTAGCGGTGCTGCTGGTGCTCGCGCTGATGGCTGCACTCTCGACGGCGGCGGCCGTGCTCGGCCTGCGCGCCGGTGGCGCCCCGGGGTCGCGCGCGGTCGGGACGGATCGTTCGGCGGAGGACGCATGAGCGGCGCGGGATACGAGGTCTTCGCTCTCCTCCAGGTGGCCCTCCTGGCCTGCCTCGCGGCGGGCGGGGCGCTCGGCGCCCTGGTGCGCCGGCGCCTGACCGACCGGATCGGGCCCCGGGGTCTGCTCACCGCCAACACGACGGCGGCCCTGCTCCTCGGCGTCACCGTCGGCCTGGCCGTGCCGGAGCTGGTGCACACCTCCGGGGGCGGGGGCGACGGGCAGGGGCTCGTGCTCGTCGCGGCGGTGTCCGCCGTGGTGTCCGGGTTCTGCCTCGCCCTGGGGACGTGGTCCACCGTGGCCGCTGAGGCGGCTGACGCCGCGCTCGCCCGTCGATGGGGCACAGCCGCCCGCCTGTGGACCGCGCATCTGGGGCTGGGGCTGGTGGCCGTCGTCGTCGGCTGGGGCGCCGGCCTGGGCCTGCACGCCGTCCTGGCCGGCTGAGGGGCGGGCCGCCGCACACCGGCATGGACACGACGAAGGCCCCGGAATCGGGGTGATTCCGGGGCCTTCCCGTGGTGGTGAGTGGAGCCGGCGGGAATTGAACCCGCGTCCGATGAGGTGTTGCCAGGTCTTCTCCGGGCGCAGTCTGCTGTGGGTGTTGCTCGGTCCTGGCCGTCCCGCAGACGGGCGGCCAACCCGGACCCAGCCGGATTGATGTCGGCGTCACGACCCCCGGCGAGGGTGACGCCCAGTGGCTATCTAGCTGACGCCACGATCCGAGGCGACAGCGACCTCGGGGTGACGGACTCGATCACTGATCAGGCAGCGAGAGCGAAGTCAGTGCGCTTGGATTCGGCACTTATTGGTTTGCAGAGAGCGTTTGACGAGATGACTCTGCATCCTCGGCCCGCTTCTCCCGACGCGACACACACCGTCGAAACCGATCGGCCCCATGGGGGCGACTCCTCTATGAGGTTGTCAATCACCACTGCAGGCGGAGGGCGCGAGGCCCGCCGGTCCTGAAACCGGCCCTGCGAGAGATACAACGTAGCACGCCCCCGAGGCATTCCCAAGGGGTCCACCGCGCTCAGGCCACGCCGGCGCGCCGGTTGCGCATCCGCATGGCCCGCTGGGCCTCGCGGTTGTCCTGCTGCTCGCGCAGCTTGTGCCGCTTGTCGTATTCGCGGTTGCCGCGCGCGACGCCGATCTCCACCTTCACGCGCCCGTTCAGGAAGTACAGGGACAGCGGCACGATGGTCAGGCCCGGATCCTGGATCTGGCGGGAGATCTTCGTCAGCTCGGCGCGGTGCAGCAGCAGCTTGCGGCGGCGGCGGGCGGCGTGGTTGGTCCACGAGCCGTTGAGGTACTCCGGGATGTAGACCTGCTCGAGCCACAGCTCGTCCCGGTAGAAGACCGCGAAGCCGTCCACGAGCGAGGCCTTGCCCTCGCGCAGCGACTTCACCTCGGTGCCGGTGAGCACCATGCCGGCCTCGTACGTGTCGAGGATGGTGTAGTCGTGGCGCGCCTTCTTGTTGTTGGCGATCACCTGGCGCTCGCCGGGGGCCGGCTGCTTGGCGGCCTTGCCCTTGCTGTTCTTGCCCATGGCCTCACGTCCTTCCAGCGTCCACGGCGACGGCCGCGCCCCGATCAGGGCGCGGCCGTCCAGTCTATCCCGTGCCGGCCCGATGCCCGCCGAGGCGGTGCGCCGGGGCCGCGGGGCGGCGTCGTCGGCTCAGTCCAGGGGCGCGCCGGTGAGCGCGCGGACCTGCTCCTCGGTGATGCCGGGCGCGGTCTCCACGAGCGCCAGGCGGGGCTGTTCCGGGGTGCCGACGACGTCGATCACGGCCAGGTCCGTGATGATGCGGTCGACGACGGCGCGGCCGGTCAGCGGCAGGGTGCACTGGTCGACGATCTTGGGGGTGCCGTCCTTGGACACGTGGTCCATCATGACGATCACGCGGCCGGCGCCGTGGACGAGGTCCATCGCACCGCCCATGCCCTTGACCATCTTGCCGGGCACCATCCAGTTGGCCAGGTCGCCCGCGGCGGAGACCTCCATGCCGCCCAGGACGGCGACGTCGATCTTGCCGCCGCGGATCATGCCGAAGCTCAGCGCGGAGTCGAAGAAGGACGCCCCCGGGTTCACGGTGACGGTCTCCTTGCCCGCGTTGATCAGGTCCGGGTCCACGGCGTCCTCCGTGGGGTACGGGCCCGTGCCGAGGATGCCGTTCTCGGACTGCAGCACCACGGACCGCCCGGCGGGGATGTGGTTGGGGATCAGCGTGGGCATGCCGATGCCGAGGTTGACGTAGGCGCCGTCCGGCAGCTCCTGCGCGGCGCGGGCCGCCATCTGGTCGCGGCTCAGGCCCCGGGGGCGCCCGGTGGTCTGCTCGCTCATGCCCGCCCCTCCCCCGACGCGCGCACGGTGCGCTTCTCGATCCGCTTCTCGATGTCCGTGCCGACCTCCACGATCCGGTGCACGAAGACACCGGGCAGGTGCACGTCATCCGGGTCGATCTCGCCGGGCTCGACGAGCTCCTCCACCTGCGCGATGCACACGCGGCCGGCCATGGCCGCGGGCGGGCCGAACTGGCGGGTGGCCTTGCGGAACACGAGGTTGCCGTGGCGGTCGCCCTTCCACGCGTGCACGAGGGAGAAGTCGGTGACGATGGAGCGTTCGAGCACATAGGTCTCGGGCTCGTCCGGGGTCTGGCTGAGGTAGCCCTCGCCGAGCACGAACGTGTCCGTGGGCTTGGCCTGCGAGGACTTCACCACGGTGCCGTCCGCGTCGTAGCGCATGGGCAGGCCGCCTTCGGCCACCTGGGTGCCGACGCCGGAGCGGGTGTAGAACGCCGGGATGCCGGCGCCGCCGGCGCGGAGCTTCTCCGCGAGGGTGCCCTGCGGGACGAGCTCCACCTCGAGCTCGCCCTTGAGGTACTGGCGGGCGAACTCCTTGTTCTCCCCCACATAGGAGGAGGTCATCTTCCGCAGCCGGCGCGCGCCGAGCAGGATGCCCAGGCCCCAGCCGTCCACGCCGCAGTTGTTGGAGACGACGGACAGGTCCGTGGCGCCCTGCTCGAGCAGGGCCTCGATGAGCTGCACGGGGTTGCCGGAGAGCCCGAAGCCGCCGACGGCCAGGGACGCGCCGTCCGGCACGTCCGCCACCGCCTCGGCGGGCGTGGCCACGGTCTTGTCGAGAGCCATGTCCGGGGTCCTTTCTGTCAGGGGCGGTCTGTCAGCGGAAGAGGATCAGGGCCTCGCCCTGGCCGCCGCCGCCGCAGAGCGAGACGGCCGCGCGGCCGCCGTCGCGCCGGTCGAGCTCGAGGGCGGCGTGCAGGGCCAGCCGGGCGCCGGAGGCGCCGATCGGGTGGCCCAGGGCGATGGCGCCGCCGTGGATGTTGGTCTTCTCGTGCGGGTAGCCGAGGTCGCGCAGGGACTGCACGGCCACCGCGCCGAACGCCTCGTTGATCTCGATGAAGTCAAGGTCGGCCACGTCCCAGCCCTGCTTCCGCACGGCGGCGTTGATCGCGTCCGAGGGCTGGGAGTGCAGCTGCGAGCTGTCCGGGCCGGCGGTCTGGCCGGGTGCGCCCACCGTGGCGAGGATCGTCAGGCCCTTCTCCTCGGCGAAGGCCCGCGAGGTCACCACGAGGGCGGCGGCGCCGTCGGACAGGGGCGAGGAGTTGCCGGCCGTGATGGTGCCGTCCTTCGCGAACGCCGGGCGCAGGGCGCCCAGCGACTCGGCGGTCGTGTCCGGGCGGACCCCTTCGTCCTGGGAGACGACCAGCGGGTCGCCCTTGCGCTGCGGGATCTCCACCGGGGCGATCTCGCCCTCGAAGACGCCCTCGGACTGGGCCCGGGCGGCCCGCTGGTGCGAGGCCGCGGCGACCTCGTCCTGCTCGGCGCGGGCGATGTTCCGCTCGCCGTTGCCGGACTCGGTCAGCTCGCCCATGGCCTCGTGGCTCAGGGAGTCGGTGAGGCCGTCCCACGCGACGGCGTCGAGCATGGTGGCCGGGCCGTACTTGAAGCCCTTGCGCGCGCCGGGCAGCAGGTGCGGGGCGTTGGTCATGGACTCCTGACCGCCGGCCACCACCACGTCCGCCTCGCCGAGGCGGATGAGACGGGCGGCGTCGATCACGGCGGTGAGGCCGGACAGGCACACCTTGTTGATCGTCATGGCCGGGACGTTCCACGGGATGCCCGCGGCGAGCGCGGACTGGCGGGCCGGGTTCTGGCCCGCGCCGGCCTGCACGACCTGGCCCATGTAGACCATGTCCACGTCCTCGGGGGCCACGCCGGCGCGCTCGAGCGCGTGCGTGATCGCGTGGGCGCCCAGGTCCACGGCGCGCAGGTCGGCCTGCTGCGAGAGCAGCCGGGTGAAGGGCGTGCGGGCACCGCCCACGATCACGGCATCGGTGGGCTGAGGCTGGGGCAGCTCGGCGGTCATGCGGTCCTCCTGGGACGTTCAACTCGGTTCATCACGATTCACTCAAATGCAGTCTATGACCCCGGTCACAGGCGCGCCAGGGAGCGACGCGTCTGTGACGGCGCGCCGCGGCACAGGGACCACGACGGCCCGCACCCGCAGCGCGCGGGTGCGGGCCGTCGTCGGGACGTCCGGGGATCGGGCCGGAGCCTCAGAGGCCCTGGCCGGTGGGCGAGACGAGGATCTTCACGGCCGTCTCGTTGTGGTGGATGAGGGTCTCGAAGCCCTGGTCGACCAGGTCGTCGAGGCCGATCTTGCCGGTGATGAACGGCGCGAGGTCCACGGCGCCGTCCTCGACCATGCGGATGGTGTCCGCGTGGTCGTTCGCGTACGCGATGGTGCCGCGCAGGTCGATCTCCTTCATCACCAGCTTGTGCAGGGCCACGGCGGGCTCGTGGCCCCAGATGGACTCGTTAACGATCACCCCGCCGGGACGCACCGCGTCCAGCAGCATGTCCAGCACCACGTCCACCGAGGTGCACTCGAAGCCCACGTCCGCGCCCTGGCCGTCGTGCAGCTCGCGGATCTTCGCGGACACGTCCACCTCGCGGGGGTCGAATGCCTCGTCTACCACGCCGGCCTCGAGCACCTTCTGGCGGCGCAGCTCCGAGAGCTCGGAGACGTACACCGTCAGGCCCTTGCCCTTGAGCACGGCCGCCGTGAGCGCGCCGATGGGGCCGGCGCCACCGATCACTGCCACGCCCGACGTCGGAGAGCCGGCCCGCACCCACGCGTGGTGGGCCACGGAGAGCG
This sequence comes from Micrococcus sp. Alg238-R198, assembly GCF_900537135.1. Classification (NCBI taxonomy): domain Bacteria; kingdom Bacillati; phylum Actinomycetota; class Actinomycetes; order Micrococcales; family Micrococcaceae; genus Micrococcus; species Micrococcus sp. Alg238-R198. Next base: position 334,139 of record NZ_UNRH01000001.1, read on the forward strand.
GCTCGATGAGCGCGGCCTGGTCGAGAGGCACGGAGTCGGCCACCGGGTGGACCCAGCGGCGCTGCACCGCGATCTGCTCGGCCAGTCCGCCGCCGTCGCCGCCCAGGCCGATGAAGTTCATGTCCGGCGCGAGGTTGTAGTCCGGTCGGTCCCGGTCCTCCTCGCGCACGATGTACGGCTCCACGACGACCTTCTGGCCGACCTCGAGGTCCGTGACGCCCTCGCCCAGGGCGGCGACGGTGCCGGACATCTCGTGGCCGAGCGTGACGGGGGCGGCGTCGCCGGAGATCGGGTGCGGGTGCCCGGCCGGCGGGATGAAGATCGGGCCCTCGAGGTACTCGTGCAGGTCCGTGCCGCAGATGCCGCACCACGCGACGTCCACGAGGACCTGCCCCGGGCCGGCCGTGGGCGAGTCGATCTCCTCGATGCGGATGTCCTTCTTGCCGTGCCAACGGGCGGCGCGCATGGTCATGCTGGTCGACCTCCTGGGTGGGAATGGAGTCTGGTGCCGGACCGGCGCGCGGGGGCGCCTGCCCGGTGCTTCGAGCATCCCACCGGGCCGGTCTCCCGGGCCAGGCCCGAGGCCCCTGCGGGGGCTTGAACGGCGACGCCGGCCGGCGCCTCACTGCGGAGGTGCGGGCCGGCGTCGTGGTGGCCTGGGCGGCGGGGCCGCGCCGTGGGGCTCAGTCCTCCTGGGCGGCCTTGACCTGCTCGGCGCGCCAGCGGATCCCGGCGTCCACGAAATCGTCGATGTGGCCGTCGAACACGGAGGAGGGGTTGCCCTCCTCGTGGCCCGTGCGCAGGTCCTTGACCATCTGGTACGGGTTCAGCACGTAGGAGCGCATCTGGTCGCCCCAGGACGCCTTGACGTCGCCGGCCATCTCCTTCTTCTTCGCGTCCTCCTCGGCCTTGCGCAGCAGCAGCAGACGGGACTGGAGCACGCGCAGGGCGGCGGCACGGTTCTGGATCTGCGACTTCTCGTTCTGCATGGACACGACGATGCCGGTGGGCAGGTGCGTCATGCGGACGGCGGAGTCCGTGGTGTTCACGGACTGGCCGCCGGGGCCCGAGGAGCGGAACACGTCCACCTTGATCTCGGACTCGGGGATCTCGATGGAGTCGTCCGACTCGATCAGCGGCACCACCTCGACCGCCGCGAAGGACGTCTGGCGGCGGCCCTGGTTGTCGAAGGGGCTGATGCGCACGAGGCGGTGCGTGCCGGCCTCCACGGAGAGGGTGCCGAACGCGTAGGGCGCGTTGACCTCGAAGGTGACGGACTTCAGGCCGGCCTCCTCCGCGTAGGAGGTGTCCATGACCTTGGTGGACCAGCCGCGCTGCTCGGCCCAGCGCAGGTACATGCGCATGAGGGTCTCGGCGAAGTCGGCCGCGTCCACGCCGCCGGCGCCCGCGCGGATGGTCACGACGGCGTCGCGCTGGTCGTACTCGCCGCTGAGCAGCGTGACGACCTCGAGTTCCTCCAGGGCCTTGCGGATGGAGGTCAGCTCCTGGTTCGCGTCGTCGAGGAGGGAGGGCTCGTCCTCCTCCGCGGCGAGCTCGACCATGGTCTCCAGGTCCTCGATGCGGCTCTCCAGGGAGGTGATGCGCTTGAGGTCCGTCTGACGGTGGGAGAGCTTGGAGGTGACCTTCTGGGCCTCCTCCGGGTCGTCCCAGAGGTCCGGTGCGGAGGCCTGCTGCTCCAGTTCGGCGATGTCCGCCTTGATGCGGTCGAGGTCCGAGACCTGCTCGATGGAGGCCAGGGTGTGGCGCAGGGAGTCGATCTCCGCGGAGAAGTCAGTGTCAGCCATGATTCGGCCAGCCTACCGCGTGGGGTGGACGCCGGTCGCGGCCGGTGACGACGAGTCCTCCCGGGCCGAGACCCGCGCGACGTCCAGGAACAGCGGTGCGGTGGGGAGCAGGTGGGGTTCGGGAAGGTGGGTCGCCGGAGGGCCGCCGGCCCACCGTCCCCGTCTGGTCAGCGGAGGCGCAGCCGCTGGCCCGGGTGGATCTCGGTGGTCAACGTGGCGCCGTTCAGGCTGAGCAGCTGGGTGACCGGGACGCCCGTGGCGCGGGACACCGCGTACCAGCCCTGGCCGGGGAGCACGGTGTAGGTGGCCGGCGTCGTCGTGGTGGAGGTGGTGGGCAGCAGCAGGGTCTGGCCGATGCGGATCACGTACGGGTCGGAGATCTTGTTGAGGGTGGCCAGCGCCTGCCAGCCGCCGGTAACCCCGTAGCGGGTGGCGATGAGGCTCAGGGTGTCGCCGGCCTGGACCGTGACGGTCCGGGGTGTCGTGGACCGCAGCACCGGCGCGGTGTCCACGGCGAGGCGGACCAGACGCGCGTAGACGCTCGCACCCTGCCCGCGGGGGTGGATGCGGTCCTCGCGGAAGTCCGTCACGTAGGCCGAGGCTCGCTTCCAGTCCGCCACCACCACGCGGCTGGGGTAGGTGGCGGCGAGGTTGCGCATCGCCGTGTTGGTGGACGTCTCCCAGGCGACCGGGCCGGAGGCCGTGACCAGCACGAGTGTGCGTCCGGTCCCGACGAGGTTCATCGCCTGGCGGACCTGGGTGGCCGTGGCACCGCCGTCGTTCACGCCGAGGCCGAGCACGACGACGTCACCGAGGCGGCCGGCCTGCTTGAGCTCGGCCAGGCGTGTCAGGCCCTGGGCGAAGGTGCGGCCCTCGCGGGCGTCGATGGTCAGGCCCGGCATTTCGAGGTTCATCAGGGACGCCGCGCCGAGGGCGATGGAGTCGCCGATCACGGTCACCCGGCGACCGGCCGAGGAGGGGGCCATCGGCCCGGAGTAGGGGGTGCCGGTGCGCGAGGTGGCCGGCAGGTGCTTCGAAACGGCCGGAAGGACGAGGGGTTGGCCGGCGCGGATCGCGGTGCTGGTCGTGGCGCCGTTGGCACGGAGCAGGTCCGCGAGTTCGACGCCCACGCGTGGGGCGATGTACGCCCACGTGTCCCCAGACTGGGCCAGGTAGGTGCCCGGCGCGAGCCCTGTGGTCGCGGTGGTGGTCGTCGTCCCGGAGGTGGAGGTGACCGCCGGGGCGGCCGGGGCCGCGGAGACCAGGGCGGCGACGACGAGGACGGAGGCGCCGAGGCGCGTGCCGAGGATGGAGCGGTTCATGCGGGGCTTTCAGGCGGGGAGGACGGGCTTCCGCCGGACTGACCACTCGAGACGTGCGTCACACCGGATGCGGTCAGATCAGTGTACGGCGCGCGGGACGTCTCGGCGCGTTGCCCGCTTCGGAGGGGCACACATGATCGGTCGGCGGCGGGCGCGCGGTCAGCGGTGGGAAGCCTGGGTGGCCACGGTCGCGTGCCAGCGGCGGATCGCCGCCGCGACGGCCTCGGGCTCCGTGACGTGCGGCCAGTGGCCCGTGCTGACATCGACGACGGTGGCGTGCTGCGTGACCGCGTCCAGGTCCCGTTGGTGGACGTCCCGGGTGCTGCGCACGTATAGCGTCGGGACGGTGATGCCGGCCCAGAGGGCACGGGTGTCCGCGGCGAGGACGGCGGCCCAGAGCTCGCGCATCGGATGGTCCGGCGTGGCGTCCAGGTCGGTCAGGATCCGCTCGCGCCACGGCTCCGGGACGAGGAGGTCCCGCGCGAGCGAGGCGCGGAGCACGCTCCGCCAGTCCGGGCGGGCGGCGAGGCGGGCCTTGGCCGCCCGGGCGGCCAGGGCGGTGTCCGTCACCGGGACGTTCGAGTAGATGACCACGAGGGCGCGGGGCCGCACCAGCCCGTCGGCGACGGCGCGCAGCGCGATGACCCCGCCCGTGCTGTGGCCGATCAGCAGCCCCGGCACGGGGCCGGCCTGCGCCGCCCAGGTGCGGGCGGCGTCGAGGACGGGGTCCGCATCGGTCGCCGGCCGTGCGGCCCGGGGGCGGCCCTGACCGCCGGCGTCCGTGCCCGGGTGGCCGGGCAGGGCGGGCGAGGCGGCGAGGTCGGCCACGGCGCCGAGGGCGTCAGCAAGGGGCTCGAAGTGGGCGGGCCGGCCACCGATGCCGTGGAGGAAGCGGATCACCGGGCCAGGCTAGTGCGACTGCTGCCCGTCGCCTCGAGGGGGACCGACAGGGGCAGTGTCCCCGCGAACGGGCCGGTCATGGCGAACAGATCGGCCCGGGCGTCGAGGGTGACGACGACGGTGGTGCCGTCGTCGGCCACGCGGGCGTTCATCCCGCCGAGCCCGGGCACGGCCTCCTGGGCACCGACGGCCGCGAGGTGTGCGCTGGCGGAGGCGGCGACGTCGTCGTCGGAGAGCACGACGCCCGGGTCCTCCCCCAGCCGGAAGCCGAGCTCCTCTGCCCCGGCGATGGCGGCCGAGTCCGCGAGCGACTGCAGGCGGCGGTGCTGCAACTGCACGGTGGTGACCGCGAGCATGACCAGCATGAGGGCCACGAGCACGGCGCACAGGCCGACGGTGAGGACGGTGGTCTGCCCGTCGTCGTGACCCAGGCGAGCGGTGAGGCGGCGGCGCATCAGAACCTCGGCACAGTCTGCCGGGCGTCGGAACCCACCGTCACGGGGGTCAGCGACCACGCTGCCGGCGTGAGAGGGACGGGCACCCCCACGTCCACCCGCACGGCGACGACCTCGCCCGGTTCGAGCGTGCCACAGCCGCCCTGATCGCAGCCGACGGTCAGGTCGTACTGGCCGGCGCCCACGCCGTAGTCGGCCAGCGTGAGCTCGACGGTGGCGTGGGCGGCGCCTGCGCTGGGGTGATCAGCCTCGGCGACCACGGCCTTGACGGCCTGGTCAGCGGCGGCGACCGAGGCGAACGCCGCGGCCTGGACCTGGGAGACGTAGATCATCAGGTACACCACGGGGATCAACAGGACGAGGGTGAGGCCCAGGAATTCGACCGTGGCCGCTCCCCGCTCGTCGCGGACGTCATTGACGGAACGCATGACCGCTCACCTCCACGGGGATCGGGCCCGGCAGGAACCCCAGGCCGGGCAGCGAGCTCGAGACCGTGACGCGCAGGACCGGGACCCCGTCCTGGCTGGTGAGCTCCGCGGCGACGTCGGCCCCGGACTGGCCGGGCACGCCGGCCGAGAGCAGCTCCCGAGCCCGCTGGACGCCGTCCTCGGGGCTCCGGTCCGCGAGCGCCCCGTACCGGGCGCCGGCGGAGGCGGCGTCGATCATCACGTTGCGCGTGTGGATCACGACGCCGGCCTGGAGCAGCGCCGCGAAGAGCAGGACGACCAGGGTCATCACCATGGTGGACTCGGCCACCGCGGCGCCCCGGTCGTCCCGCCAGCGGACACCCGTGTGGCCGCCACGGGGCGCCTGCGCGCCGTGGGCAGCACCCCGGGGCATGCTCAGCCGCCCTGGGACACCTGGGAGATGGCCTGGTTGAACAGTCCCTGGAGCGCCGGCAGGGCGAGGGCCAGCAGGCCGGCCACGAGCACGGCGGACATGAGGGTGATCATCACCCAGCCGGGGACGTCGCCGCGCTCGTCGCGGACGTCGTCGTGGATGAGGGCGCGCAGGGCGGCCAGGACGGTGATGGCGTGGTGGTGGAGCATGGTCCCCTCCTCGGGTGGCCGGCCGCCCGTGCGGCCGGAGTGGATGGTGATCGTGGGTGGATGGATGGACTATTCAGTTGTGGGTCTTCAGAACCCCAGGCGCATCAGGGAGATGCCGGGGAAGACGGCGAAGATCACCGTGAGCGGGAGGATGCCGAACACGAGGGGCACCATCATCTGTATCTCCTTCCGGCCGGCGGCCTCCATGAGCTCGCGGCGACCCATCTCACGCACGTCCTGGGCCTGCGCGCGCAGGACGTCGGCGAGGGGCGTGCCGCGGTCGAGCGCGATGAGCACGCCCCCGATGAACCGTTCGACGGGGGCCAGCTGCACGCGCCGTCCCATGGCCTTGAGCGCCGCGGACAGCGACGCCCCGGCACGCATGTCGGCGAGCGTGGTGCGGAACTCGCCGGCCAGCTCCCCGCGCGCCGTCCCCGCGATGCGTTCGAGCGCTCCGGCGGCGCTCTCCCCCGCGCCCACCGAGAGCGCGAACAGCTCGGCCACGGACGGGAACTCGGAGAGGATGGCCTCGCGCCGCCGTCGCACCCGCAGGGAGAGCAGCTGCTCCCGGAGCAGGAACCCGGCCATGCCGCCGGCGATCACGAGGGCGACCCCCGTGATCACCGGCACGCGGCCCGTGACGGTGAGGCTGAGCGCGAGGACGGCCGCCACGGCGGCCCCCGCGGCTCCGCTCAGGACCTGCTGGGCACGGAAGTCCGTCGACGTGACCGCGAGCCCCGCGGCGGCCAGCTTGCGGTCGAGCGCCACCCCGCCCGGGGAGATGCGCTGGACCCAGCCGACTCCGGCCTGCACCACGGGATCGAGGATGCGTCCCCACGCTCCCCAGGGTGAGGCGCCCGCACGTTCCTCCTCGAGGAGGCGGGAGGCCGGGATGTGGTGGCGCAGCTGCGGTTCGACCCGTTGCTCGAGGCTGGGGCGCCAGCCCACCGGCTGGGTGACCAGGATGAGGAGCAGTCCCGCCCCGAGGGTGAGGCCCAGGAGCGCGGCCCAGATCAGCGCGGACGTCATGCGAACACCCGCTTCTCCCGGGGCAGCGCGCCGATGCGGAGCATGACGCGGTAGCAGACGACGGAGGCCACCATGCCGGCGAGGAGCACGGCCCCGCCGGCGGCGGACCGGTAGGCCGCGACCGCGGCGGGCTGGGTCCCCAGCAGCAGGAGCACGAGCCACGGGGCGCACACCGCCAACCGGGCCGCGTTCACGGTCCACGACTGCCGGGCCTCGAGCTCGGCGCGGATGCGGGCGTCCTGCCGGAGGAACTCGGAGAGGGTCTGCAGCAGACGGCCGATGTCGGCGCCGCCGACCTCGCGGGTCAGGCGCAGCGAGACCACCAGGCGGTCCGCGACGGGGTCGGCCATCCGGGCCTTGAGCCGGTCCAGTGCGTCCACGAAGCGGGCTCCGGCCCGGTAGTCCCGGGCGAACTGCTGGAACGGCTCGCGCAGCCCCTCCGGCCCGGTCTCCCCGAGCTGGATGAGCGCCTCCGGGAGAGTCAGGCCCGCGCGGATGGCCGACCGGGCGTGGTCGATCGCGTCCGGCCACAGCTCGCGCAGTGCCGTGGACCGCCGGCGGGCCTGCCAGGACAACAGCAGCCAGGGCACGGCCGCGCCGAAGACGGCGAAGCACGCGGCGATGGTCCACGTACTGGTCAGCGACAGGACGAGCAGCCCGACCACGAGACCGCCGACGGCCATGGCGGACACGACGCCGGCCGGGCTGAGACGCTGGATGCCGGACTGGGCGATCAGCACACGCAGGCGCGAGTCGGGGCGGGCGGCCCCGGGTTTCTCCGTGGGAGGGGACCAGAGGGACCACCACAGCAGGAACAGGCCGCAGCCGAGCGCGAGCCCCAGCAGCGCGGCCATCAGCGCAGCCCCACCAGCTCGTGGACGTCCACGCCGCGACGGGCGAGCGCCTCGAACTCCAGGTTCGCACCCTCGTTGAGGCGCAGGTCGCCCTCGGCGTCACGCTGGAAGAGCGCCGACGTCTCGATGACCCCGCCCTCCACCCGTGAGCCGACGGTGAGGATCTCCCGCACCCGCCGGCGGCCCTGACGGTCGCGCTCGCAGTGCACGACGACGTCGATGCACGTGGCGACCGTCGGGACGACGAAGTCCCGGGAGATGTTCTCCCCGGCCAGCAGCGGCAGCGTGCAGAGCTTCGTGAGCGCGTCCGCGGCCGAGTTCGCGTGGATCGTGCACATGCCGGCCAGGCCGGAGTTCAGCGCGACGAGCATGTCCAGTGCCTCGGCCTCGCGCACCTCGCCGACGATCAGGCGGTCCGGGCGCATCCGCAGCGCCTCCTTGACGAGGCGGCGCAGCGGGATCTCGCCGTGGCCCTCCAGGTTCGGCTGGCGGCACTGCAGCCCGACGACGTCGCGCACCGGGATCTGCAGCTCGAAGATCTCCTCCACGGTGATCACCCGCTCCCGCGGGCCGATGGCCGAGGCCAGGCAGTTGAGCAGGGTGGTCTTGCCCGCCTGGGTGGCCCCGCTGACGAGGATGTTCATGCCCACGTCCACGGCCGCGTCCAGGAAGCGGGCCGCCGTCGGAGTGAGGGAACCGCCCCGGACGAGGTCGTCCAGCCGGCGCGCCCGGGCGATGAACTTCCGGATGTTCACGGCCCAGTGCCGCCGCGTGATGTCGGGGATGGCCACGTGCAGGCGCGAACCGTCCGGCAGGGCCGCGTCGACGAACGGCATCGACAGGTCCAGCCGCCGGCCCGAGGACTTCAACATGACTTCGACGAGGTCCTGCACCTCCTCCTCGGTCAGGACGATGCCCGTCAGCTCGGAGCGGCCGGACCGCGCGCAGTAGACGGCGTCCGGCGCGTTCAGCCAGATCTCCTCCACGGACGGATCGTCCATGAGCCGCTGGAGTGGCCCGAGGCCCGCGATGCGGTCGAACAGGTCCTGCCGCGCCGCCACGGGATCCTCCAGGTCCGGCAGCGAGCTGACCATCGCGCGGGACTCGTAGTCCGCCGCCGCGTCCTGGATGAGCGTCAGGACCCGGGCGTGCTCACGCTGCGGGTCAATGCCCTGCCGCCGGACGATCTCCCGGATCTCGTCCTCGAGAATGCGCACCGCATCCATGTGTCCCTCCTGTGCCCGATTCGGCGCCATCCCCAGCGCCGCACACGTCTCGATCAGGAAGATACCCCGTTCCGTCGACGCGTGTGGTCCAGGACACCATGACTGTGGACAACGTGGCGGCGGTCCCGTTCGACGGGGAGTTGTCCACAGGCCGCCCGAACCGCCATCAGGCCGTGGCAGGGTCGTCCCCAGGCGGCCGGACGGGCCGGTCGCCGGTCTCAGGAGGGAGGGGCGGGGATGGCCTGGAGCGTGCGGATCCTGGGCGGGGCCGCTCCCGAGACATGGCGGGTGGAGCACTTCCCCGCCGACGCGGACGAGCAGGACCGGGCGGTGCGGGAACGTTTTCCCGCCCGGTCGCTGCACCGGTGCGCTGCCGGGCCGCGCAGCGTGACGTACGCGGAACGGGTCGGGAGTGCACCGGCCCGGGGGCCGGAGCTCGCGGTGGTCACCGAGCACGGACCCGACGCCGGCCGCCTCGTCCCTCTGGGGGAGGGCGGGTTGAGCACGGGACGCGGTGGGGCGCGGTTGCTGCTGGACGACCCCTCTGCCCCGTCGCGGCCGATGCGTCTGCGGCTCGCGCCCACCGGGCTGCACGTCCACGACGGTCCTCGGGACACCGGACGCCTGTGGGACGGCCGCAGCCCGCTCCCTGTGGGCCGGACCGCCCTGGGCCTGGTCCGCGGGCCCGGGGCCGCCCTGCCGCGGCCGATCACGCCGGAGCCGCCCGCCGTCGACCTCGGATCCCCACCGGCCCGGCAGTCCGTCGTGATCCCGCTGGTGGCGGCCCTGGGCCCGCTGGTGCTCGGGGTCGCCCTGGTCCTGATGATGGGCAACCCGATGTTCCTGCTGTTCGGTGTGCTGTCCGTGACGGTGGCGCTGGTCATGCTGGCGATGCAGCGCCGTACCCGGCTGCGGCATGCGCGGCTGCTCGCCGCCCGCGCGGACGCGGTCGTGCGCCGGCGGGCTCAGGCGGCACTGAGCCCCGGTGCGGTGGCCCGCGCCGTCCGCTCCGGCGCGACGGACCGCTTCGGGCTGACGTCGGGGGCCGACGAGGCCGTGGCGGTCTCGTGGGGTTCCGGCGTCGGGGCGCTGTCCCTGTCGCGGGACGACCCGGACGAGGCATGGGTGGAGGCCGTCACGTCGCGGCGCACCGTGATGACGACGTCACCGCCGGAGTCGCGCGTCGTCGTGGTCGGGCCGCCGCGCGATGTGGCCGGGGCCTGCCGGTGGGCGGTGTTCCAGCTCCTGCGGCACGCGGTGGCCGCCGACGGCGCGTTCGTGGTGGAGGCCGGTGGAGTCCGCCGCACCTGGTGGTCGGGCGGGTCCGGCCCGCGGCTGCTGGTGTCGGCTCCTGAGGACGCGGCACTGGATCCGGCGTGGCGAGCGTGGCGGGCCGCCATCGGCGACGACGCGGGGACGACGCCCACGGCCCAGACGGATCTGCCCTGGACGCAGTACGACTTCACCGGGCCGCCGCCTGCGCCGGGGGACGCCGTCGTCGACCTGCGCGGGCGCACCGTCGTGGTCCCGGCCGAACAGCAGCGCTTCGAGGACGTGGCCGCCGACGGCCTCGCCGACGGCACCCTGACCGCCTGGCTGACCGAGCTGGCCGACGACGTCGTGGACCTCGGCCTGCTGCCCACCGACGACGGGGACGGCACGCTCACACCCCCGGGGCAGGTGGGCGCCCGCGATGCCGTCGACGGGCTCACCGTGACCCTCGCCCGGGGCGGCGACGAGACGGGCGTCGTCGAGATGGACCTGGCCGCCGACGGTCCGCACCTGCTCATCGCGGGCACCACGGGATCCGGGAAGTCGGATCTCCTGCTGTCCCTTCTGCTGGGAGCCGCGGCGCACCACCCGCCGGCCGAGGTCGCGTTCCTGCTGCTGGACTTCAAGGGCGGCGCGTCGTTCGGCCCGCTGGGCGCGCTCCCCCACACGATGAGCCTGGAGACCAACCACGTGGGAACGGCCTCGTTGCGGGCGCTGAGCGCCATCCGGGCGGAGCTGCATCGCCGCGAGGCCCTCTTCGCGGAGGCCGGGGTCAGCGACTATCCCGGTTTCCGTCGCCGCCATCCGGACGCGGCGCTGCCTCGGCTCGTCGTGGCGATCGACGAACTGCGCGTGCTCGTGGACGACCACCCGGACGCGGCCGCCGTCCTGCAGCGTCTGGCCGCCACGGGCCGCTCCCTCGGCTTCCACCTCATCCTGGCCACGCAGCGGGCCACGGGTGCGGTGGGCTCGGACCTGCGCTCGAACCTGGGCAGCACGATCGCCCTGCGCACCGCGACGGAGCAGGAGTCGTGGGACCTGGTGGGCACGGCCGCCGCGGCCCGGCTCGACCCGCGTCGCCCCGGCTCCGCGATCCTCTCGACGGCGGGGCGCCCGACGGTCTCGTTCCGCGCATCCCAGTGGACGGTCGACGGCGGCACGCCCGTGTGGCGACGGCTGGGCGAGGCCGCGGCCGCCCCGGGCGTCGCCCCCTGGGAGGCCGTCGTCTCGGTCCTGGTGGAGAAGTACGCGGCGGGTGACTGGCCCACACCCCCGCCCGTGGTCACCCCCGCCCTGCCGGAGCGCTGGGTGCCGGACCGCGGTCGCCGGGCCGAGGCCACGGCCCTGGCCCTGCTCGACGACGCGGCCCACGGCCGGCACCGTCCCTGGCGGTGGCCGACCGGCGCGGAGGGACGCACCGCATGGATCGTCGAGGCCGCGGGCGGTCGCGCGGAGACGCTGGCCGCCGTCGTCGAGGTGGCGATGCGCAGCGGCCGGCCGGTGGCCGTGCTGGACGGCACCGGGGAGGCCGCGGCGGCCGCACGGTCCGGGTGGCCGGTGCTGACCCCGGACTCCGAGGGTGCCGGGGAGGCCGTCCTGGCCCGCCTGCGCGAGCTCGCGGCCGCCGGCGGCACGGCAGTGATCACGGGCTGGAACGCGTGGTCCGGCCTGCGCGTCGGGGACACCTACCGCACGGTCGAGGAGGACGTGCACGACTGGCTCGGCCGTCCGGCGGCCGCCGGGCTGCGGTTGGCGGTGTTCGGCGGCCGCGAGCTGGCGACGGGCCGGCTGCTGCTGCACCTGCCCCATCGATTCTTCGTGCCGGCCGGGACGAACGCCGAGCACCGGCTCGTCTGGCCCCGGCTGACCGAGGTCGAGCCCCTGCCGGGGCGGGCCGTGCACATCAGTCCCGCCGTCCCCGAACCCGGCATGCCCTGCCAGCTCGCGTCTCCCGCCCCGGCGTGACCGCACTGACGGCGATGCCGCGTGGACGTCACGGGCGAGCGCACCGGGAGCAGCCAGACATGGCGCCCCTTCGTCGCCGTACGTCCTAAGGGGACGGCGACCTATCGGCCGCGGCGTCGTCCGGCGATGACGTCCTGGAGGTCGCAGGACGGATGGAGCGACGAGGCCGCTGCCCGCTCATGCCTCGAGCGGCCCCGTCCCCACCCAGCAGAGCACGCGCCGGGAGGCCTGCTCCAGCGAGAACCCAGGGCACCGAAGCCGGCGCCTGCGTCACGAGGGACCCCGCCAGGGCCGCCGCCGAGAAGACCAGGGCGACCATCCCAACCGGCACCGATCGGGCAAGAACTGCGCTCGCGATGCACGCGATGAGCGCCGCTGCGACCAGCAGAGTCGACACAGCACTCCCCCAGGGTCCACGCCCTGAAGGGTCCGGCCAGTTGATCCAACAGGCCAGCAGAGCAAAACCCACCAGGGCCAGCGGGACCCAGCGTCTCAGCTGCATGGCTCTCTCCGATCCGCCGCGATGAGCGCCACCCTACGTGTGGCGAGACACGCGAGCCACCTCTCTTCTTCGCCCCCGATCACCCACCCGCCCTCTGGGGCAGCCGCTCACCGCGGTCTACGCTCTGACCCATGGCGCAGATCATCCTCTTCCACCACGCCCTCGGTCTCACGGACGGCGTGCGCGCGCTCGCCGAACAGATCGCCAGCGGCGGTCACACCGTCCACACCCCTGACCTCTACGACGGCCGCACGTTCGCCACCGTGGACGAGGGTGTCGCCCACGCCCAGCACCTCGGCTTCGAGGAGATCGGCCGACGCGGCATGCGGGCGTGTGCCGAGCACCAGGAGGCCTCCGTCGTCGCGGGCATCAGCATGGGCGTGATGCCCGCCTGGCGTGCCGCCCAGGTGGTCCCCGGCTTCCGCGCGTGCATCGCCATGGCCGGCGTCCTGGCCCTCGACGCCTACGCCCCGCTCTGGCAGCCCCACACCGCCCTGCAGATCCACCTCGGCACCCGCGACCCCTGGGCCCTCGAGGGCGACCTCGAGACCGCCCGCTCCTATGCGGCCACCGCCGAGCACCCGGACCGCCCCGCCGACCTCTTCGAGTACGACACGGACCGGCACCTGTTCATGGACTCCTCCACCGCGGACTTCGACGCGGACCTCACCGCCATGCTGATCCGACGCATCCACGAGCTCCTGGCCTGAGCCGCGGAGCGGGCCCGACTCAGGCGGAGCGCCGCCCGCGCGCCACCGTCGCCAGGGCGGCCAGCAGCACGAGCACGAAGCCCGCGGCCGCCGCGAACACGTAGCCCGCGGACGGGGCGATGCTGTCGATGAACACGCCGGCCAGCGGGGCGCCCATCGCGGCGCCCGCGGTCATGGCCGAGCCGTAGAAGCCCATCGCCTCGCCACGCCGCTCCTCCTCCACGAGATGCGACAGCCGCGACGAGGCCGAGGCCAGGGTCGGCGCCGTCAGCAGGCCGGAGGGGATCGAGGCCAGCGCGAGCGCCCACACGCCGTCCACGAGCGCGAGCGGCACCGTCGCCACGGCGAACAGCGCCATCAGCAGGTACGGGTGCACCTGGCGGCCCCACGCCCCGTAGAACAGCCCGCCCACGGCGGAGGCGCCGCACCAGAACGCATACACCAGACCCACCGACGCCGCGGCGCCCTGCGACTCCAGCTCGGCCACCATCGAGACCTCGGTGCCGACCATGACGATCCCGGCCGCCATCGACACCACGAGCACGCCGAGCACCTCCGACCCGACCCAGGAGAAGTGGCTCCGCCGCCACTGCCGCAGCCGCTCGGCCCGGGCCCGGCGCGGCGCCGTCGTCGGCCCGGAGCCGTCCGCGGCGATCACCGGCAGCGCCCCGCTGACGATCGGGATGGCCTCCGTGATGGCCGGCAGTGCGCCAGTGGCCAGGCTGGGGGCGGCCATCTCCACGTGCATGGGCGCGGCGGTCACCGCCTGGGCGATCGCCTCCTGACGGTCCTGCTCCTCGGTGTACGGGTCCTCGGTCGCCGGTCCGACGACGGCCAGCTGACTCGACCGTGTCGGCGGGTTGAACCACATCAGCAGGATGCCGCCCAGCGCGCTGGACAGGCCCACGATGGTCAGGCCGAGGGCGCTCGACCACGTGGCCGCGACGACGGCGCCCAGCGCCGGGCCCATCATGAAGATCGTCTCCGTGACGATGGAGTCCAGGGCGAAGGCCGTCTGCCGGTCCTTGCCGCGGGTGAGCACGCCGAGTCCCTGACGGACGACGGAGAAGATCGGCAGCGAGAACACGCCGCCCAGGAACACGGCCAGGAGCATCGGCCAGAACGGCAGCCACGGGACGATCGGCCAGATCACCGCCTCCGCGATCACGGAGGGCAGCAGTGCGCGGCGCAGCCCCTTCGCGTCCACCACGCGGCCCCGCCACGGCGAACCCACCGCGATGCCCAGCGTCATCGCCGCCGCGGCCAGGCCGGCCTGGCCGTAGCCCAGCCCCAGCGTGAGCGCCACGTGGAGGGTGAGGATCACCCCGGCCGCGGTGTGCGGGAAGCGGGCGATGAACCCCACCGCCAGCAGATGGCGGATCCGAGGGTCCTGCAACAGCCGTCCGTACGCTCCGAAGTCCACCGTCGAATCCTATGGGAGGCGTCAAGGCACGCCCCGGAGGCGCCGCCGAGACGGCCGCACGTCCAGCGGACTCAGCTGGTGCTGCGCCGGTCCTTGGCCCGGATCAGGTCGAGGGCGATGGCCGTGCCGAGCACGGCGCAGCGCACCACGGGCGGCATGCCGGGCTCCAGGCGCATCTCGTACCGCGAGCGCCCGGCCAGGGCGTTCATGACACCTCCGAACCGCGCGGTCACGCGGGCGATCGGCTGCTGGCCCACGGTCATGGCGTAGTCGTGGTCCCACAGGTCGCCGATCACCGCGAAGCACGTGCCGTCCACGACCTCGACGCTCACGGACGTCCGCAGGAACGCGAACTGGCGGGCGAGGTGGGCCAGGGGCAGCCCGTCGGCGTCCAGGATCGCGAAGCGGTCGCGGCCGAACGTGGCCGGGTCGGCGAGGCGGAAGAGCACGCGGCCGTCGTCACCGTCGACCACGTCGAAGCTGCGGTTCCCCATCAGCATTCGGCCCAGGCCCCCGCCCGTAGTGACCACCGAGACGACGGTGCGCCCGTCCGGGTCCGTCACCTGGATGTCGTTGGACAGGAAGCTCGTCACCTGCTGCAGGATGAGGACGTCCGTGTGGGCGAGGCGACCGGCGTCGAAGGCGGGGCTCATGGGACCAGTCTGCCGTGTCGGGCCCTGCGGAATATTCAGGACGGGGCGGCTCGTTGTGCGGTATAGTTCATTTTTGAAGGACACGGCGACGGCGCGGCCGGCACCGTGAGACCCTCCCCCGGGCACACTGAGGAGCACACCATGCAGTTCGGCGTCTTCACGATCGGTGACATCACCGCCGATCCGACGAACGGGACCGCCCCCACCGAGCATCAGCGGATCAAGGACACCGTCAAGATCGCCCGCCACGCCGAGCAGGCGGGCTTCGAGGTGTTCGCGACCGGTCAGCACCACAACCCGCCCTTCGTGGCCCCGGGCAACCCGCCCACGCTGCTGGCCTACCTGGCCGCGCAGACCGAGACCCTCCAGCTCTCCACGGCGACGACCCTGATCACCACCATGGACCCGGTGCGTCTGGCCGAGGACTACGCGTACCTGCAGCACCTCGCCGACGGTCGCGTGGACCTGACGATGGGCCGCGGCAACACCGGCCCCGTGTACCCGTGGTTCGGCAAGGACATCCGCCAGGGCATCCAGCTCGCCGTGGAGAACTACAACCTCCTCTATCGCCTGTGGCACGAGGAGACCGTGGACTGGAGCGGCAATCACCGCACCCCGCTGCAGGACTTCACCCTCACCCCGCAGCCCCTGGACGGCGTCGCCCCCTTCGTGTGGCACGGCTCCATCCGCTCCTCCGAGATCGCCGAGCAGGCCGCCTACTACGGCGACGGCTACTTCCACAACAACATCTTCTGGAACAAGGAGCACGTCATCCAGATGGTGCGCCTGTACCGCCAGCGCTACGAGTACTACGGCCACGGCAAGGCCCATCAGGCGTACGTGGCCCTGGGCGGCCAGGCCTACATGGCGAAGAAGTCGCAGGACGCCGTGGCGGAGTTCCGCCCCTACTTCGACAACGCGCCGGTCTACGGCCACGGCCCCTCCCTCGAGGACTTCTCGAGGATGACGCCCCTGACGGTCGGCTCGCCGCAGCAGGTCATCGAGCGCACGCTCACGTTCCGCGACTGGGTGGGCGACTACCAGCGCCAGATGTTCCTCATCGACCACGCCGGCCTGCCCACGGACACCGTCCTCCGGCAGATCGACCTCTTCGGCGAGGAGGTCCTGCCCGTGCTCCGCAAGGAGTTCGACGCTCTGAAGCCGGACGACGTCCCGGCGGCCCCGACCCACGAGTTCCTCGTGGCGCGCGCCCGCCGCGGCGAGGCCCCCGTGCCCGGCGGCAAGGAGGGATCGCCGGCCCAGCTCGACCGCGCTGCGGCCGCCGAGCAGCGCGCCGCCGCCGATGCCGCGAAGGGCGGTGCCGCGAAGTGACCACCCCCGGCGCCGTCGATGCCTCCGCCCCGTTCACGCCGCAGGCCCGGCACCTCGCCGTGGTCTCCGGCGGGTCCGGGGACCCGTCCCAGACCCGCATGCTCGCCGAACGCATGGCGGAATCCGCCTCGGCCGCGCTCTCCGAGCACGGCGTGGTCCCGCAGATCCACCTGATCACGCTGCGGGAGCTCGCCGTGGACATCGCGCAGGCCCTGGTGACCTTCGCCATCTCCCCGGCCCTGCGCGCCGCCCTGGACGAGGTCGCCCAGGCCGACGCCGTCATCGCGGTCTCGCCCACGTACAAGGCCTCCTACTCGGGCCTGTTCAAGTCCTTCTGGGACCTCGCGGAGCCCACGTCCGTCGTCGGGGTGCCCGTGCTCCTCGGCGCCACCGGCGGCACCGCCCGCCACTCGCTCATGATCGACACCGCCATGCGGCCGCTGTTCGCCTACCTCAAGGCCCGCATCGTGCCGACCGCGGTCTTCGCGGCCTCGGACGACTGGGGCGAGGCGGCCGGCGTGCAGGCCTCGATGCGGACCGACCCGCTGCAGTCCCGCATCCGGGCCGCCGGACGCGACCTGGCCGAGATCACCCTGAACCGCCCCCCGCGGGCACGCGCCGCCGCGCCCGCGGACCTCGACCTGGAGGTGACCCCCTTTGAGCAGCTCCTCAACCCCGGCCCCTGAGCCCGCCACGCAGGACGCGGCGCCGGCGGAGCCCGACGGCGGCTGGTTCGGCTCCGCCTCGGAGGCGCACCGCCCGGTGGACCCGCCCAAGCGCGCCTGGCGCGCGTACTTCGAGGCCACCCAGATGCTCACGGAGGTCCTGGAGCGCCGCCTGAAACAGGACTGCGGCATGTCGCTGGCCGACTACAACCTGCTGCTGCTCCTCTACGAGTCCCCCGAGGGCCGGCTCCGGCTGGGAGAGCTGGCGTCCCGGATGGTCTTCTCCCCGTCGCGCATCACCTACCAGGTGAAGACGCTCGTGGCCCGCGGCCTGATCGACCGCCGCCCGGTGGCCTGTGACCGGCGGGGCTTCGAGGCCGTCCTCACCGACGAGGGCCGGTCCGCCTTCCGGCGCGCCGCGATCGAGCACGCCCGGCAGGTGGACGAGCTCTTCCTCGGCGACCTGGCGCCGGGCGAGGCGGAGTCCCTCACCCGGATCTTCTCCCGCCTGGGACGGCGGCTCGAGGGGCTGTGCTGACCGCGTCCCCACCTGGCCGGGGCCGCCCCGGGACGTGACGAGGCCCGGTGATCCGTGCGGGATCACCGGGCCTCGTCGTGTCGTTCGGGGCGGAATCGATCAGCCGACCAGCTGACCGCCCAGGGTCACGGTGGCGTCCGTGGCGGCGCCGGCGGCGTCGACCACGGTGACCACCACGGAGCCGCCCGCGGGCACCTCGGCCGGCACGGGCAGCCAGGCGCGGTACTCGCCGGTGAGGTCCAGGCCGTCCTGGCCGAGGACCGTGCCGTCGGCGTCGTAGGCCGTGACGGTGACGGAGGCGAAGCCGCCCTGATCCGTCTGCGCGACCACCTGGGTGCCGTAGGCGACACCCTCGGCGGGCGCGGCCACGACGTCGGTCACGCCCGGCGCAGCGGCCTCGGCGACCGGGGCCTCAGCAGCGGGGGCCGCCTCGGCGGCCTCCTCCTCCGCGGCGGCCTCGGCGCGGGCCTTGAGCTCGGCCGCGATGGCCTCCTCCTCAGCCGGCGTGAACTCGGTCAGCTCGGACTCGTCCACGGCGGGCTCGCCGCCGGTGGGCAGGTCCTCGTCGGCCACGGGGCCCGCGACGTCGGCGATCGCCGGGGCGGTCTCGGCGGCCGGAGCGGTCTCCGCGGCCGCGGCGGTCTCGGCGGCGGGCGCCGCGGAGGCGTCCAGCGCGTCGAGGGACTCGACCGGGACCATGATCGAGGACATCGCCTGGGCGTCGCAGCCCACCACGTTGCCCTCGGCGTCGAAGGTCACCGGGGCGATGCCCGAGATGACCCCGACCACCCGCTGCTGGGCGTCATAGACGGCCCCGCCCGAGTCGCCGGCGTAGGTCGAGGCGGTGTCGAGGGCAACCTGATCCGCGTACGCGTCGTCGCAGACCGTGGCGGCCTCGAAGGTCTGCGTGTGGGACACGGTGTTCGGCGCGCCCAGCGGCACGGACGAGCCGTGGGTGTAGACGGTCTCGCCCACACCGATGGACGAGGCCGGCCGCGTGGACCAGTCGCCCACGACGTCGACGTCGTCGGCCAGGGCCACGCGGACCGCGTCCACGCCCGAATCGCCGGGCAGTGCCGAGACGGTGCCGATCGCGGTGCCGTCGACGTCGCGGACGGTCGAGCCGATCTGCCACTGGCCCGCACCACAGTGGGCCGCGGTGTAGGCGGTGGCGTCGTCGACGATGGTCAGGCTGCACGCCCCGGCCGGCGCGGTGATCGCCGAGCCCTGGGTGAGCGTGGTCTGCGCGAGGGCGGGGCCGGCACCGGCCACCACCACCGCGCCCAGCGCCGCGGTGGCGACGCCGGTCAAGGTTCTGGTTCTCATGGGTACTCCTCGGAGGATGGGAGGCATGGGGCCGGCGCGCGGCGCACGGCCTCCAGGATGGGGTGGGGCCACCACGGGCCCTCCCCTCCCCCTCAACGGTACCGGACAGGCCGGGCGACCGATCAGGGTCGGCGGACCGTGATCTCCACGGAGTCGGCCCGCTCGGCCAGCAGCGGCAGGTCTGCCAGGAGGGTCTTGAGCGTGGCCGTCATCAGGCGCACCCCGGCCGCGTCGGCGTCCCGGGTGGGCATCGCGACGATCTGCAGCTCGGGCCCGGCCCCGCCTCCGTTCATCACCGCGCCGGAACCCGTGTGTGTGGCCACCCCCGACCCGGGTGCGAGGCCCAGGTTCAACAGGTTCGGGACCAGGTCGGCGATCTCGGCGATCTCGTCCGCGATCTCCTGGTCCCGATAGGCGGGGGTCCACTCCCTCTGCTGGGCGAGCGACCACACGGCCGGGCGTCGCACCACGTACGTGTGCTCGGCGCCGGCGTCGATGACGACGAGCTCACAGCCCTCGTCCACGGCGGACAGGCAGGCACGCGGCAGCCACACGGCCACGGGTCGGGCGACCGGGTTCCACGCCGTCAGCGCGGGCACGTTCGTGAACACCGGCAGCGCCTGCCGGCCGTCCGGCGCGCGCATGGTCACGAGGGCCACGTCCGCGGCCTTGTCCCCGTGCGCCGCGACGTCGTGCTCGTGGCCGGTGTGGTCGGCGTGGTCGTGGACGTCGTCCTCGTCCCCGGCGAGGGTGGGCACGACGGCGGCGAACACGCGGATGCGCGCGAGCACCTCCGTCACCTCCCGCTCACCGGCGGAGCCGTCCGTCAGGGCCGCCATGACGGCGGTCCACTCGGCCGGGCTGGTGCCGTCGTCCTCGTCGAACACGTGCAACGGGTTCGCGGAGCCGTCCACGCCGGGGCCGGAGAGGTCGCGGCCCTGCCACGGGATGCCCGCGGTGTCCGCGGTGTTCTCGCCCGCGGTCTTCTCCCGCATGCGGTCGAGTGCGGCCCGGATGTGCCCCGGCAGCTCCCGGGCCGCCGGATGCGGCACCGCGACCGTCTCGTCGATCGGACCGAGCCCGTCGCCGCGGGCCAGGCCGCCGTCGTCGTGCGAGCCCGTCACGGGGCGACCGGGCCGGGCTGCTCGGAGCGCGCCTGCTCCACCGTGGCGCCGCCGGCGACGGCCAGCGCCTGCTCCAGGCTGAAGCGGCCGGCGTACAGCGCCTTGCCCATGATCGCGCCCTCGACGCCCTGGCCGGTCATGGCCGCGAGCGCGGCAACGTCCTCGAGGGAGGAGATGCCGCCCGAGGCGACGACCGGCTTCGCGGTCTTCGCGCAGACCTGGGCGAGCAGCTCCGTGTTCGGCCCCTTGAGCGTGCCGTCCTTCGTGACGTCGGTGACCACGTAGCGGGCGCAGCCGGCATCCTCGAGGCGGGCGAGCACCTCCCAGAGGTCGCCGCCCTCCTTGGTCCAGCCGCGGGCGGCGAGCGTGGTGCCGCGCACGTCGAGGCCCACGGCCACCCGGTCGCCGAAGCGCTCGATGACGCGCGCGGTCCAGTCCGGGTCCTCGAGGGCGGCGGTGCCCAGGTTCACGCGCGCCGCACCCATTTCGAGGGCGTTCTCGAGCGAGGCGTCGTCGCGGATGCCGCCGGACAGCTCGATCTTCACGCCGATCTCCTCCACCACACGGCGCATGACCTCGCGGTTGTCACCGCGACCGAAGGCCGCGTCCAGGTCCACGAGGTGGATCCACTCCGCGCCGGCGCGCTGCCAGTCCAGGGCGGCGGTGACCGGGTCGCCGTACGAGGTGGCGCTGCCGGCCTCGCCCTGGACGAGGCGGACGGCCTGGCCGTCCTGGACGTCGACGGCGGGCAGCAGCTCGAGGGCGGGGGCGTTCGGGGTCATGGGGTTCCTCTCGGGTGGGGCGGCCGGCGCGGTCAGGCGCCGACGGTCAGGAAGGAGGCGGCGATGGCCATGCCGGCCAGCACGAGGACGATCACGATGGCCCACAGCGGCGCCTTCTGCGTGCGCATGGACCAGGCGGCGCCGAGCAGCAGCCCGCCGAGGGCGAGGTAGAGGACGGACCAGTAGGGCATCAGAGGGTCTCCAGCCAGTTGCGCAGCAGCTGCAGCCCGGCGTCCCCGGACTTCTCGGGGTGGAACTGCGTGGCCGACAGGGGGCCGTTCTCCACGGCGGCGATGAAGTCCGCGCCGTGGTGCGCCCAGGTGACCTGGGGCGGACGCATGGCGGAGATCGTCTGGTCGAACTCCCATTCGAGCACGCCGTAGGAGTGGACGAAGTAGAACCGCTCGTCCTCGATGCCCGCGAAGAGGGCGCTGCCCTCGGGCGGCCGGACGGTGTTCCAGCCCATGTGGGGCAGGACCTCGGCGGGCAGCTCGGCGACGACACCCGGCCACTCCCCCATGCCTGCGGTGCGCTCGCCGTGCTCGACGCCGGCGTCGAAGAGGATCTGGTGGCCCACGCAGATGCCGAGGACGGGTCGGCCCCCGGCCACGCGGCGGCCGATCCAGCGGGTGCCGCCGACCTCGGTCAGTGCCCGCATCACGGACGCGTACGCCCCGACGCCGGGCACGAGCAGCCCGTCGGCCTCCTGCACGGCCTGCGGATCGCGCGTGAGCTCGACCTCCGCGCCGGCCCGCTCCACGGCACGCAGCGCCGAGTGCACGTTGCCCGAGCCGTAGTCCAGGACGGCGACGCGCGGCCGCACGCCGGGGACGGTGGTGGGGCGGGCCATCAGAGGGCGCCCTTGGTGGAGGGCACGCCGGTCATGCGGGGGTCGTCCTCGACGGCGGCGCGCAGGGCGCGGGCGAAGGCCTTGAACTGCGCCTCGACGATGTGGTGCGGATCCCGGCCTCGCACGACGTCCATGTGGAGGCAGATCGCCGCGTGGTACGTGATCGACTCGAACACATGGCGGGTCATGGAACCGGTGAAGTGCCCGCCGATGAGGTGGTACTGCTGGCCCTCGGGCTCGCCCTCGTGCACGAGGTACGGCCGGCCGGAGACGTCGACGACGGCGCGCGCCAGCGCCTCGTCCAGCGGCACGGACGCCTCGCCGAAGCGGCGGATGCCGGACTTGTCCCCGAGCGCGGTCTTGAGCACCTCGCCCAGGGTGATGGCGACGTCCTCGACCGTGTGGTGCACGTCGATGTGCGTGTCCCCGGTGGCACGGACCGTCAGGTCGATCTGGGAGTGCCGGGACAGCGCGGTGAGCATGTGGTCGTAGAACGGCACGGTGGTGGAGATCTCAGCGCGGCCGGTGCCGTCCAGATCCATCTCGACGTACACGTCCGACTCGCTCGTGGTGCGCGTCATGCGCGCACGGCGTCCGGAGATCAACTCGGCTGCCACGGGTCCTCCTCGGGCTGGGTCCGCACCGGTCCGGGACGGGTGCGGGGGGATGCGGGTGCGCGCGGCCGGTGCCGGCGGGCCGGGGCGCCGCGCGCGCTGTCCCTATCCTAGGGAGCCGGGCGGACGCCGAGACTCCGGTGACGCCTCAGGACCGGTCCCCGGTCTCGCCGAGGACCTCCGCGAGAGCGGTGAGGAACGCCGTCGTCTCCGCCTCGGTGCCGGCGGTGACGCGCAGGTGGTGCGGGATGCCGACGTCCCGCACGAGGACGCCGCGGTCGAGCAGGCGGCGCCACACGTCGGACGCGTCCTCGAGGTGACCGAAGAAGACGAAGTTCGAGTCGGACACCGAGGGCCTCAGTCCCAGGCCGCGCAGGGTGGAGACGATGCGGTCGCGCTGGGCCTTGATGTCCTCCACGGTGCGCAGCAGCGCGTCCACGTGATCGAGGGCGGCCTCCGCCGTGGCCTGCGTGACCGCGGAGAGGTGGTACGGCAGGCGCACCAGGCGCAGGGCGTCGGCGACGGCGGGGTCCGCGGCCAGGTAGCCCAGGCGCGCGCCGGCCAGGGCGAACGCCTTGGACATGGTGCGCGTGACGATCAGCCGCTCACGGCCGGGCAGGAGGGTGAGGGCGGAGCGGGTGCCGGCGAGGGCGAACTCCGCGTAGGCCTCGTCCACGACGACCATGGCGCCGGGCCCGCCGGCGGCCTCGTTCTGCGCCTGCGCGGCGTACACGGCCTCGATGGTCGCCAGGTCCAGGGCGGTGCCCGTCGGGTTGTTGGGCGAGGCCAGGAAGACGACGTGCGGACGGTGCTCCCGCACCATGGCCGCCGCGTGCTCGGCGCTGAGGGTGTGGTCTTCGGCACGGCCGCCGTCCACGAACACGGTGTCCGTGCCGCCGGCCAGCAGCGGGTACATGGAGTACGAGGGCAGGAAGCTCAGCAGTGTCCGCCCGGGGCCGCCGAAGGCCTGGAGGATCTGCTGCAGGATCTCGTTGGAGCCGTTGCCGGCCCACACGTGGTCCGCCGTGAGGCCGTGGCCGAGGTAGCCGGCGAGCGCACGTCGCAGCCCCGTGAACTCGCGGTCCGGGTAGCGGTTCAGCCCCCCGGCGACGGCCGCGACCCGCTCGGCGATGGCGGCGGCGACCTCCTCCGGCACCGGATGCGTGTTCTCGTTGGTGTTGAGCATGTACGGCACGTCCAGCTGGGGGGCGCCGTAGGGGCTCAGGCCGCGGAGGTTCTCACGCAGGGGCAGAGAGCTGAGGTCGGTCATGGCCGCCAGTCTAGGAAGCGTGGAGGGCGAGGCCCGCCGTGCGTCACCGCGTGGCCGGGACGAACAGCTCCTCGCCCGGCGCGGGGGCCCGGCCCTCGAGCCCGTTGAGCTCGTCGATCGTGGCGATCACCTCGTAGACGTCCGCCTCCGGAGCCACCGTGGTGGCGATGGTCCACAGGCTGTCCCCGGGCATGACCGTGACGGACTGGGTGGCGGGCCCCGCGGTGTCCGCGGACACCGCGGCGGGCGACAGCAGCACACCCAGGAAGAAGGCGGCCGCCAGCGTGGCGGCCACGGCCGCGGCGATCACGGGGATCCCCCGCAGCACGAGGCGGCCGCGGCGGGTCAGACGGATGGTGGCCGGACGCGGCCGCGCCGTCGCGGGCGAGCCGGCGAACTGGGCGGTGGTGAGCGTCATGGTGTCCTCCTCCGGGGCGGATGCCCTCCAGGTGATCGAACATGTGTTCGAATCCGTTCGAATGCCTTTCTAGCACAGGTGTTCGAGACATGCCACGACGAGATCGAACATATCTTTGAAGGAGAGGCGGCTCTCCTCTAGGCTCGAGGCCATGCACGGACGCCCCGGAACGCCCCGGGACCGCCAAGACACAGGCAACCAGCGGGGGCGGACACGGTAAGCGTCCGGACGGCAGCCGGACGCCGGAACACGAGTCCGGCCACCATCACCCCGGGAGAACGGACGGCAGCCATGAGCACCACCGACGATCAGCCGGCGGCGCGCGCGCCGCTCACCGACCGCCAGCGGCGGATCGTGCAGACCATCCGGGACGCGATCGCCGACCACGGCTACCCGCCCTCCATGCGCGAGATCGGCGACGCCGCGGGCCTGGCCTCGCTCTCCTCCGTCACGCACCAGCTGGGCCGTCTCGAGCGGCACGGCTACATCCGGCGCGACCCCGGACGCCCGCGTGCCCTCGAGGTGCTGCTCGACGTGGACGGCACCCCGCTGGGCGAGGCCGCCTCCCCCACCGCTGCGCCGTCGTCGCGGGTCTCCGCGATCCCCGCGTGGCACACCGGCGCAGACGAGGCGGACAGCGTGCCGGTCCCCTGGGTCGGCCGCATCGCGGCGGGCGGCCCGGTCCTGGCTGAGCAGCAGGTCGAGGACGTCATGGCGATCCCGCGACGCCTCACGGGCGAGGGCGAGCTGTTCATGCTGCGCGTCACGGGCGACTCGATGGTGGACGCCGCGATCTGCGACGGCGACTGGGTGGTGGTGCGCCGGCAGGACACGGCGGAGAATGGCGACATCGTCGCGGCCCTCCTCGACGACGAGGCCACCGTGAAGACCTTCCGCCGCCGCGACGGGCACACCTGGCTCCTCCCCCAGAACACGGCCTACGAGCCCATCCTCGGCGATCACGCCACCGTGATGGGGCGGGTCGTCACGGTCCTGCGTTCGCTCTGACCCGCTCCCTCCGGCCGGGCCGACGGCCCGAGGCCGAGCGAGGTCAATCGCCCGAGGCGAGCCGTGCCAGCACCCCGCGGACGACGTCGCGGTCCGTGGTGCGCCAGAAGTCCGGCAGGGCGCTCGTGATGTAGCCGCCGTACCGCTCGGTGGCCAGGCGGGGGTCCAGCACGGCCACCACGCCGCGGTCCGTCACGGAGCGCACGAGGCGCCCGGCGCCCTGGGCCATGCGCACGGCCGCATGCGTGGCGGAGATCCGCATGAACCCGTTGCCGCCGTGCCGGGCGACGTCCCGGGTGCGGGCCTGGGAGAGCGGGTCGTCCGGCCGCGGGAACGGGATGCGGTCGATCACCACGAGCCGCAGCGAGTTCCCCGGCACGTCCACGCCCTGCCACAGGCTCATGGTCCCGAACAGGGACGTGTCCGGCTCCTCGGAGAACTGGCGCACGAGGGCGGAGAGGGTCGCGTCCCCCTGGCACAGGATCGTGGTCTTCGGCCCGAGCCGACGGCGCATCTCGGCGGCGGCGTCCTCGGCCGCCCGGCGCGAGGAGAACAGGCCGAGGGCCCCGCCCCGCGACGCCCTCAGGAGCGCCTCGAGCTCATCCAGGGACTCGGGCGAGGCCGTCCGGCCGGGCCGGGGCAGGTGCCGGGCCACGTAGAGCACCCCCTGACGCGGGTAGTCGAAGGGGCTGCCGACGTCGAGGGCCTCGAACTTCGGGGCGTCCGGGCCGGCCAGGCCCACGTCGCCGGCCACCGAGTCGAACCGGCGCTCCCCCGAGCCCACGGTGAGCGTGGCGGAGGTGAGCACCGTCGTCGCCTTGCCGAACAGGCCCTCCCGCAGCTTGCCGGCCACCGAGAGCGGGGCCACGTAGAGCTGGGGCGGGTCGGTCTCGTCCCCCGGCTGCCAGCCCACGCCGGGCTCGAAGTGGCCGGGGCGGGTGGCCCACAGCACCTCGGGGAAGTCGGCCTCGGGCCGGGCCGCGAGCATGCGCTCCACCACCTCGAGGACCTCGAGGATCCGCGAGCGCGCCATCTGCCGTCCGCCGTCGGCGTCGGCCTCCTTGTCCTTGTCCTGGCCGAGGTCGGACAGGCACTGACGCGCGGCGGTGAGGACGCCGGTGAGGGCCTGCTCCTGCACCTCGTCCGGGCCCGCGGCGATCAGGCCGGACGGGGTGTCCGTGAACGCGCGGTCCAGGGCCGCCCCGGCCTCGATCAGGTCCTCCACGGCCACCGTGGTGTGGCGGCGCAGCGAGGTGGCCGCGCCGTGCACGATCGACCCGGACAGCTGCCCGGTGACCGCACCGGTCACCCGGTCCTGCAGCTCGTGGGCCTCGTCCACGACGACGGCCGAGTACGCCGGCAGCACCGCGAGCCCCTCGAAGGCGCTGATGGCGAGCATCGCGTGGTTGGTGACCACGACGTCCGCGTCCGCCGCGTCCGCGCGGGCACGCTCGGAGAAGCACTCCTCGGCCTGGGGGCAGCGGGACGCGCCGAGGCAGTCGACCGCGGTGACGGAGACCTGCCGCCACGCGCGGTCGGTGACGGGGACCTCGAGGTCGTCGC
The DNA here is from genome assembly GCF_900537135.1 of Micrococcus sp. Alg238-R198. Classification (NCBI taxonomy): domain Bacteria; kingdom Bacillati; phylum Actinomycetota; class Actinomycetes; order Micrococcales; family Micrococcaceae; genus Micrococcus; species Micrococcus sp. Alg238-R198. Next base: position 360,794 of record NZ_UNRH01000001.1, read on the forward strand.
GGTCCCCGGTCTCGGTCTGGTCCGCCCACGCCCGCAGGTACATGACCTCCTTGCCCAACAGGGAGGAGGGCCCGGCGGCGCCGTCCGTGGCGGAGCCGATCACCCCGCCGTCGTCGGCGACCGTGAAGAGGGCCTCCTCGCCCTCATCCCCGGGGTAGCCGCCGTCCACCTTGTGGCGACAGAGGTAGTTGGAGCGGCCCTTGACCAGGGCGACGACGGGCTCGCGAGGCAGCTCGTCCTTGAGCGCCTCGACCAGCCGGGGGGCGTCCCGCTTCATGATCTGGGCCTGCAGGGCGAGCGTGGCCGTGGCGACGACGACGGGGTCCTCCTGCGTCATCGCGTGCTGGAGCGCGGGGATGAGGTAGGCGAGGGACTTGCCGGTGCCGGTGCCGGCCTGCACGAGCAGGTGGCGGCGCGACTCGAGGGCGCGCGCCACCTGCAGCACCATCTCCCGCTGGCCCGCGCGGTGCTGGCCGCCGGTGGCCTGCACCGCGGCGTCCAGCAGGCGCAGTGCCTCGCGCTCGTGCTCCGTGCGGGGCTGCGCGCCGCCTGCCCCGACTTCCTCCGCCCCGCCGCTCACAACGCGTCCGCCTCCACGACGAACTCGGCGAAGTCCGGCGCGATGTCCTCACGGACCAGCACGGACAGGCGGGTGCCGCCCTCCTCGTACCCCTCGGCCAGGATCTCCGCGTCCGCCGAGTGGAGGCGGGAGACCAGCTCACCCCGGGTGAACGGGATCAGCAGTTCGAGCCGCACGTCCGGCCGCGGGATGGTGGCCGCGATGGCGCGCTCGAGCTCGTCGATGCCCTCGCCGGTGCGCGCCGAGACCACCACGGCGTGGGGCTCCTTGGCCCGGATCCGGGCGATGACGGCCGGGTCCGCGGCGTCCGCCTTGTTCAGCACGATGATCTCGGGGATCCGGTGCGCGTGCACCTCCGCGAACACGGAGCGCACCGCGGCGATCTGGCCCTCGGGGTCCGGGTGCGAGCCGTCCACGACGTGCAGGATGACGTCCGCGTCCGCGACCTCCTCGAGGGTGGAGCGGAACGCCTCGACCAGCTGCGTGGGCAGGTTCCGCACGAAGCCGACCGTGTCCGAGAGGGTGTAGCCGATGCCGTCCGGCGTCATGGCCTTGCGCACGGTGGGGTCCAGCGTGGCGAACAGGGCGTTCTCCACGAGCACCCCGGCGTGGGTGAGGCGGTTGAGCAGGGAGGACTTCCCGGCGTTGGTGTACCCGGCGATCGCCACGGACGGCACCCGGTTGCGACGACGGTTGGCGCGCTTGGCCTCGCGGGCCGGCTTCATCCCGGCGATGTCCCGACGCAGCTTCGCCATGCGGGTGCGGATGCGGCGGCGGTCCAGCTCGATCTTGGTCTCACCGGGGCCACGGGAGCCGATGCCCTCGCCGGCGGCGGCACGGCCGCCGGCCTGCCGGGACATGGACTCGCCCCAGCCGCGCAGGCGCGGCAGCAGGTACTCGAGCTGCGCGAGCTCGACCTGGGCGCGGCCCTCACGCGAACTCGCGTGCTGGGCGAAGATGTCCAGGATCAGCGCGGTCCGGTCGATCACCTTCACCCGCACCACATCCTCCAGCGCGCGACGCTGGGACGGGGTGAGCTCGGAGTCCACCACCACGGTGTCCGCACCGGAGAGCGCCACGATCTCGGCGAGCTCCTGCGCCTTGCCCTTGCCGAGGAACGTGGCCGGGTCCGGGGTGGCGCGGCGCTGGATGACGCCGTCGAGCACCTCCGAGCCCGCGGTCTCGGCGAGCGCGGCCAGCTCCCGCAGGGAGTTCTCCGCGTCCTCCGCGGACCCCTCGGTCCAGACGCCCGCCAGCACCACGCGCTCCAGGCGCAGCTGACGGTACTCGACCTCGGTCATGTCTTCGAGCTCGGTGGACAGGCCCTGCACGCGCTTGAGGGAGTGGCGCGCGGCGAGCTCGTCCTGGTCACCGTCGGCGTCCGTGTGCCCGTCCTCGCCCTCGTCCAGGGCGAGTGCACGGCCCGCGAGCGCGCCGGAGCGGTCCGGGGTGCCGGCGTCGGGGGCGTCCTCGTGGTCCGCGACCACACTGTCCGCGGAGCCGCGCCCGGTCGCCTCGCGCTCGGAGGCGCGGCGAGCGTCATCGGCGCCCAGGATGCGGTCGATCACGGCCTGGATCTCGTCCTCGGAGCCGTGGGCGCCCTGGGGGCCGGGGGTGTGCTGGTTCTTCTCAGTCATGGTCTCCTCTGGGCCGCCGCGGTCGGGCGACCCGATCGTCTCAGGGTAGAGGGGTCGGCGGACGCGTTAGGCGGCTGTCCGCAGGGGGCGGACGTGGCGGGTGACGCGCACGGCCGGTTAGGCGGAGGTCGGCGCCGCGCTGCGACGATCTCGCGGCGGCTCCGTTCGCGGGAGGAAGGTGAGCACGCGGCACCGCAGCCACGAGGTCTCGTCGGCGGGCGTGCAGGGGCGGACCACATCGTCCATGGTGGGATCTCCATCAGGTGCCGGGGCGCGCTCGACGGCCTCATCCGAGGCGGGCGCGCGAGGGGCGGGGGCGGGCAGTGACGCGGGGGCGTCAGCGCAGGAACATCCACATGAGCGTCGAGTATACCGGGCGGCGCGCGTGGGCGACAGGGGCCCCGACGCCCGGTCCGCCGACGACGCCCACGTATCCTGCGGGCATGACCGCGTCCCCCTCCCCCGCCCCGCCGCAGCCCGGCCGGACGGGCCGGGCGACCGTCGTCGTGATCGGCGCGGGCCAGGCGGGGCTGTCCGCCGCCTACCACCTGCGCCGCCGCGGCTTCGTGGGGCTGGGTCCGAACGACGACGGCGCCGCCGGCGTCCCCGAGGACGCCCCCGGCACGTTCGTGGTGCTCGACGCGGAGACCGCCCCGGGCGGGGCGTGGCAGCACCGCTGGGACTCGCTCACGATGGCCACCGTCAACCACATCCACGAGCTGCCCGGCGACCCGGTGCCGCCGGCCGACCCGGCCGCGCGCGCCAACGCCCTGCTGCCGGCCTACTTCGCGGACTACGAGGCACGGTTCGCCCTCCCGATCCGGCGGCCCGTGCGTGTGAGGCGCGTCGAGCGGATCGGCGAGCCGGGACGTGCGCGCGGGTTCTTCGTCCGTACGGACGGGGCGCCGGGCACGTGGCGGGCGGACTTCGTGGTCAACGCGACCGGCACCTGGACGTCCCCGCGGTGGCCCTCGGTGCCCGGGATGCGCTCGTTCCGCGGCCGGCAGCTGCACACCCATGACTACGTGTCCAAGGACGAGTTCGCCGGGCAGCGGGTGGTGATCGTGGGCATGGGCGTCTCGGCGACGCAGCTGCTGGCCGAGATCTCCACGGTCGCGGACACCCTGTGGGTGACCCGCCGCGAGCCGCAGTGGCAGGACTCGGCCGCGCCCGGCGCCCTGGCCGAGTCGGTGCGCGGGGTGGACGAACGGACCCGTGCGGGCCTGCCGCCGGGCTCCGTGGTCGAGGCGACCGGGATGCACCGCTCGTCCTGGGTGCGCGAGGCCGAGACACGAGGCGCGCTGGTGCGCCACCCCATGTTCACGGCCGTCGAGCCGGACGGGGTGCGGATGCCCGACGGCTCGTTCGAACCGTCGAACGTGATCCTCTGGGCCACCGGCTTCCGGCCGGCGATCCGGCACCTCGCTCCGCTGCGGCTGCGCACGCCCGCCGGCGGCATCCGCGTGGCGGGCGGGCGCGCCCTGGACGAGCCGGGCCTGTTCCTCCTCGGCTACGGGCCCTCCCAGTCCACGGTCGGGGCCAACCGCGCCGGGCGCGACGCCGTGCGCGCGATCCTCGCGGACCTGGCCGGGCCGGCGTCGGGCTGAGGGCCGCGACGACCCGCTGGCTACCATGGTCGCCGTGAGCTCCGCATCCCACTACTTCGACGCCGACCCCTCCGCGCCCGAGCGGCGCCGCACCCTGCGGACCCGCCTGGCCGGCCGCGACGTCGAGGTCCAGACGGCCAACGGGATCTTCTCCCCGGACGGTCTCGACAAGGGCACCGCGGCCCTGTTCTCGGCCGTGCCCGCGCCGCCGGCGACGGGCCGGTTCCTCGACGTCGGCGCGGGCTGGGGACCGATCGCCCTCACGCTGGCAATGCGGTCGCCCGAGGCGGAGGTGACCGCCGTCGAGGTCAACGACCGCTCCCTGCAGCTGACCCGCGACAACGCCGCGGCGCTGGGCCTCGGCAATGTCGTGGCACTGCGGCCGGAGGACGTCCCCGAGGGCGCGGAGTTCGACCTCATCTGGTCCAACCCGCCCATCCGGATCGGCAAGCCGGCGCTGCACGCCCTGCTGGAGCGGTGGCTGCCACGCCTGGCCCCCGGCGGCGAGGCCTGGCTGGTGGTGCAGAAGAACCTGGGCGCGGACTCGCTGCTGCCGTGGATCGGCCGGATGCTCGAGGAGCGCGCGCCCGGCCGGTTCACCGCCGAGCGGGCGGACAGCGTCAAGGGCTTCCGGATCCTGCGGGTGGCGCGGGCGCGCTGAGGCGCCGTTTCCCGAACGACAGCGGTTCGTGGCCCGCCGTTTCCCGAACGAAAGCGGTCAGGCGGTGAGTTCGCCGTCGAAGACGAGCTCGGCCGGGCCCGAGAGGACCACGTGCTCGGCCCCCTCCGGGCCCGGCACGACGTCCACGGCCAGCACGCCACCGGGCACCTCGACGAGCCACGAGTCCGAGCCCTGGTCGCCCGACCACGCGCGCATCGCCACCGCCGCCGCGCACGCGCCCGTCCCGCAGGACTGGGTCTCGCCCACCCCGCGCTCGTGCACGCGCATCCGCACGCGGCCGACGCCCTCGCGCACGAGCGGCTCGTGCGCGGCCACGAACTCGACGTTCGTGCCGTGCGGCGGGGCGGGGTCCACCTCGGGGGCGCGGCCCAGGTCCAGGCCCTGCAGGTCGGCGAAGGAGGCCAGCGGGACCACGGTGTGGGGGTTGCCCATCGAGACGCTCAGCGCCGGACGCGGATCGGTGAGGCCGTGGGCGAGGACCATCGAGTCCGACGCCGCCTCCTCCGCCAGCTCGGGGTTGAGGTACGACCAGGGGCCCATGTCGATCGCGTAGCCGTGCTCGAGCCGGGTCACGGCCTTCACGCCGGCGCGCGTGCCGATGGTGATCGCCCGGCCGGGGGCCAGGTCCACGAGGCCCTTCTCGACCAGGAAGTGCACGAAGACGCGCACCCCGTTGCCGCACATCTCGGCGATCGAGCCGTCGCCGTTGCGGTAGTCCATGAACCACTCGGCCTCGGGGTGCTCGGCGAGCAGCGCCTCACCCTCCGGCAGGCGTGCCGAGCGCACGGCGCGGATGACGCCGTCGGCGCCGATCCCCCGGTGCCGGTCAGCCAGCCGTGCGACGCGCTGGGCGTCGAGCTGCGTGTTGCCGTCCGGGTCGGCGATCAGCACGAAGTCGTTGCCCGTGCCATGGCCCTTCGTGAACGGCACGCGCGGCGCGCTCGCGTGGAGGGGGTCCTGGGCGGCGGGCGCCGCGGGCTGCTCGGTCATGGGCCCAGTCTAGGTGGCGCCCCCGGCGACGACGGCGAGCGCCTCCGCCACGACGTCCTCGCCCTGCGCGTCGAGCCAGACGACGCGCGGGTCGGCCCGGAACCAGGTCTCCTGGCGTCGGGCGAACCGGCGCGTGGCCACGACGGTCTGCTCGGCCGCCTCCGCCTCGGTGAGCTCGCCGTCGAGGACGGCGAGCATCTGGGCGTAGCCGATCGCGCGGGACGCGGTCGGTCCCTGCCGCAGCCCGTCCGGCCCGGGGACGTCAAGGCGGCGGACCTCGTCCAGCAGGCCCTCGGCCAGCATGCGCTCCACCCGGGCCGCGATCCGCCGGTGCAGCTCGGCCCGGTCCAGGCGCAGGCCGAGCTGCACCACGGGGGCGACCTCCGGGGCGTACGTGCGCTCCGGCATGAACGCGGAGAACGGGCGGCCCGTCAGCCGGCACACCTCCAGCGCGCGCACGATGCGGCGGGCGTCCTGCAGCCGCTCCGCCGAGACCGGGTCCAGGGCGGCCAGCTCGGCCCTCAGCCCGGCCAGGCCCTCCCGCTGCGCGCGCGCCTCCAGCTCGGCCCGCAGCGCCGGGTCCGTGGGCGGGAACTCGAGCACGTCCAGCGCCGCCCGCACGTACAGCCCGGAGCCACCCACGAGGATCGGGGTCCGACCCCGCGCGCGGATCTGGTCGAACAGGTCGCGGGCCGCGGACTGGAAGGCCGCCACCGAGGCCTCCTGGCCGACGTCGAGCACGTCCAGCTGATGGTGCGGGACGCCCTCGCGTTCAGCCTGGGTGACCTTCGCCGTGCCCACGTCCATCCCCCGGTAGAACTGCAGGGCGTCGCCGTTGACCACCTCGCCGTCCAGCGCGTGCGCCAGGGCGACGGCGAGGGCGGACTTGCCCGTCGCCGTCGCCCCGACGACGGCGACGACGGGCGGCCGGGCCGCGGCGGCGGACATCAGGACCGCGGGCGCAGGGTCGGCATGCCGAGGCTCGTGGCCCCGGAGCCGCCCGCCGTGCCGGGGGCGGGCGCGCCGCACGACTCGGCCTGGGCGCGGTCCCACGCGTCGCCGGCCCGGGAGCGGCGCAGGACGTAGTCCTGTGCGGTCGGGTCGGCGACGGCGAAGAACGGGTGGGCCTCGGTGACCGTCACGGTGACGAAGTCGCCGGGGCGGGGGGTCTCGGCGCCGGCGGGCACGGAGAAGTGCACGAGCCGGTTGTCGGGTGCGCGCCCGGGCAGGCGGCCGCGCTCCGCGGCCTTGGAGCCGGAGTCGGCGGTGACGAGCAGCTCCTGGCGGGTGCCGACGAGCGTGGCCATCTCCTCGGCCGAGATCCGGTCCTGCAGGGCCACGAGGCGCTCGAAGCGCTCCTGGACGACGGCCTTGGGCACCTGGTGGTCCATCTCCCCGGCCGGGGTCCCCGGGCGGATGGAGTACTGGAAGGTGAACGCGGAAGAGAAGCGGGAGGCCTCGACCACCCGCATCGTCTCGGCGAAGTCCTCCTCGGTCTCCCCGGGGAAGCCGACGATGATGTCCGTGGTGATGGCGGCGTGCGGGATGCGCTCGCGCACCTTCTCCAGGATCCGCAGGAACTTCGCGGACCGGTAGGAGCGGCGCATGTCCTTGAGCACCTTGTCCGAGCCCGACTGCAGGGGCATGTGCAGCTGCGGCATGACGTTGGGGGTCTCGGCCATCGCGTCGATGACGTCGTCCGTGAACGCGGCCGGGTGGGGGCTGGTGAAGCGGACGCGTTCGAGGCCCTCGATCTCCCCGCACGCGCGCAGCAGGTTGGCGAACGCGCCGCGGTCGCCGAACTCGACGCCGTAGGTGTTCACGTTCTGGCCCAGCAGCGTGACCTCGACGGCGCCGGCGTCGACGAGCGCCTGCACCTCGGCGAGGATCTCCCCGGGGCGGCGGTCCTTCTCCTTGCCGCGCAGCGACGGGACGATGCAGAACGTGCACGTGTTGTTGCAGCCCACAGAGATGGACACCCAGCCGGAGTGCGTGGAGTCCCGCTTGGTGGGCAGGGTGGAGGGGAACACCTCGAGCGACTCGAGGATCTCGATCTCGGCCTCGGCGTTGTGGCGCGAGCGCTCCAGCAGCACGGGCAGGGAGCCGATGTTGTGGGTGCCGAAGACGACGTCCACCCACGGGGCCCTGCGCTGGATGGCGGCCTGGTCCTTCTGGGCGAGGCACCCGCCGACGGCGATCTGCATGCCCGGGTGCGCGTCCTTCACCGCGCGCAGGTTGCCGAGGTTGCCGTACAGGCGGTTGTCCGCGTTCTCGCGGACCGCGCACGTGTTGAAGACCACGAGGTCGGCCTGGGCGTCCTCGGCGACCGGGGCGTAGCCGGTGGACTCGAGCAGGCCGGAGATGCGCTCGGAGTCGTGCACGTTCATCTGGCAGCCGAAGGTGCGGACCTCATAGGTCAGACCCTCGTGCGGGCGCGCGGCGGCGCCGTCCTGCGCGAGCGGGGTGGTGCGGGGGGTGGGGTCCGTCAGAGTCACCGCACCATTCTAGGAACTCCGGGCGCGGCCCGGATCCGCTCACTCCTCGTGCTCGGCGAGGACCTCCTTCACGACGGCGAACGCGAGGCCGCCGCCGTAGCCCTTGCGTCCCAGCATGCCGACGAGGCGGCGGGTCACCTTGTCCCGCTCAGCCCGGGCCTCCGGCGAGGCACCGCCGGGGACGGTGCGGCCCCGCAGCCGTCGGCGCACGAGGTCGAGGGCGGCGGCCCGTTCGTCCTCGCCGTCGATGGCCTCCAGCGCCTCGGCGGCGATCTCCCGGTCCACGCCCTTCTGCTGGAGCTCGTGCCCGAGGGCACGGCGCGCCAGGCCCTTGCTTCGGTGACGGCTGCGGACCCAGACCTCGGCGAAGGCGGCGTCATCCACGAGGCGCACCTCCTCGAAGCGGTCGAGGACGCGCTCGATCAGCTCGGGCTCGGCCTGGCGCTCGGCGAGCTTGCGTTCGAGCTGGCCGCGGGAGCGGGGGCCCAGGGCGAGCTGGCGCAGGACGACCTCGCGTGCGGCCTCCTCGCGCTCACGCGGTGCGGTGGGCAGGGGCGCCGGGCCGGGGCGACGTCGGGGGCGGTCGGTCTCGACGGCGGGGCGGGGATCCACGGCCGGGCGGCCCTCGTCGCGCGGGCGGCCACGCCGCGAGGGCGTGGTGGTGGCCCGCTTCCGGCCCCGGCGCTCGGTGTCCTCCCGGGTGTCCTCGCGCCCGGACCAGGGCAGCGTCCGGGGCCCGGCGCCGGGCGCGGGGCTGGGCAGGTCGCTCGCGCGAGTCAGCAGGGCCCCGAGATCCGGTGCCACGCCGGGGGCGGGATCCGGGACGTCCCCCGCGGGGGTCCCGGCATCGTGCGCGGGCACGGCGTTCCGCGCGGCCTCCGTGGCGTCCGCGTCGGACGACGTCGGCTCCGGTGCGCCGGCCAGATCGAGCCACATCCGGCCCACGTCCGAGTCCCGGGCGTCGTCGAACGCGGACGCACCGGGAGCGGAGCCGCTCCGGCCGGTCGTCTCCGACCGGTGGGCGGCCCCGCCTCCGACGTTCCGGCGCGATCGGGTCATCCGGCCGCGGTGTCCCCCGGAACCGCGGTCAGGGCCGGGGCCTCGTCGTCCTCGGCCTCCGGGGCCACGCCGATGCCGAGCTTCGTGAGGATGCGCTCCTCGATCTCGTTGGCGAGGTCCGGGTTGTCCTTGAGGAAGCGACGGGCGTTCTCCTTGCCCTGCCCGAGCTGGTCCCCGTCATAGGTGAACCACGCGCCGGACTTCTTGACGATGCCCTCCTCGACACCCATGTCGATCAGGCCGCCCTCGCGGGAGATGCCGACCCCGTAGAGGATGTCGAACTCGGCCTGCTTGAAGGGCGGGGCCATCTTGTTCTTGACGATCTTCACGCGGGTGCGGTTGCCGACGGGGTTGCCGGCCTCCTTGAGGGTCTCGATGCGGCGGACGTCGATGCGCACGGACGCATAGAACTTGAGCGCCTTGCCGCCCGTGGTGGTCTCCGGGGAGCCGAAGAACACGCCGATCTTCTCGCGCAGCTGGTTGATGAAGATGGCCGTGGTCTTGGTCTGGTGCAGGCGGCCGGTCACCTTGCGCAGCGCCTGGGACATGAGGCGGGCCTGCAGGCCGACGTGGGAGTCGCCCATCTCGCCCTCGATCTCGGCGCGCGGGGTCAGCGCGGCCACGGAGTCGATGACGACGATGTCCAGGGTGCCCGAGGAGACGAGCATGTCCATGATCTCCAGGGCCTGCTCGCCGGTGTCCGGCTGGCTGACCAGCAGGGCGTCCGTGTCCACCCCGAGCTGGCGGGCGTAGACCGGGTCCAGGGCGTGCTCCGCGTCGATGAAGGCCGCGATGCCGCCGTTGCGCTGCGCGTTGGCCACCGCGTGCAGGGCCAGGGTGGTCTTGCCCGAGGACTCCGGGCCGTAGATCTCCACCACGCGGCCGCGCGGCAGGCCGCCGATGCCCAGGGCCACGTCCATGGCCACCGAGCCCGTGGGGATGACCTCGACGGGTGCCTGGGTCTGGTCCCCCAGCCGCATGACGGAACCCTTGCCGAACTGCTTGTCGATCTGGGCGAGAGCGGCCTCGAGGGCCTTCTCGCGATCCGTCACCTTGCTCATCCTTCACCCCTAGCTCTGGTGGTGCTGCCGCGGACGCTGGAGCGCCCGCCTCGGTCATGTCCGTGAATCTACGGGGGGCGGCGGACACGATAAGCGTGGCCGGCCCCGCCTGTGCACGAGATCACCCCGTCGCACTGCTGTGCAGGACTCTACCGCATTCTTCGAACACGTGTTCGAACAGGGGCAGTGCCCCGCCAGCGCGTCGCGGCGTCAGCGTTTCGGCGGCACGTCCCGACCGAGACGCCGCTCCTGCGGGATCTCATGCAGGTCGCAGACCGCCAGCCAGACCCGCCGCGGGTCCACGCCGGCGGCGAGCGCCGCCGTCGCGGTGGTGTCCAGGCCGGGCAGGTGCAGGGAGTCGGCCACGAGGCCGGCCCGGGCGGGGCCGAACTCCTCGTCCATCAGCCAGCGGAACTCGCTCTCGCGCACGGGCGGTCCTCTCTGTGGTCGGTCGCGGGGTCAGGGACGGGGACGCAGACGGCGCGGGCGCCCCGAGACGGGGCGCCCGCGCCGTGGGTGTGGCGGGGTCAGCGGCCGGCCAGCGAGCCCAGGCTGGGGTCCGTGAGGTCGTCCGGCAGGGTGTCCGGGACGACCATGCCCTCCTGCTCCACGAGCCGGTCCGAGACCTCCCGCAGCAGGTAGGACAGCGGGATGTCCAGCGCCTGGCAGATCGAGGCCAGCAGCTCGGAGGAGGCCTCCTTCTGGCCGCGCTCCACCTCCGACAGGTAGCCGAGCGAGACACGGGCATCGTGCGAGACCTCGCGCAGGGTGCGGCCCTGGAGCTGCCGGACGTCGCGCAGGACGTCGCCGATCTCGTGGCGGAGGAGGGGCATGCTGCGCTCCTTGATGTCGGGGGCGGCCGCGCGGGGACGGGGCTGGTCATCGACCCAGCGCGTGATTCCGTGGGAATGGACGGGATGTCGCATCATGTCTATCGCCTGCTCCTGGACTTTTCCTGAAGGCACCGGGCCGCGGGCCTGATCCCGCGAGGCACTCTTCTTGACTCATTACATTCAACGTCGGGCGGGGTCGCGTTCATTCCCGAGGCACGGCCTCCCCCTCCCTCGGGCGTTCCGCGGCCCCGTCGCCCCCGTGCCGCTCCGAGCGCCGATGCCGTTCCCGCAGGGAGTACGTGGCGTTCCGGATGCGGTCGGAGTCGTCCAGGCTCGAGCCGACGGCCCCGGCCATCGTGCCCATCGACGCCGCGAGCCACACGAGCCGGACGTAGTCGCCCACGCCGCTGGGCTGGTCGAGCTCCTCCCCCAGATACTCCACGGGGATGATCATGAGCGCGACCAGCAGCAGCGTCACGAAGAGCAGCACGTAGACGACGGTGCAGGCCAGGCCCACGGTGAGCACGGTGGAGAGGTTGTCCAGCCGCGAGCTGTGCCGGTGGGCCGCACCATGCGTCCACAGACCGTTCGTGGTGACCAGCCACGCCACCAGCAGCACGACGGACAGCACGCTGACCGCCGCGAGCCGCCCCGGGGACATCACGCTGGAGAGCACCCAGATGGAGCCGAAGAACACGCCGTAGGCACCGGCCGCGCTGGCCGAGGCGATCGTGAACGTCATGTCCCGCGGCATGAGCAGCGGCCGGTTGGCCATCACCATCCCGGCCAGCAGACGCAGCGTGCCCGTCCAGCCCTTCACGTACACCGTGGACGTGCGCCGGGACCCGCCGCCCATCCGGGTGGTCGTGGTCACGTCCGCGTCGACGTCGACCAGGGGGGCGATGCCCCGCAGTGCGTCCGTGTCGGGCTCAGGGGGCTCGTCCGTCGGGGACCGGTCGTCGTCCTCCTCCACCTCGCCGGACTCGTCGGAGGACTGCACGTCCAGCTCCCCGTCCGGCGGGTCCACGTGGGGGGCGGTGTCGATGTGCTCGACGATCCGCAGCACCGTCTCCCGCAGCCGGCGGGCCGGGGTGATGACCCCCAGCGCCGGGACGCACACGACGCCGACCCGCAGCTGCGGCACGACGTCCGCCACCACGCCGCGCCGGTCGTCGAACCGGGGCAGGTCGACGACGGCGACCACCGTGTCCCATCCCTGCCCGTCCGCGAGTGAGCGGACCGGCTCCTCCAGGACCATGCCCCCGGTCGCACCGACCGGCAGCGACTCCTGCCGTGTCTCGACCCGCCAGCCGCCGGGCTGCGGCAGGCGTTCGTCGAGCCGGTCCTCGACGTCCCCGGCGATGCGGCGCACGAGGGCCCACGGGGTGCCCGGGTCGGCCACGAGGCCGATGACGCGGGGGCCCGGGGCGTCGTCGCCGTCCTGCGGTGCATGCTCGGGCGGGGTGGGAGGCGATGCGGTCTCCATCGCGCCGAACCTACGCGCCGGGTCGGGCCGGCACCAGGGACGGGGCGCCGAGTCGGGTCGGTCGGCGCCCCCATGCAGCCTCAGTGGCCGGGGCCGGCGAGCAGGTGCGTCAGGGCCTGCAGCGCCGCGGCGACGGTGGCCTCCCGGATCGCGGCCCGGTCGCCGTCGAGCCGGAGGAGGATCGCGGTGGCCGCGCCGTCGCGCTCGCCGCCGAGCACGTCCAACGCGTTCGCGTCCGCGTCGGGCACGGCCAGGCCGAGCCACACGGTGCCCACCGGCCGGCCCTGGTGGGGCTCGGGCCCGGCGACGCCCGTGGTGGCCACGCCGACGTCGGCGCCCAGGGCCGCGCGGGCGCCGAGGGCCATCCGTCGGGCCACGTCCGCGTCCACCGCCCCGACCCGCGTGAGCAGGTCCTCGGGCACACCCAGCAGGCCGGTCTTCACGGCGTTCTGGTAGGCCACCACGCCACCGTGCAGCACGGCCGACGCCCCGGGGACGTCGGCCAGGCGCGCGGCCAGCAGGCCGGCGGTGAGGGACTCCCCCGTCGCCACCGTGCGGCCCGCGTGCGCGAGCGCGTGCACCACGTCCTGGGCGCCTGCCATGGTCATCGCCTCAGGCCCCCCGCTGGGCGGCGAGGGCGTCCCGCCGCAGGACCCACGCGTCCTTGACGTACTCCAGACCGGTCAGCACCGTCAGCACGGTGGCGGCCCCGATGACCACCCAGCCGGCCCACGGCCACCAGCCGCCCACGACCGGGGCCAAGGGCAGGAGCAGCAGGCCGATGCCCACGGTCTGCAGCACGGTCTTGAGCTTGCCGCCGCGGCCGGCCGGCATCACGCCGTAGCGGATCACCACGAAGCGCATCAGGGTGATGCCCCATTCGCGCACCAGGATCACGATGGTCACCCACCACCACAGCTCCCCCAGCAGGGAGAACAGCACGAGGGCCGTGCCCGTGAGCAGCTTGTCCGCGATGGGGTCCGCGATCTTGCCGAAGTCGGTGATCAACCCGCGGGCGCGGGCGATGTCCCCGTCGAGCTTGTCGGTGTACATGGCCGCCGCGAACAGCGCCAGCGCGAGCCACCGGGCGACGAGCGAGTCGCCGCCCCACGGCCCGCCGACCCACAGCGCCCAGGCGAAGAAGGGCACCATCAGGATGCGCACCGAGGTCAGGATGTTCGGCAGGTTCCAGGCGGACACGCGCTGCGCCCCGCCAGCCGCGCTCATCTGCCCGTCAGCTGCCACGCGTCCTCCGATCCCTCATCATCGTCCTCGTCGTTCCAGTCCACGGCGGCCGGGCGCGAGTCCAGGTCCTCCTGCACCAGGTCGCGCGGAGCGGCCGACGCCGAGGCGTCGCCGTCGCCGGTTCCGGCCGAGGCGTCGCCGTCGCCGGAGGTGGCCGAGGGCGGGGTGTCTCCGGAGATGGTGGCGAGCACGTCCGCGAGGTCGTCGGGCTTGACCAGCACGTCGCGGGCCTTGGAGCCCTCGGAGGGGCCCACGACGCCGCGGGACTCCATGAGGTCCATGAGGCGGCCGGCCTTCGCGAAGCCCACCCGCAGCTTACGCTGCAGCATGGACGTGGAGCCGAACTGCGTGGTGACCACGAGTTCGACGGCCTGCAGGAGCAGGTCCAGGTCGTCGCCGATGTCCTCGTCGATGACCTTCTCGGTCTTCTCGGGGATCACGTCCGCGCGGTACTGGACCTGCATCTGCGACTTCACGTGCTCCACGACGGCGTGGATCTCGGACTCGTTGACCCACGCCCCCTGCACGCGCATGGGCTTGGACTTGCCCATCGGCAGGAACAGGGCGTCGCCCTGGCCGAGCAGCTTCTCCGCGCCGGGCTGGTCCAGGACCACGCGGGAGTCCGTGACCGACGACGTCGCGAACGCCATGCGGGAGGGCACGTTGGCCTTGATCAGGCCCGTGACCACGTCCACGGACGGCCGCTGCGTGGCGAGAACAAGGTGGATGCCGGCCGCACGGGCCAGCTGGGTGATGCGCACGATCGCGTCCTCGACGTCGCGCGGGGCGACCATCATCAGGTCCGCGAGCTCATCCACGATGACCAACAGGTACGGGTATGGGCGCAGCACGCGCTTGGAGTCCGGCGGCAGCTTCACCTGGCCGGCCCGGACGGCCTTGTTGAAGTCGTCCACGTGCTTGTAGCCGAACGCCGCGAGGTCGTCGTAGCGGGTGTCCATCTCCTTGACGACCCACTGCAGCGCCTCGGCCGCCTTCTTCGGGCTCGTGATGATCGGGGTGACCAGGTGGGGCACTCCCTCGTACGCGGTGAGCTCGACGCGCTTGGGGTCCACCATCACCATGCGCACCTCGTCCGGGGTGGAGCGCATGAGGATCGAGGTGATCATCGAGTTCACGAACGAGGACTTGCCGGCGCCGGTGGCGCCCGCCACGAGCATGTGGGGCATCTTCGCCAGGTTGGCCACCACGTAGCCGCCCTCCACGTCCTTGCCGACGCCCATCACCATCGGGTGGTCGGTGCGCTGGGCGGCCTGCGAGCGCAGGACGTCGCCGAGGGCCACGACCTCCTTGTCCGTGTTGGGGATCTCGATGCCGATCGCGCGCTTGCCCGGGATGGGGCTGAGGATCCGGACGTCCGAGGAGGCCACCGCGTACGCGATGTTCTTCTCCAGCGCCGTCACCTTCTCCACCTTGGTGCCGGGGGCGACCTCGACCTCGTAGCGCGTCACCGTCGGCCCGCGGGAGAACCCGGTGACCTGGGCGTCCACCTTGAACTCGGTGAACGTGGTGGTCAGGGCGGCGACGACCCGGTCGTTGGCCTCGGAGCGCTCCTTCGGCTGGGGGCCGGCAGGGAGCAGGGCCGACTGCGGCAGCGTGTAGGATACGTCCCCGCCCAGCGGGGACTGGGTGCCGCGGGCCGGCTCGGCGGTCACCGGCGGCACCGGCGCGGGGGTGCTGGCGGGCACGGCGGAGGACGACGCGGCGGTCCCGGAGCCCTGACCTGGGGCGTCGTCCAGGGCGAACGGGGTGTCCTCCCCCGCGTCCTCCTCCAGGGATGCGGCGGCCGGGGCGGCGGCCTCACGCTGGGCGCGGGCGTGTTCGCGCACCTGCTCGAGGGCACGGTCCGCGGCCGTGGGCCGGCGCACTCCGGCGGGTGGCTGCGGCTCGGCGTCCGCGTCCTCGGGCGCGTCGTCCTCGTCCACCCACGGGTCGAAGTCGTCCGAGGCGTCCTGGTCCGCGTCCCGCGGGTCACGCGCGTCTGCGGCGGCCTGCTCGGCGTCGAACACGCCCTGCTCTCCGCGAGCGGCCCGCCGCGGGGCGGGTCGGGGCAGGACCTGGGTGGTCTCGGCCTCGGGGGCGGCGTGGGAGCCGGCCTCGGCCTCGTGGATCACCGGGGAGTCGTAGGCGGTGCCGGCGGTGTGCTCCGGGGCGGCGTCGGCGGCCTGATCCTCGCGTGCCCGGCGCCCGCCGAACAGGCGCGCGAGCAGGCCGGGGCGGGAGGCCCCGGCGGCGTGGGCGCCGGCGGCCGGTCCGTCCAGGTAGGACTGGTCGTGGTCCGGGTGGGTGCGCCCGGTCTCCGCGTCCACGGAGAGCGGGGTGGCGAGGTCCTCGGCCTCGCGGCGCACCTCACGGGCCCGGCGCCGCTCGTCGCGGCGGGCGGCCCGCCGCTCGGAGGCGCCCTCGGGGTCCTGGCCCGTGAGCCAGTCGTAGCCGCCCGCGAGCCGCTGCGGGATCGAGCCGACGGGCGTCGCGGTGAGCACGAGCACCGAGAAGAAGGCCAACAGGATCATGAGGACCCAGACGGGCACGGGTGTCAGCAGGGAGGCCAGCGGCGCCGTCGCCAGGTAGCCGACCATGCCCCCGGCGCCGAGCATGTCCTCGAAGGCCTCGGCGGCCGAGGGCACACCGCCCACGAGGTGGGCGATGCCGGAGCCGGCGACGGTCGCCATGAGCAGGCCGATGATGATGCGCCCGTTGGCGCGATGGTCCGTGGCGTGGCGGAAGCAGCGCACGGCCACGACGAGCAGGGCGATCGGCACCAGGAGGGCGAACCACCCGACGGTGCCGCCCACCACCCCGTGCACCACGCGGCCGATGGCGGTGCCGCGCAGGCCCCACCACTCCACGGCCGCGATCAGCGCGGCGAGCAGCAGCAGGAGCAGGCCGGTGCCGTCACGGCGTTCCTCGCGGTCGATGCGCACGTCCGGGCCGAGCTTGCGGAAGCCGGCACCGACCGGCGTGGCCAGCCCCATCCACAGGGTATGCAGGGCGCGCAGGGGCGCGGCGGGCAGGTCGGCCTCGGGGACGGTCGCGGTCGACCCCTTCCGTCCGGAGCCTCGGCGTCCGGCGGAGCCGGAGCGGGACGTGGCGGAGGAGGAGGACGAACGCGTGGGGGAAGTACGGGTCGCCATGCCCACCAAACTACCGCGAACCGCGGACACGGCAGGCATGGCGACCCGGAGGGGTCAGGCCTCCAGGACCACCGGGATGATCATCGGGCGGCGGCGCAGCTTGCGGTTGACCCACGTGCCGACGGTCCGGCGGACCACCTGCTGGAGCTGGTGGGCGGTGTGGTCCTTGCTGGACTGCACGGCCTCCTCGAGCGCCCGGACGATCTTCGGCTTGATTTCCTCGAACACCTTCTCGTCCTCGGCGACGCCGCGGGCGTGGACGTCCGGGCCGGACACGATCGCGCCGGTCTGCCGGTTGACCACGGTGATGATCGAGATGAAGCCCTCCTCGCCCAGGACACGGCGATCCTTGAGGTCCGAGTCGGAGATCTCGCCCACGGAGGAGCCGTCCACGTACACGTAGCCGCACTCCACCTCGCCGACGACCTTCACGAGGCCGTCGGTCATGTCCACCACGGTGCCGTTGCCGGCCAGGATGACGTTCTCGGCCGGCACGCCGGTCTTCTCCGCGATCCGGCCGTTGGCGATCAGGTGGCGGGTCTCGCCGTGCACCGGCATCACGAACTCGGGCTCGACGATGTTGTAGCAGTACAGCAGCTCGCCCTCGGAGGCGTGGCCGGAGACGTGCACCTTGGCCATGCCCTTGTGCACCACGGTCGCGCCGAGCTTCATGAGCCCGTTGATCACGCGGAACACGGAGTTCTCGTTGCCCGGGATCAGCGAGGAGGCCAGCACGACGAGGTCGCCCTCCGCCAGCTGCACCTGGTGGTCGCCGTTGGCCATCCGGGACAGGGCCGCCATCGGCTCGCCCTGGGAGCCGGTGACCATGAGCACGATCTCGTCGTCGCGGTACTTGTCCACCTTGCGGATGTCCACGAGGATCCCGTTCGGCACGTTGAGGTAGCCGAGCTTCGCCGCGATGGTCATGTTGCGGATCATGGAGCGCCCGCCGAAGGCCACCTTGCGACCGTGCTTGTGGGCGGCGTCGAGGACCTGCTGCACGCGGTGCACGTGGGAGGAGAACGAGGCCACCACGATGCGGCGCTTCGCCGTGGCGAAGTAGCGCTCGAGGGTGGGGCCGATCTCCGCCTCCGTGGTGGTGAACCCCGGCACCTCGGCGTTCGTGGAGTCGGTCATGAACAGGTCCACGCCCTCCTCGCCGAGACGGGCGAAGGCGCGCAGGTCCGTGATGCGGCCGTCGAGGGGCAGCTGGTCCATCTTGAAGTCGCCGGTGTGCAGGATGGTGCCGGCGTCCGTGTGGATGGCGACGGCGAGCGCGTCCGGGATCGAGTGGTTCACGGCCACGAACTCGCACTCGAACGGGCCGAACTCGACGATGTCGTCTTCCTTGACCACGCGGGTGCGCGGCTTGATCCGGTGCTCCTCGAGCTTGGCCTCGATCAGGGCGAGGGTCAGCTTGGAGCCGATCACGGGGATGTCGTCGCGCAGGCGCAGCAGGTACGGCACGGCGCCGATGTGGTCCTCGTGGCCGTGGGTCAGGACGATGCCGACGACGTCGTCCACGCGGTCCCGGATGTAGTCGAAGTCCGGCAGGATCAGGTCGACGCCGGGCTGGTGCTCCTCGGGGAAGAGGACGCCGCAGTCGACGATGAGGATCTTGCCGTCGATCTCGAAGGTGACCATGTTGCGGCCGACCTCCTCGAGGCCGCCCAGCTGGACGATGCGGCAGGTGCCCCGCTTGAGCTTGGGCGGGGTGGACAGGCGGGTGCCTGCGGTCATGGAACGGGTCCCTTCTAGAAGGTGATGCCGGCCTCCGCGAGGTCGGCTCGGATGACGGAGAGCTCGTCCGGCGTGGCCTGGACGAGGGGCAGCCGCACGGCTGCGGACGGGATGACGCCCTGGGCGGCGAGGACGGCCTTCGCGGCCACCGCGCCCTGGACATGGGTCATGATGCCGCGCTGGACGGGGTCCAGCGCGAAGTGGTGATCACGGGCACCGGCCAGGTCGCCGGCGTGGACGGCGTCCACGAGCTGGCGGTACAGCTCGGGGGCCGCGTGCGCGGCCACCGAGACGACCCCCACGGCGCCGAGCGCCATGAGCGGCAGGGTCGCGCCGTCGTCGCCGGAGTAGAGGTCGAGGTCCGTGTGCGCCAGGACGGTGGTGGTGGACTGCAGGTCCCCCTTCGCGTCCTTGAGCGCACGGATGTTGGGATGCTGCGCGAGCGCGATGACCGTCTCGGGCTCGATCGGCATCACGGAGCGGCCCGGGATGTCGTAGAGCATGATCGGCAGGTCCACCCCGTCGGCCACGGTCTCGAAGTGCGCGCGGATGCCGGCCTGGTTGGGCTTGTTGTAGTACGGGGTGACGAGCAGCAGCCCGTCCACGCCCGTCTCGGCCGCGCGGCGCGACAGCTCGAGGGTGTGCGCCGTGTCGTTGGTGCCGGTGCCGGCCACGACCCTGGCGCGGTCCCCCACGGCCTCGACGACGGTACGGAACATCGCCACGTTCTCGTCGTCCGTGAGCGTGGAGGTCTCGCCGGTGGTGCCGGTGACCACGAGGCCGTCGGCCCCGCGGTCCACCAGGTGCTCGGCCAGCGCGGCGGCCGCCTCGAGGTCCACGGCGCCCTCGTCCGTCATGGGGGTGACCATGGCGGGCACGACCGTGCCGAAGAGCAGCTCGGAGGGGATGACGGCGGAACGGACGGCACTCATGGGCCCCACCCTACCTGCGAGACTGGGGGCCCGCGCCGTCCGTGGCCCCTCCGCGACGCGCGGCGACCCGAGAGGAGCCCGCCCTGCGTCCCGCCCCGCCCCCCGCCGCCGTCCGCCCGGACCGGCCCGCGCGTCGCCGACTGCCCGGCGTCGACGCGGCCCGCGGGATCGCCCTGCTCGGCATGATCACCGTCCACGTCGTCGACCCGGTGACGGCGGACGGAGCACCCCACCCGGCGTTCCTGTGGTTCGCCGGCCGCGCCTCGGTGCTGTTCGTCCTGTTGGCCGGGGTCGGGCTGGCCCTGTCCACGGGGGGCGCGACGCCGGCCACGGGGATCCGGCGCGCGGCGCTGCGCCGCCGGATCGCCCGCCGCGCGGGTCTGCTGTTCGTGCTCGGGCTCGCGTGCGGGACGCTCGGGGTCCCCGTGGCCGTGATCCTGTGCCACTACGCCCTGCTCTTCCTGCTCGCGCTGCCCCTGCTGGGCCTGCGCGCCCGCACCCTGGGGGTGATCGCGGGGACGTGGCTCGTGCTCGGGCCTGTGCTGGTGTTCGCGGTGGTCGCGGCCGCACAGGCCGCCCTGGGCCGTCAGGAGTTCTTCGTGGGCGGGCGGCTCTGGCTCTCCCCCGGCCCCGCGGACCTGCTGCGTCCCGGGCTGCTGCTGGCCGATCTGACGGTCACGGGCTACTACCCCGTCCTGTCCTGGGGCGCGTTCCTCGTGCTGGGGCTGGCCCTGGGGCGGCTGCCGCTGGACCGGCCCCACGTGGCCGCCGGGATCCTCGGCGGCGGGGCCACGGCGTGGGCGGCGGCCGGCGTCGTCGGTGCGGCGGTGCTGCGGGCCCCGGGCACGCTCGGGCGGGTCGCCGCGGCGATCGGCACGGACCCGGTCGAGACGGCGCTCACGCTGCGCACGGGCGAGCCGCGGCTCGCGCTGCTGATCCCGGATCCGCTGTGGCTCGCCCTGCCGACCCCGCACTCCGGGTCCGTGGTGGCCGCCGTGCTTGCGGCGGGCTGGGCCTGCGCCGTGCTGGGCGCCTGCCTGCTGGCCCGGCCGCTGGTCGGGCACGCCGCGCTGCGCCCGCTCGTGGGTGCGGGGCGCATCCCGCTCACGCTCTACGTGGGGCACCTCGTGGTGCTCGCGCTCGTGGACGCGACCGGACTCGACCCGGCCGACGGGGCGCTGCTCGCCGCCCTCGTCGTGCTGAGCCTCGCGGCCGGGCTGGCCGCCGAGCTCAGCGGCCGACGGGGTCCGCTCGAGGCCGTGATGGCCCGGCTCTCCCGGGCGGGTGAGGAACGGGAACGGGCCGTCGGGGGGCGCTGAGCGACGCGTGGGTAGCGTCAGCCGGCGCGGTGCAGGCGGACGGCCTCCCGGGCCGCCTCGCGGGCGCGGCGGCGGTCGCCCGAGGCGTCGTAGGCCAGGGCGAGGCGGTAGCGGGCGCGCCAGTCGCGTGGTGCGGCCTCGGCCTCCACGCGGTACAGCTCGAACTGGGCGTCGGCGGCCTCCCGGTCGATCCGGCCGCCCGGCGAGCGCGGCAGGTCGTCCTCCGGCAGTCCGCCCTCGGCCTCGAGCTGGTCGGCCAGGCGTTCGGTCTGGCGGCCGAACCACACCTCGCGGGCCAGGACGGCCACGGTCACCAGCACCACGAGGATGACGCCCACGCCGATCGCCTTGGCCAGCGGCTGCGGGGCGCGCACCAGCGCGACGGACGCGTTGAGGGCGAACCCGGCGAACAGCAGCACGAGCAGGCAGACGAAGCCGACCCACACCTTGCTCATCACGGTCGAGCGGCGGGCACGGGCGGCGGGCTCGGTCGGGCCCACGGCGCCGTCGTCGGGAGTGCGGGAGGGCTCAGCCAAGGTCCAGGTATCCGTCCAGTCCGTAGGTCAGACCCGGGCGGGAGGCCACGGTCCGCAGGCCGAGGACGACGCCGGGCATGTAGGCGCCGCGGTCGAACGCGTCGTGCCGGACCACGAGCTGCTCGCCCGGCCCGCCCAGCAGCACCTCCTGGTGCGCCTCCAGGCCACGCAGGCGCACCGCGTGCACATGCACGCCGTGGACGACGGCACCGCGCGCGCCGTCCGGGTCGTGCTCGGTGGCGTCCGGGGAGACGGGCACGCCGGCCGCCTCCCGGGCCGCGCCGATGAGCTCGGCGGTCCGCACGGCCGTGCCCGACGGGGCGTCCACCTTGTCCGGGTGGTGCAGCTCGACGAGCTCGACGGACTCGAAGTACCGCGCCGCCTGCGCGGCGAACGCCGAGGCCAGCACCGAGCCGACCGAGAAGTTCGGGGCGATCAGCACGCCCACCCCCGGGTGCTCCGCCAACTGCGCCTCGAGGCGCGCGCGGCGCTCGGGCACCCAGCCCGACGTGCCCACGACCGTGTGCAGCCCGTGCTCCACGGCGAAGGCCACGTTCTCGGGCGAGGCGTCCGGCACCGTGAGGTCCAGGACGTGCGTGGCGCCGGCGTCGAGCACCGCGTCCAGGCGGTCCTGCGAGCCGAGCTCGGCCACGAGCTCCAGCCCCTCGGCCGCTCGCACCGCGGGCACCGCGTGGCGGCCCATGCGGCCATGGGCGCCCAGGATCGCGACGCGCGGGACGTCGTCGGGAGCGGACACGGCGGAGGGGGTGCGGGTCTCGGTCATGGCCTCCAGCCTACGCGGCCCGCCCCGGCGGCCGTGGCCGAGGTCAGGCCGGGGCGACGACGACGCGCGCCCGGTCCCCCGCGGCCAGGCGCGCGGCCACGGCCCGGACCTGGCCGGCGTCGACCTCGCGGACCCGGGCGAGGGAGGCCGCCAGGTCCACGTACTCCCCCGTGACCAGCTCGGCCCGTCCCAGCCGGGACATGCGGGCGCCCGTGGACTCCATGCCCAGCACGGTGCCGCCGCAGATCTGCCCGTGGGCGCGCGCGAGCTCCTCCCCGGTGACGTCGGCCTCGGCCATCCGGTCCAGCTCGGCCTCCATCAGCGCGGCCACCTCGTCCACCCGGTCCGGCTGGCAGCCCGCGTACAGGCCCCAGTAGCCGGCGTCGGAGTACCCGGCGGAGAACGAGTAGGTGTTGTAGGCCAGGCCGCGGCGCTCGCGGATCTCCTGGAACAGCCGCGAGGACATGCCCCCGCCCAGGACGGACTGCATGACGCCCAGGGCGAAGCGGTCCGGGTCCGTGGTGGACAGCGAGCGGCCGCCGACGAGGACGTTGGCCTGCTCGACCGCCTTGGTGACGGTGTGCGTGCCGGTCCGCACCCGCGAGGCCGCGGCCCCGGCGGTGTCCACGGCACGACGCGGGGCGGGCAGGGCCCCCTGGGTGAGCTCCCAGCCCGAGGCGCGCAGGGCGGCGAGGACGAGGCGGCAGACCTCGTCGTGGTCGAGGTGGCCGGCGGCGGTGACGACGAGCTCGTCCGGGCGGTACCAGTGCGTGTAGTGCCCCACCACATGGTCGCGGGTGACGGCCCGGATCGTCTCGGGCGTGCCGCCGATCGGCCGGCCGAGGGGGTGGCCGTCCAGCATGACCTCGGCGAGCTTCTCGTGGGCCACGTCCACGGGGTCGTCCGCGTCCATGGCGAGCTCCTCGAGGATCACGCCGCGCTCGGTCTCGAGCTCGTCCGGGTCGATCAGGGAGGAGGTGAGCATGTCCGTGAGGACCTCCACGGCCATCGGCAGGTCCTCGTCCAGCACGCGGGCGTGGTAGACGGTGGACTCCTTGGCCGTGCCGGCGTTGGACTCCCCGCCCACGCGGTCGAAGGCGGCCGCGATGTCCATCGCGGTGCGCGTGGGAGTGCCCTTGAAGAGCAGGTGCTCGAGGAAGTGCGTGGCGCCGTAGCCCTCGGGCGACTCGTCACGGGACCCGACGGCCACCCAGTAGCCGATGGTCACCGAGCGCTGGTCCGGCATGGCCTCGGTGAGCACGCGGACGCCGCCGGGCAGCACGGAGCGGCGCACCACGGAACCGTTGCCCTCGTCCGCCAGCACGCCGTCGAAGTCCAGGGGGATCTCACGGTGAACACTCATGACGGCCATTCTCGCCCATGCGCGACGACGGCGCCGCACCACTCGCGGGGAGGGTGCGGCGCCGTCGTGGTCACCGGGCCGGGCGGGGCGGATCAGGCCTCGATCTGCGAGGACTCGATCGCGTCCGCGGTCTCGGCCAGGGCGTCGGACTCCGCCACCACCGGGGAGAGGGACAGCTTGCCGCGGTCGTCGATCTTGGTGATCTCGACCTGGACCTTCTGGCCCACGCCGAGCACGTCCTCGACGTCGTCCACGCGCTTGCCCTCGTTGAGCTTGCGCAGCTCGGAGATGTGCAACAGGCCGTCCTTGCCCGGGGTGAGCGAGACGAACCCGCCGAACGTGGTCAGCTTCACCACGGTGCCGAGGTAGCGCTCGCCGATCTCGGGGACCTGCGGGTTGGCGATCGCGTTCACCGCGGAGCGCGCGGCCTCGGCCGAGGCGCCGTCGGTGGCGCCGATCAGCACGGTGCCGTCGTCCTCGATGGTGATGTCCGCGCCCGTGTCGTCCTGGATCTGGTTGATCATGGCGCCCTTGGGGCCGATGACCGCGCCGATCTTGTCCACCGGGATGCGCACGGAGATGATCCGCGGGGCGGTGGGGGCCATCTCGTCCGGGGCGTCGATGGCGGCGTTCAGCACGGACAGGATGTGCAGGCGCGCCTCGCGGGCCTGCGTCAGGGCGGCGGCCAGCACGGAGGCCGGGATGCCGTCCAGCTTGGTGTCCAGCTGGATCGCGGTGACGAACTCCGCGGTGCCGGCCACCTTGAAGTCCATGTCGCCGAACGCGTCCTCGGCGCCGAGGATGTCGGTCAGGGCCGCGTACTGGGTCTGGCCGTCCACCTCGGCGGAGACCAGGCCCATGGCGATGCCGGCCACGGGCGCACGCAGCGGCACGCCCGCGTTCAGCAGGGACAGGGTGGAGGCGCAGACGGAGCCCATCGACGTCGAGCCGTTGGAGCCGAGGGCCTCGGAGACCTGGCGGATCGCGTAGGGGAACTCCTCGCGGGCCGGCAGCACGGGCACGAGGGCGCGCTCGGCGAGGGCGCCGTGGCCGATCTCGCGGCGCTTCGGGGAGCCCACGCGGCCGGTCTCGCCGGTGGAGTACGGCGGGAAGTTGTAGTGGTGCATGTACCGCTTGGCCGTCTCCGGCGCCAACGAGTCGATCTGCTGCTCCATCTTGAGCATGTTCAGCGTGGTGACGCCCATGATCTGGGTCTCGCCGCGCTCGAAGATGGCGGAGCCGTGCACGCGGGGCAGGACCTCCACCTCCGCGGTCAGCTTGCGGATGTCCGTCAGGCCGCGGCCGTCGATGCGCACCTGGTCGGTGAGGATGCGGCGGCGCACGATCTGCTTGGTGAGGGAGCCGTAGGCCTTGGCGATCTCGCCCTTGCGCTCGGCGAAGTCCTTGCCCTCGCCGGCGAGCTCCTCGAGCACCTCGAGCAGGTAGGCGTCCGAGGCCGACTCGCGCTCCTGCTTGTCGCCGATGGAGAAGATCTCGGTCAGGCGGTCCGTGGCGAGCTTCTCGACGGCGGCGTAGGCGTCGTCCTGGTAGTCCTGGAACACGGGGACGTCCACCGGGTCCTTGCCGGCGCGCTTGACCAGGTCGGCCTGGGCCTCGCACAGGGCGCGGATGAAGGGCTTGGCGGCCTCGAGGCCCTCGGCCACGATCTCCTCGGTGGGCGCCTGCGCGCCGCGCTCCTTGACCAGGGTCCAGGAGTCCGGGGTCGCCTCGGCCTCGACCATCATGATGGCGACGTCGTCGCCCACCACACGGCCGGCCACGGCCATGTTGAACACGGCGCCCTCGAGCTGGGAGTGCTTCGGGAACGCGACCCACTGGCGCGTGCCGGAGCCGTCGTCCATGAGGGCCATGCGCACGCCGCCGATGGGACCGGAGAACGGCAGGCCGGACAGCTGCGTGGACAGGGAGGCGGCGTTGATGGCCACCGTGTCGTAGATCTCGTCCGGGGCGATCGAGGTGACGGTCACGACGACCTGGACCTCGTTGCGGATGCCCTTGACGAACGCCGGGCGCAACGGGCGGTCGATCAGGCGGCAGGTGAGGATCGCGTCCGTGGACGGGCGGCCCTCGCGGCGGAAGAACGAGCCGGGGATGCGGCCCGCGGCGTACATGCGCTCCTCGACGTCCACGGTCAGCGGGAAGAAGTCGAAGCCCTCGCGGGGCGACTTGCCGACGGTGGTGGCGGACAGCATCGACGTCTCCTCGTCGATGTAGACCATGGCGGCGCCGGCGGCCTGCTGGGCGAGGCGCCCGGTCTCGAAGCGGACGGTGCGCTTGCCGTACGAGCCGTTGTCGATGACGGCCTCGGCGAAGGTGATCTCAGGACCCTCCATGAGGGCCTCCTTTCAGGTGGACGGCGCCGCAGGCGTCCCTGTCCCCCTGGTCTTCGATCGAGGCCCTCGGCATCCCGCCGTGCGGCGGGGTCCGGGAGCCACTGTCGAGGACCGCGAGCGATGGGCGCGGAGCCGTCGGGTGTGTCGATGATGCGGGGATGCGCGCCATGGCGCGCCGGAGTGCCGCAGGCTGCGGCGATCTCTCCCCCGGGACACACTACGTGCGTCCGGGGGCAGACGAAAGGCGGCGCCGGCGCTCGCGGGTCTCCCGCGGGCTCCGGCGCCGCCTCCTCAGGTCACTTGCGCAGGCCGAGGCGCTCGATCAGCGCGCGGTAGCGCTCGATGTCGACCTTCTGCAGGTAGCCGAGCATGCGACGACGGCGACCGACCAGGGCCATCAGGCCGCGACGGGTGTGGTGGTCGTGCTTGTGCTCCTTGAGGTGCTCGGTCAGGTCCTTGATGCGGCGGGACAGGACCGCGATCTGCACCTCGGGGGAACCGGTGTCGCCCTCGTGGGTGGCGTACTCCTTGATGATCTGCTGCTTGACAGCGGGATCCAGGGCCATGGTGGGCCTCCTTCACTTCGGTACCGCGAACACGGGCCGCGCCCCGCCGGGGCGGACGACGCGGGGCCCACCCCACCGCGGACTGCAGGGAGGCCGAGGGTCGAGTCTACCGCATCGCCTACCCTGGCCCGGTGAGCACCCCACCGGTCCCCCACTCCCCGGCCCCGTCGTCGTTCCCCCTCCGGCCGCCCGCGCCGCCCCTGGATCTGCCGCTGATCGGCCACGGCTACCCCGCGCTGCTGCGCACGCCGCGGGCCCGATGGTGGAACCCGCTCGCGTCCTTCGGCCTCGTGCTGGCCGGCCTGGTGGGTCTCCTCGTGCTCGGGGGCGTGCTGGGCGCTCTCGCCCTGATCGCCACGTCCGGGCCCGCGCTGCTCGGCGCGGCCGACCCGACGGACGTGACCGACCTCGACCTGTACTCCGCGCCCATGGTGCTGCTGAACAACCTCCTGCTCGCCGCGCTGATCGGGGTCGCGCTGCTGGCCGTGGCGCTGGGCCACCCCGTCGCCGCCCGCTTCGTCCACTCGGTCGAGGGCCGCGTGCGCTGGCGCTGGCTGGCGCGCTGCGTCGTCGTGCTGACGCCGCTGTTCCTCGCCTACGTGCTGGGCGCGTGGGCCCTCGACGGCGCCCCCACGGCCCCGCGCGCGCAGGACTGGGTCTGGCTGCTCGTCATGGCGTTCGTGCTCACCCCGTTCCAGGCCGCGGGCGAGGAGTACCTGTTCCGCGGGTGGCTGCTGCTGGCCGTCGGCACGTGGATCCGCCGGCCGGTCGTGGCCGCCGCGGTCACCGCGGTGCTCTCGGCGGCGACCTTCTCGCTCGCCCACGGCTCGCTCGACCCGTGGATCCTGCTGGACCTCGCCGCGTTCGCCGTCGCCGCCGTCCTGCTCACGTGGCGCACGGGCGGGCTCGAGGCCGCCGTCGCCCTCCACGTGGTCAACAACGTGGTTATCATCGCCGTCGGCACGCTCGTGGGCACCGTCGAGGACAGCTACGTGGGCGCGGAGACCGCCGGCTCCCCGGCGGCCACGCTGCTCTCGGTGGCGGTGGTCGCGGTGGCCACGGCGCTGCTGCTCTGGCAGGCGCGGCGGGCCGGGATCGCCCGGACGGTCCCGGTCACCGTGGGCGCCCGCCCCTGACCGGCGCCGCCCACCAGGCCACCGTCACGTAGGGCACCTGCAGGACCGCGTCCGCCGCATGGCCCAGGTGCTCGTGCAGGTACCAGTCGAGGTTGGCCGTCATCCGGGACCGGATCCGCTCGTCCGCGCGCAGCCAGTACGAGCGCGAGGCCATGAGTCCGTGCAGCCCCGCCGCGGTCATGGGCTGCGTCCACGCCCAGCGCGCGTGCTCCTCCGCCCCGAACGGGGCGGCGAACCGGCGCTGCTCCGGCCGGGCGGCGTGCACGTCCCCGGCGTGCATGATCCGGGTGAGACGGTGCACCCACGGCACCGCCGTGTCGAGCTGGTTCCACACCGCGGCCAGGCGCCCACCCGGGCGCAGCACCCGTGCGGCCTCCGCGCTCGCCGCGGCCGGGTCCATCCAGTGCCATGCCTGGGCCGCCACCACGGCGTCGGCGCTCGCCGCCGGCAGGCCCGTGGCCTCGCCCGTGCCCGGCACGGCGCGCACCCGCCCGCCCGTGCCGGCCGCGACCTCGCGTTCCAGGACGGCGCGCATCGACGCCGACGGCTCGAGGGCCGTCACCGTCCGCACCCGGTCCGCCGGGCGGGCCGCGAGCAGCCGGGTGAACAGTCCCGTCCCGGCCCCGAGCTCCACCACCTCCGCGCCGTCGGCGATGCCCGCCAGGACGCGGTCCACCACGGCGGCCGGGTAGGAGGGGCGGACGGCGTCGTAATGCTCCCCGCCGGTCTCGAAGGGGTTGGGCCCGGCCCGACGGGCCCGGGCCGGGCGCCCCGGCAGGTTCGGCACAGCGGGGGAAGCGCCCGGCTCCGGGGCGCTCACCGGTCGGAGGGGGTCGTGGCCAGGATCGCCCGGGCCTCGTCCACGTCCTGCGTGATCTGCGCCACGAGCTTCTCGACGCCCTCGTAGGCGACCATCCCGCGCAGCCGGGCCACGAACTCGACCTCGATGTGCTGGCCGTACAGGTCGAAGTCCTCCACCCGCTCGTCATGGCGGTCGATCACGTGCGCCTCCACCACGCGGGAGACGTCCTCGAACGTGGGGTTCGAGCCGATGGAGATCGCGGCCGGCCACACGCCGCCGTGCGCGTCGTGCACCCAACCGGCGTAGACGCCGTCGGCCGGGATCATGCCCTGCACATCCGTCTCGAGGTTCGCCGTGGGGAAGCCGAGCTCGCGGCCGCGCGCGAACCCGTGCACCACCTCGCCGGCGAGCACGTGGTGCCGGCCGAGCACGGCCGCGGCCTGAGCGACGTCGCCCGCGGCCAGGGCCTCGCGCACCCACGTCGAGGAGCAACGGCGCTCCGGCTCGGCCCCGTGCTCGGCGGGGAACTCCTCGACGGCCTCGACCTCGAAGCCGTAGCGGGCCCCCAGGCGCACCATCTCCGCGACGTCGCCGGTGTTGCCCCGGCCGAAGCGCACGTCGTGCCCCACGACCACGACGGCGGCATGCAGCCCGTGCACGAGCATGCCGCGGACGAACTCCTCCGGGGACTGGTCCGCGAACTCGAGGGTGTACCGCTGCAGGAGCACCGCGTCCAGACCCGCCTCCTCCAGGAGGACGACCCGCTGCTCGGGGCTGATGATGTCCACGTGGGGCACCTCGGGCTGGTGCACGGCGCGCGGGTGCGGGGTGAAGGTCACGGCCACGGCCAGGGCGTCGCGGGCCCGCGCCAGCTCGACGACCCGGCGCAGCACCTCCCGGTGGCCGCGGTGCACGCCGTCGAAGTTGCCCAGGGTGACCACGGTGCGCGGCAGGTCCGTGGGGACCTCGTCCAGGCTGTTCCAGACCCGCATCAGAGCGCCCCCGCCTCGGCCGGGCGGGCGGGGCGGTGCGTCAGCAGCCAGATCAGGCCGACCACCGGCAGCACGAGCGGCACATAGCCGTAGCCCGCGCCGAACCGGGACCACACGGTGTCGTGGGCGAACATCCCCGGATCCAGGACGGTCCACAGGCCCACGCCCACCACGCCGGCCAGCTCCACGAGCACGGCGCCCAGCGCCACGGCCCAGGCGCGCGCGCCGGAGCGGGCGAGCGCGAACGTCGCCACGATGTACACGACCGCCGCGACCGCGGAGAGCGTGTACGCCACGGGGGCGGCGTCGAACTGCGTGAGGATCTGGAAGAGGCTGCGCGCGCTCGCGGAGAGGGCGAACACCGCGTAGACCATGACGATGATCCGGCCGAGACCCTGGTTGCGCGCGGGGGCGCCGTCGCTGGGTGCCATGTCCATCCTCCTCACCACTGCCCGAACCAGATGACCTGCATGCGATGCAGCATCACGGCGATCGTGGGCCCGACCACGGCCAGCACGAGGTTGGACCACCGGGTCTTGTCCGTGACGGCCCAGCCCACGGCGATCACCGGCACGATCAGGGCGGTGAGGATGTAGCCCCAGAACTCCCAGCCGGGGCCGTTCAGGGTGTCCCCGCCGAGCTGGCGGACGGCGGCGGCCGCCGCATAGACGAGCGTGAACAGCTCGACGGCGGCCACCGAGAGGATCGAGGCGTCCGCGGGGTGGCGGCGGATCGCCGTCATCACCACGCAGACGACGAACGAGACGGCACCGATCACCAGTCCCGTCCAGAACCAGGCGTCGAGGATCATGCGGTCCTTCCCTGTCCCGGCCCCTCGGCCGGGGCGAACACGAGCTGGGGCTTGGCGACGTCGGCGCCGCGGCGGCGCACGTCGGAGACGAGGGCGATGACGCGGCCGTCCGGCGCGCGCCCGGCGACGAGCGTCTCACCCGTGCCGGTGGGCGCCACGACCCGCCCGAAGGCGAGCTCGTGGGCCTCGTGCTCCGTCAGCTCGCGCACCGGGAAGAGCCCGGCGGCGGCCTCGGAGAGCTCGGTCATCGCGAACCGCTCCGCGAGGGCCTCGAGCGAGAGCGCGTCGGCCACGTCGAACGGGCCGACGGCGGTGCGGCGCAGCGCCGTCAGGTGACCGCCGGTCTCGAGGGCCTCGCCCAGGTCGCGGGCGAGCGCCCGGATGTAGGTCCCGGAGGAGCAGCGCACGGTGACGTCGAGGTCGACCAGCCGGCCGCCGTCGAGCCGGCGCAGCTCGTGCACCGTGAACTCGTGCACGGTGACGGGGCGGGCGTCGAGGGTGACGTCCTCTCCCGCGCGGACGCGATCGTAGGCGCGCCGGCCCGCCACCTTGACGGCGGAGACGGCCGAGGGCGCCTGCAGGATCTCGCCCGTGAGGGCGGCGACCTGCTCGGCCGCGCGCTCGGGCGTGACGGCGTTGGCCAGCCGGGTCTGCACGACCTCGCCCTCCGCGTCGTCCGTGACGGTCGACTGCCCGAGCCGGATCGTGGCCGTGTACGTCTTGTCCGTGCCCGTGATGGCGGTCAGCAGGCGCGTGGCCTTGTTGACGCCGACCACGAGCAGGCCCGTGGCCATGGGGTCCAGGGTGCCGGCGTGGCCCACCTTGCGGGTGCCCGCCAGCCGGCGGACCCGCCCGACGACGTCGTGCGAGGTCCACCCCTGCGGCTTGTCCACGAGGACGACCCCCGACGCCTCCGTTCCCGGCGCGTCGGGGGCCTGTCCCCCGGTGCTGCGTGCGCTCACCGTGCCGCGGGCCTCAGGCGCGCGGGGCGTCGTCGGCGTCGGCGTCCGGCTCCGCGGTGCGGTACGGGTCCGCGTCACCGGCGTACGACGCGCCCTCGCGCGCCTTCGCCAGCTCGGCGTCCCGCTCCTTGGCCGCGCGGAGGACGTCCTCCAGGTGTGCGGCCGCCTCGGGGACGGTGTCCGCCACGAACTCGAGGGTGGGCACCAGGCGGATGGTGAGCCCGCGGCCCACCTCGCGGCGCAGGATGCCGCGGTTGTCCTGGATGCCCTCGTGGGCGGCGGCCACCGTGGCCTCGTCGCCCAGGACGGTGTAGTAGACGGTGGCGTGCTGCAGGTCGTTGGTCACGCGGACCTCCGTCACGGTGACGGGCTCCACGCGATCGTCCTTGACGCCGCGGCGCAGCGCCTCGGCCACGAGGACCTTGATGCGCTGGGCCAGGCGGCCGGCGCGTGCCGGATCGGCCATGGTGCGGTTCCTTCCGGTGGTGATGGTTCAGAGGGTGGGACGCGGAAGGCGGGGGCCCGTGCGGGCCCCCGCCCCGGCCGTCAGACGCGCGGCTTCTCCTGCATCTCGAAGGTCTCGATCACGTCGCCCTCCTTGATGTCGTTGAAGCTGCCCAGGCCGATGCCGCACTCGTAGCCCTCGCGGACCTCCGTGGCGTCGTCCTTGAAGCGGCGCAGCGACTCGATCTTGAGGTGCTCGGAGACCACCACGCCGTCGCGCACCAGGCGGGCCTGGGCGTTGCGGCGGATGAGGCCCGAGCGCACGAGCGAACCGGCGATGTTGCCCCACTTGGAGGAGCGGAACACCTCGCGGACCTCGGCCGAGCCGAGCTCGACCTCCTCGTACTCCGGCTTCAGCATGCCCTTGAGCGCGTTCTCGATGTCGTCGATCGCGTCGTAGATCACGCTGTAGAAGCGCATGTCCACACCCTCGCGGTCGGCCAGGTCGGCGACCCGCTCGGCGGGGCGCACGTTGAAGCCGATGATGATGGCGTTGTCCACGGTCGCCAGGTTCACGTCGTTCTGCGTGATGGCGCCGACGCCGCGGTGGATGACGCGCAGCTGCACCTCGTCCTCGCCGACCTCGATCTTGAGCAGCGAGTCCTCGAGCGCCTCGACGGCACCGGACGCGTCGCCCTTGATGATGAGGTTGAGCGTGTCCAGCTTGCCCTCGGCCACGGCCTGGTCGAAGTCCTCCAGGGTGATGCGCTTGCGGCGCTTGGCCAGCTGGGCGTTGCGGTCCGCGGCCTCGCGCTTCTCCGCGATCTGGCGGGCGGTGCGCTCGTCGTCGGTGACGAGGAACGAGTCGCCGGCACGCGGCACCGCGGACAGGCCGAGCACCTGGACGGGACGCGACGGATCGGCCGCCTCCACGGCGTTGCCGTTCTCGTCGAACATGGCGCGCACACGGCCGTGGGCGGAGCCCACCACCATGGTGTCGCCCACGCGCAGCGTGCCGGTCTGCACCAGCACGGTGACGACGGCGCCGCGGCCCTTGTCGAGGTTGGCCTCGATGGCCACGCCTCGGGCGGCCTTGTGCGGGTTCGCCGTGAGCTCGAGGGCGGCGTCCGCGGTGAGCAGGATCGCCTCGAGCAGCTGGTCGATGTTGATGTTGTTGCGCGCGGAGACGTCCACGAACATCGTGTCGCCGCCGTACTCCTCGGGCACGAGGCCGTACTCGGTGAGCTGACCGCGGATCTTGTCCGGGGCGGCGGTGTCCTTGTCGATCTTGTTGACCGCCACCACGATCGGCACGCCGGCCGACTGGGCGTGGTTGAGCGCCTCGACGGTCTGCGGCATGACGCCATCGTCGGCCGCCACCACCAGCACGGCGATGTCGGTGACCTTCGCACCGCGGGCACGCATGGCGGTGAACGCCTCGTGACCCGGGGTGTCGATGAAGGTGAGGCGACGCTGCTCGCCCTCGTGCTCCACGGGCACCTGGTAGGCGCCGATGTGCTGGGTGATGCCGCCGGCCTCACCCTCGATGACGTTCGAGGAGCGGATGGCGTCCAGCAGACGCGTCTTGCCGTGGTCCACGTGGCCCATGACGGTGACGACCGCGGGGCGCGGCTCGAGGTCGGCCTCGTCCTCGTTGGCCTCCTCGGCCTCGAGGTCGATGTCGAAGGCCTCCAGCAGCTCCTTGTCCTCGTCCTCCGGGGACACGATCTGGACCTTGTAGCCCAGCTCGTCGCCGAGCAGCTGGAAGGTCTCCTCGTCGAGGGACTGGTTGGCCGAGGCCATCTCGCCGAGGGTGAAGAGCACCTTCACCAGGTCGGCGACGTCGGCGCGGATCTTCTCGGCGAAGTCGGCCAGGGACGCGCCGCGGCGCAGACGCAGGACGGTGGTGCCGTCGCCCTTGGGGACCTTGACACCGCCGATCTCACGCGTGTGCTGCTGCTCGAACTCCTGGCGCTTCGCGCGCTTCGACTTGCGTCCCCTGCGCGGGCCGCCGCCGCGCCCGAAGGCGCCCTGGGCGTTGCCGCGACCGCCACGGCCGCCCGGGCCGCCGGGACGACCCGGGCCGCCGCCGGGGCCGCCGCCCGGACGGCCACGGCCGCGGGCCGGCTGCGGGGCCGGGGTGATCTGCTTGGGCATCATGCCCGGGTTCGGACGCGGCCCACCGGGGCGGGGGCCGCCGGCGCCCGCGGCCGGGCGCGGACCGCCCGGACGGGGCCCGCCGGCACCGGCCGGCGGACGGGGGCCGCCCGGACGAGGCGCTCGATCCTCACGACCGGAGCGCATGCCCTGCGAGGGGGCGAACGGGTTGTTGCCCGGGCGCGGAGCACCGCCACGGCCGCCCGGGCGGGCGCCCGGACGAGACCCGGCGGAACCGCCCTTGGGGCTGAACGGGTTGTTGCCGGGACGCGGGGCGCCCGGCTTGGGCGCGGAGGCACCCGGCTTGGGCGCAGCGGCGCCCGGCTTCGGCGCGGGGACCTGGGCGGCCGGCGTCGGCGCGGCGGGGCCGGGGGTCGGGGCGACGCCCGGCTTGGGCGCGGCGGTGCGGCCCGCGGCGGGACCGGGCGCCGGGGCGCCGGCATTCGACGTGGGGGCCGCGGCGCGCGGCGACGGGGCGGCCGCCGGCTTCGGCGCGGCGGGACGGCCCGCGGCCGGGGCGGCGGGGGTGGAACCCGGCTTGGCGGCGGACTTGCCGGCACCCGGGTAGGCGTTGCGCAGCTTCTTGACCACCGGGGGCTCGATGGTGGACGAAGCCGAGCTGACGAACTCGCCGAGGTCCTTGAGCGTGCTCAAGGCCTCCTTCGAGGTGATGCCGAGCTCCTTGGCGAGCTCATGGACGCGGACCTTGGCCACGGTTCTCCTGTTCTGGCCCCACGGGCCGGAACGGAGCCGCTCGGGCTGTCCGTCTCAGCGCGTCCTGGGACCGTTGACGTTGCTCCAGGCCGTCGCGCGCGCCACCAGGGCACGCGCACCACGGCCTGCCTGATAGCAGGGGGTGAAGTTCATCGCTGGGCACTCATGCTTCAGTGCTCATCGGGTACGCATCAGATCTCTGACCCGCCTTCATCTGTCGGTCTGTCAGCCGGTGCCTCCGCGGTGCGGACCAGCGCGTCGGCGTCGACGGCGGACCGGAAGGCCCGCCCGAACGCGCGGCGGCGCAGGGCGAGGTGGAGGCAGTCCTCGCCGGGGTGCAGCCATGCACCCCGGCCGGGACGGCGTCGTTCCGGGTCCCAGACGACGGATGGGGGTTCCGTCGAGGAGTCCAGGGCGACGCGCACCAGCTCTTGCCGGTCCGCCCTCGATCGGCATCCGATGCAGGTGCGCACGACCGTCCGAGACGTCATGCGTTCACCCCTCACGGGCGTCGGATCGAGAAAGGACCTCATCCATCCTAGCGCGTCCGGGCCCGGATCTGTTCCCGGGGACGGTCAGCGTCCCGGGGCGGAGGTGGTGACCCCGTCGCCGACGATGTCGATCCGCCAGCCCGTGAGCTTGGCCGCGAGGCGGGCGTTCTGGCCCTCCTTGCCGATGGCCAGGGACAGCTGGTACTCCGGCACCACGGCTCGGGCCGAGTGCTGGTCCGCGTCGAGGATCTCCACCGAGACGGTCGTGGCGGGCGAGAGGGCGTTGGCGATCATCGCGGCGGGGTCGTCCACGTGGTCGACGATGTCGATCTTCTCGTCGTTGAGCTCCGTCATGACGGCGCGCACGCGGCTGCCCATCTCCCCGATGGAGGCGCCCTTGGCGTTCACCCCGGGGCGGGTGGCGCGCACGGCCATCTTGGTGCGGTGGCCGGCCTCGCGGGCCAGCGCCGTGATCTCGACCGAGCCGTCCGCGATCTCCGGGACCTCGAGCTCGAAGAGCTTGCGCACGAGGCCGGGGTGCGAGCGGGACACCGTGACGGACGGGCCCTTGGCGCCGCGCGTCGCGGAGACCACGTAGGCGCGGATCCGGCGGCCGTGGGCATAGTCCTCGCCGGGCACCTGCTCGGGCGGCGGGAGGACGGCCTCGAGGGTGCCGAGGTTCACCTGGACCATGTGGCGGTTCAGGCCCTGCTGGATGACGCCGGAGACGAGCTCGCCCTCCTTGTCCTTGAACTCGCCGAGGACCTTGTCGTCGTCCTCCTCGCGCATGCGCTGGATCATCACCTGGCGCGCCGTGGAGGCGGCCACCCGGCCGAAGCCGTTCGGGGTGTCGTCGAACTCACCGATGGGCGTGTCGTCCTCGTCCAGCTCCGTGGCCCACACGGTGACGTGACCGGTCGCGCGGTCGATCTCCACGCGGGCGCGCTTCAGGGCCCCCGGGGTGCGGTGGTACGCCATGAGCAGGGCCTGCTCGATGGTGGGGAGGAGGCGGTCCATCGGGATCTCCCGCTCCGCCTCCAGCATGCGCAGCGCGCTCATGTCGATGTCCAACTCATGCCTCCGTGTGCTCGGCCGTGTCCTCGCCCGCGGCGGCGTCGGCGTCGCCGGCCTGCTGAGCGGGGCTCCACTCTACCTGCACGATCGCCGGACCGAGGCGGTCGAGGGCGACCCGCTCGGCGGGCAGCTCCTTGGCCCTCATGCCCTTCTTCGCGGGCGGGCGCACCACGGCCAGCTCGACGTCGTCGTCCGTCACGCCCTTCAGGCGGGCGGTCACAGGCGCGGCGTCGTCGACCGAGACCTCGACGAGACGGCCGACGTTGCGGGCGAAGTGGCGGGGCTCGGTGAGCGGGCGGTCCACGCCCGCGGTGGTGACCTCCAGCAGGTACTCCCCCGCGCCGACGCCGGGCACGTGGTCGCCCAGGGCGTCGAGGGCGGCGGAGACCCGGCCGGAGAGGCGGGCGACGTCGTCCAGGCTCAGGCCCTGGGTGCCCGAGGCGCGATCGAGGACCACCTCGACGGTGCGGTGCTCGGCGGTGCCCGTGGCACGCACCTGCTCCACCACCACGTCGTCGGCCGCCAGGGCCTCCTCGACGCGGGTGCGCAGCTCGGCGAGGTCGTCGCGGCGGTCGGTGCTGTCCATGGGGTGCCTCACTCGTCGGGTCGGGGCCGCCGCGTCACGCGGGCGGGGGCCGGGGTCGGGATCCGGGGCCGAGCCTACCGGCGGCCCACGGCGGGGCCGAGTGCTCCCGACCGGGTCGGACGGGGCGGGCTCAGCGCAGCAGCGGGGCGAGGGTGTCCGCGCCGACCTTGACGATGAGCGCGGCCACCACCATGAGGTAGACCACGCGGATGAAGCCGGTGCCGCGGGCGATCGCCATGCGGGCCCCCACGTAGCCGCCCACGAGGTTGGCCGCGCCGAGCAGCAGCCCCAGGCCCAGCACCGCGTGCCCCGAGGGCACGAAGTACGCGAGCGCGCCGAGGTTGGTCGCGAGGTTGACCACCTTCGCCTGTGCCGAGGCGTGCAGGAAGTCGAACTTGAGCAGCAGGACCAGCCCCAGGATGAGGAACGTGCCCGTGCCGGGGCCGAGGACGCCGTCGTAGAAGCCCACCGCCGCGCCGAGCGCCACGGCCCGGGCCAGCGCGGTGCTCCGCCGCGGTCCCACGCCGGCGACCTGCCCGAGGCCCGGGCGCACGGCCGTGAACACGGCGACGGCGATCAACGCCACCAGGATCACGGGCCGGATCACGCCGGCCGGCAGATGCGCGGCCACCACGGCCCCGCCCAGGGCCGCCGCGAAGGCGACGGCGGCCATCGGCAGTGCGGTGGACAGATCCTGCCGCAGGCGCCGCCGGTAGGTGAGCGCCGACGTCGCCGTGCCGAACACCGAGCCGAGCTTGTTGGTGGCCAGGGCCTGGATCGGGCTCAGCCCGGGCACCAGCAGCAGGGCCGGCAGCTGCAGGAGCCCGCCCCCGCCCACGACGGCGTCGATCCAGCCCGCCGCGAAGCCCGCGGCGAGCACGAGGACGAGCAGCCCGGCGGTCAGCTCGACGGCGCCGAACCACTCAGCGCCCGTCGCGCACCTCCGCGAGCACCGCCGCGACGGCCCCGTCCACGGGCACGGGGCGCGCCTCGCCGGTGGCACGGTCCTTGAGCTCGAGCTCGCCGTCCGCCAGGCCGCGGCCGATCACCACGGTGGTGGGCACGCCGATGAGCTCGGCGTCCTTGAACTTCACGCCCGGGCTGACCTTCGGACGGTCGTCCACGAGCACGGTCAGGCCCTCGGCCTCGAGGCCCGCGGCGAGGGTCTCGGCGGCGGCGAGGCCGTCCTCGCCCTTCGTGGCGACGACGACGTGCACGTCCGCCGGGGCCACCGCGCGCGGCCACGCCAGGCCCTTGTCGTCGTGGTAGCGCTCGGCGATCGCGGCGACGGCGCGCGTGATGCCGATGCCGTAGGAGCCCATGGTCACCACGACCTGCTTGCCGTGGACGTCGAGGACCTTCAGGTCGAGGGCCTCGGCGTACTTGCGGCCGAGCTGGAAGATGTGGCCCATCTCCATGCCGCGGCGGGTGTGCAGCGGGCCGGAGCCGTCGGGGGCCTCGTCGCCCTCACGCACCGCGGTGGCCTCGAGCACGCCGTCCCACGTGAAGTCGCGGCCGGCCACGAGGCCGAACACGTGGCGCTGGTCCGCGTTCGCGCCGGTGATCCACGCCGTGCCGGGGGCGATGCGCGGGTCCACGAAGAAGGGCAGGCCCGAGACGGAGTCCTCCGCGCCGAGCACCGGGGTGCCCTCGACCGCGTCGACGGCCGCGGGGCCGATGTAGCCCTTCACCAGGGCCGGGTGCGCGGCCAGGTCCGCGGCGGTCGCGGCCTCGAGCGTGGGCTCGCCGACCACCCCGAGTGCCGGGCCCACGGAGGCCTCGAGACGCTTGAGGTCCACCTCCCGGTCGCCGGGCACGCCCACGACGAACGGGCGGCGCTCACCGCCGTCCACCACCGCGGTGACCACGACGCACTTGAGCGTGTCCGCGGCGGTCCACGGCTCGCCCTCGCGCGGGGCCAGCTGGTTGGCGACGTCCACGAGCGCGGCGATGGTGGTGGAGACCGGGGTGTCCTTGACCTCGGCGGCGGGCAGGGCCGCCATGGCGGCCTCGTCCAGCGGGGCGGGGGCCACCGTGGTGACGGCCTCGACGTTGGCCCGGTAGCCGCCGTCGGATTCGACGAAGGTGTCCTCGCCCACCTCGGTCGGGTGCAGGAACTCCTCGGAGCGGGAGCCGCCCATCGCACCGGAGGTGGCCCGCACCGGCACGACCTCGAGGCCGAGGCGGTCGAAGATCCGCAGGTAGGCGGCCCGGTGGGCCTCGTACGCGGCGTCCAGGCCGGCGTCGTCCACCGTGAAGGAGTAGGAGTCCTTCATGATGAACTCGCGCCCGCGCAGCAGGCCGGCGCGCGGGCGGGCCTCGTCCCGGTACTTGGTCTGGATCTGGTACAGGTACGCGGGCAGGTCCTTGTACGAGGAGTACAGGTCCTTCACCAGGAGCGTGAACATCTCCTCGTGCGTGGGGGCCAGGAGGTAGTCGTTGCCCCGGCGGTCCTGCAGGCGGAACAGCCCGTCGCCGTACTCGTCCCAGCGCCCCGTGGCCTCGTAGGGCTCCCGCGGCAGCAGCGCCGGGAAGTGCACCTCCTGGGCGCCGATCGCGTCCATCTCCTCGCGCACGATCCGCTCCACCTGGGCCAGCACCTTCAGGCCCAGCGGCAGCCACGAGTAGATGCCCGGGGCCGCGCGACGGATGTACCCGGCACGGACGAGGAGCCTGTGGCTCGCCACCTCGGCCTCCGCCGGGTCGTCGCGCAGGGTGCGCAGGAACAGGGTGGACATGCGCAGGGGCATGACGGGGCCTCCTCGGACGGGCTCGCGCGGTCGGGGGCGGCGCGCGGGACGGGACGACGCCGGCACGGGGGTGCCCGGCGTCCTGACCGCCGATCCTATCGCCCGCGCAGGTCCGCCGGGTCAGTACAGGACAGTCGCGAACGTGCCGCGCCGCTCGAACCCCACGCGCTCGTACGTGCGCAGCGCGGGGGTGTTGTACGCGTTGACGTAGAGGCTGACCACGGGCGCCTGGAGGCGCACGTAGTCCACGACGGCGGCCATCGCCGACGCCGCCAGCCCTCGGCCCCGCGCGGCGGGGGCCATCCACACGCCCTGGATCTGGGCGCACCGGGAGGAGAGCAGCCCGATGTCCGCCTTGAAGCGCAGCGGGCCGCCCGCGTCGCGCGGGCCCGGGTCGATGAAGACGCGCCCGGCGTGGATCAGCCGCTCGACGCGGTCCCGGTACTGGGCCGCGCCGCCGGCGAACGGGGAGAAGCCGAGCTCCTCCTCGAACATCGCCGCGCTGGCCGGCAGGACGCGCGCGAAGTCGCGTGGCTGCGCCTGCACCACGTACGGGTTCGGGTCGATCCCCCCGGCCGCGCCCAGCACGAGCAGCGGCTGGTCGGCGCGCACGGACCGGGACCGGTGGCCCGCGGCGGCGAGGGCCTCGCCGGCGGCCAGCACGGGACCGGCCGGGCCGTAGATCGACCCGTACCGGCGGCGCAGCGCGGCGGCCGCCGCGCCGAGCGCCTCCGCGTCGCCCGGCGCCCAGCCGGCGTCCGGGGCCTCGGACGCGGCGACCGGCACCACGTTCGAGCCGATCCAGACGGCCGCGCGCAGCGCGCCGGCGCCCGGGGCGTCGTCGTCGATCCCGAGGAACAGGGTGCCCGCCGCTCCCCCGCGCGGGCCGGCCAGGCGGCCCGCCTCGAGCAGGGAGTCCACGAACACGTTGGACACGGGGGCACGGGCGGACAGGGCCGCGAGCGCGGCGGTGTCCGCGTCGGTCAGCAGGCGGACGCGGTCACCCGTGGCGGCCCGGACCTCCCGGTCAGTGGACGGAGACCACCGGGGCACCGGCGGCAGCCTGGTCACCGCCGTCCTCCCCCAGGTCCATCTCACCGGCGATCCGGTTGGCCTCCTCGATGAGGGTCTCCACGATCTGGTCCTCGGGCACGGTGCGGATGACCTCGCCCTTGACGAAGATCTGGCCCTTGCCGTTGCCGGAGGCGACGCCGAGGTCGGCCTCGCGGGCCTCGCCCGGCCCGTTGACGACGCAGCCCATGACGGCCACCCGCAGCGGGACCTCGAGGTCCTGGAGGCCCTCGGTGACCTGCTCGGCCAGCGTGTACACGTCCACCTGGGCGCGGCCGCACGAGGGGCAGGAGACGATCTCGAGCTTGCGCTCACGCAGGTTCAGGGACTGCAGGATCTGCAGGCCCACCTTGACCTCCTCGACCGGCGGCGCGGAGAGGGAGACGCGGATGGTGTCGCCGATGCCCTGGCCGAGCAGGTAGCCGAAGGCGGTGGCGGACTTGATGGTGCCCTGGAAGGCCGGGCCGGCCTCGGTGACCCCGAGGTGCAGCGGCCAGTCACCCTGCTCGGCGAGCAGCTCGTAGGCGCGGGCCATGATCACCGGGTCGTTGTGCTTGACGGAGATCTTGAAGTCCTTGAAGCCGTGCTCCTCGAAGAGGGAGGCCTCCCAGACGGCGGACTCGACGAGGGCCTCCGGGGTGGCCTTGCCGTACTTCTGCAGCAGGCGCGGGTCCAGGGAGCCGGCGTTGACGCCGATGCGGAGGGAGGTGCCGTGGTCCGAGGCGGCCTGCGCGATCTCCTTGACCTTGTCGTCGAACTTCTTGATGTTGCCCGGGTTCACGCGCACGGCGCCGCAGCCGGCCTCGATCGCCGCGAACACGTACTTCGGCTGGAAGTGGATGTCCGCGATCACGGGGATGGTGGACTGCTGGGCGATGACCTTGAGGGCCTCGGCGTCCTTGTCCGTGGGGCAGGCCACGCGGACGATGTCGCAGCCGGCGGCCGTGAGCTCGGCGATCTGCTGCAGGGTCGCGCCGATGTCGTGCGTCTTGGTGGTGGTCATCGACTGCACCGAGACGGGGTGCTGCGAGCCGACGCCCACCGAGCCCACCTGGATCTGCCGGGTGGTGCGGCGCGGGGCCAGCACGGGCGGCGGGGCGGACGGCATTCCAAGGCTGACGGGCACGGGGGCGCTCCTCATGGGTTCTCGGGGTCGACGGCGCGGGGCCGCCGGGTTCTCCGGTCCATCCTAGGCGCGCGGGCGCCCCGGGGCGCGGGGCGACCGCCCACGGCGAACGGGCCGGGCTCAGAACAGCCGGACCGGCTCCACGATGTCCGCCACGATCAGGATGACGCCCATGAGCAGCATCGCCGCGCCCACCGCGTAGGTCAGCGGCAGCATGCGGGCCAGGTCGAACGGCCCCGGGTCCGGGCGGCCCGTGATCCGGGCCCAGCCGCGGCGCACCGCCTCCCACAGGGCGCCGGCCACGTGGCCGCCGTCGAGCGGGAGCAGCGGGATGAGGTTGAACACCATGAGCGCCACGTTCACGCCCGCCAGCAGGGACAGCAGCAGGGCGGCCTTGTCCGTCAGCGTGGCCTCCTCGAGCGCCGCCGCCTCCCCGGCGATCCGGCCGACTCCCACCACGGACATCGGGCCGTCCGGGTCGCGCTCGGCCGGGGTCACCACGGCGACGGCGGTGTCCCACAGCCGCTGCGGCAGCACGAGGACGACGTCGACGACGCCCCGCACCTGCTGGGCCACGAGCGGGCCGGCGTCGAGCGGGGTGCCGCGGACCGTCTCGAGCTGCGCGCCCATGCCGATGAACCCGACCTCGTGGGTCGCCACGGTCCCGTCCGGGGCCCGCTCGGGCCGGCCCAGCGCGTCCGTCACGGGCCGTTCCGTCA
Source organism: Micrococcus sp. Alg238-R198 (assembly GCF_900537135.1). Classification (NCBI taxonomy): domain Bacteria; kingdom Bacillati; phylum Actinomycetota; class Actinomycetes; order Micrococcales; family Micrococcaceae; genus Micrococcus; species Micrococcus sp. Alg238-R198. The sequence goes on from NZ_UNRH01000001.1 coordinate 403,050, forward strand.
GGCGCGGGGTCAGGGTGGCGCTCATCCGCTCGCCGTCGCGCTCCCACTCGATCCGGGTGGGCTGTCCGGCGCGGTCCCGGATCGCGGCGGAGAGGGCGTCCCAGTCGGAGACCGGCCGCCCGTCGAAGGCGAGCACGGTGTCGCCGGGGCGCAGTCCCGCCTCGTGGGCGGGCGCGGCGGGATCGCCCGGGCGGCAGTCCTCTGTCCCGCCGGAGGCGGCGCGGGCCTGCTGCTCCTGCATCGTGACCACGCACCGGTAGACCTCGGCGACGGTGGTGCTGGGCTGCGAGGTGCCCACCGTGGTGACCAGCAGGGCGGTGGCGCCCAGCGCGATGAGCAGGTTCATGAACGGCCCGCCGAGCATGATCACCACCCGCTTCCACACCGGCAGGGCGAGGAAGCGGCGGTGCTCGTCGCCGGGGCGGACCTCCTCGGCGGCCTGGGCCCGCGCGTCGTCGGCCATGCGGCCCAGCTGCTGGACGAAGCCCGTGGACGCCGCGCGGGGCGTCTGCCCGGGCCGCGGCGGGGGCAGCATCCCGATCATCGCGACGTAGCCGCCCAGCGGCACGGCCTTGAACCCGTACTCCGTCTCGCCGCGGCGCCACGAGACGAGCGTCGGGCCGAAGCCGATCATGTACTGCGTGACGCGCACGCCGAAGAGCTTGGCCGGGACGAGGTGGCCGATCTCGTGCAGGGCGATCGAGACCGCCAGGCCCAGCGCGACCGCGAGGACGCCCGCGACGTACCAGAGGATCTCCACGACGGTCACCAGCGGGCCCGCGCCGCACGGCGCGCCCAGGCCTCGGCGGCGAGCACGGCATCCACGGTGAGCCCCGTCGGCGCGGGGTCGTGGCCGGCCGCGGCGAGCACGTGCTCGGGGGCATAGTCGGCGACGACGGCGCGGACCGTGTCCACGATCCCGTCGAAGGGCAGGGCGCCGGCGTGGAAGGCGTCCACGGACTCCTCGTTGGCGGCGTTGAACACGGCCATGTGGGTGGGCGAGGCGGCCGCCGCCTCCTTCGCGGCCCGTACCGCGGGGAAGGCCTCCTCGTCGAGGGGCTCGAACGTCCAGGTGGCCGCCCGCGTCCAGTCGCAGGCCGGGGCCGCGCCCGGGAGACGGCGCGGCCAGCACAGCCCCAGGGCGATGGGCAGGCGCATGTCCGGCGGGGAGGCCTGGGCGAGCGTGGACCCGTCGACGAACTCGACCATCGAGTGGACCACGGACTGCGGGTGGACCACGACGTCGATCCGGTCCAGGGGCACGTCGAACAGCAGGTGGGCCTCGATCACCTCGAGGGCCTTGTTCACGAGGGAGGCGGAGTTGGTGGTGACGACGCGGCCCATGTCCCACGTGGGGTGGGCGAGGGCCTGGGCGGGCGTGACGGCGTGCAGGGCGGCGCGGTCCAGGCCGCGGAACGGCCCGCCCGAGGCCGTGAGCACGAGGCGGCGGACCTCGTCCGCCGTGCCCCCGCGCAGCGCCTGCGCGAGCGCGGAGTGCTCGGAGTCCACCGGCACGAGCTGGCCCGGCGCCGCGGCCGCCTTCACGAGGGCCCCGCCGACGATGAGCGACTCCTTGTTGGCCAGGGCCAGGCGGTGGCCGGCGTGCAGGGCGGCGAGGGTGGGCCGCAGGCCGATCGAGCCCGTGATCCCGTTGAGCACGGTGTCGGCGCCGGGCCACGCGGCGATCTGCTCGGCGGCGCACGGGCCGGTGAACAGCACGGGTCGGGGGGACGGGCGCCCGAGGCGGGCGGCGGCGTCGGCGAGGGCGGCGCGCAGCTCCTCCTCCCCCGCCGCGGCGGAGCCCACCGCCTCGACCTCGAAGCGCACGGCCTGCTCGGCCAGCAGGGTCGTGTTCGCCCCGCCCGCGAGCGCGACGGCCCGGAGCCGGGCGGGGTCCTGGGCGATCACGTCGAGGCCCTGGGTGCCGATCGAGCCCGTGGAGCCGATCAGGGCGACGGCGCGCGGGGCGCCGTCGTCGTCCGCCGGGGCGGGGGCGGGCAGCGTGTAGTCGGTGAGGGATCCGTGCGTCACCCCGCCATGATGCCAGTCGGGCCTGGACACGGACGGGGGGCCGGCCGGACGGACGCCGCACCCCGACGTCCCGCCCCGCCGGCCCCCGTGGGACCGGGTCAGCCGCGGATCAGTGCTGCACCGGCTTCTCGGCGCCGATGCCGGTGAGGGAGCGGACCTCCATCTCGGCCTGCTTGTCGGGGTCCTCGGCGCGCGACGAGGTCACCGAGCCGAGCCAGCCGAGGAAGAAGGCCAGCGGGATGGAGACGATGCCCGGGTTCTTCAGCGGGAACACCGCGAAGTCCGCGCCCGGGATCATCGAGGTCGGCGTCCCGGACATCACCGGGGACAGGACGATCAGGATGATCGCGGAGAGCAGTCCGCCGTACATCGACCACACCGCGCCGCGGGTGGTGAAGCGCCGCCAGAACAGGGAGTAGAGGATGGTCGGCAGGTTCGCCGAGGCCGCCACCGCGAAGGCGAGCGCCACGAGGAACGCCACGTTCTGGCCCTGGGCGGCGATGCCGCCGACGATCGCCAGGACGCCGATCACCACCACGGTGATCTTGCCGATCCGCACCTCCTCCTGCGGGGTGAGCGGGTGCTTGGCGATCACGGAGCCGTACACGTCGTGGGCGAAGGACGCCGCCGCCGTGATGGCCAGGCCCGCGACCACCGCGAGGATGGTGGCGAACGCGACCGCCGAGATCAGGCCCAGCAGGATGGAGCCGCCGAGCTCGAACGCCAGGAGCGGGGCCGCGGAGTTCTGCCCGCCGGGCGCGGCCAGGATGCGCTCGGGGCCGATCAGCGCGCCGGCACCGTAGCCCAGCACGAGGGTGAACAGGTAGAACGCGCCGATGAGGACGATGGCCCACACCACGGACTTGCGCGCCTCCTTGGCGGTGGGCACCGTGTAGAACCGCATGAGCACGTGCGGCAGGCCGGCGGTGCCGAGCACGAGCGCGATGCCCAGGGACACGAAGTCGAGGCGGGTCAGCGCGCTGGCGCCGTACTGCAGGCCCGGCTCGAGGATCGCCTCGCCCTTCGGGTTCATCTCGACGGCGGCCCCCAGCATGGCGTTGAAGTCGAAGCCGAACAGGGCCAGTGACCACACGGTCATGATCCCCGCGCCGGCGATCAGCAGGATCGCCTTGATGATCTGCACGTAGGTGGTGCCCTTCATGCCGCCGATCAGCACGTAGACGATCATCAGCACGCCCACGATCACGATCACGAGGGCCTGGCCGGCCCGGTCGTTGATGTTCAGCAGCAGGGACACCAGGCCGCCGGCGCCGGCCATCTGGGCCAGGAGGTAGAAGAGGCAGACGGCCATGGTGCCGAAGGCGGCGGCGATGCGCACGGGACGCTGCTGCAGGCGGAAGGACAGCACGTCCGCCATGGTGAACTTGCCGGTGTTGCGCAGCAGCTCGGCCACCAGCAGCAGGGCCACGAGCCACGCCACGAGGAAGCCGATCGAGTAGAGGAAGCCGTCGTAGCCGTAGAGGGCGATCGCGCCCACGATGCCCAGGAACGAGGCCGCGGAGAGGTAGTCACCCGCGATGGCCGTGCCGTTCTGGGTGCCGGAGAAGCCGCGGCCGCCGGCGTAGTAGTCGGCCGAGGACGCGTTCGTCTTGGACGCGCGGATCACGATCACGAGGGTGACCACCACGAAGGCGACGAAGATGCCGATGTTCACGGCGGGGTTGCCGACCGTCTGCGGGGCGGCCTGGAGCAGGGGGGTGAGCGCGCTCATCGCGTGGCCTCCGGGTTCTCGTGGGCGCCGGCGGCCTCGCGCTCGAGGCGCTCACGCAGCGCGGTGGCGCGGGGGTCCAGGGTCCGGTTGGAGAAACGGACGTAGGCGAAGGTGATCAGGAACGTGGTGACGAACTGGAGCAGGCCGAGGATCAGGCCGAGGGTGATGTTGCCGCCGAGGCGGATCGCCATGAACTCGGGGAAGAACGCGCCGACGATCACGAACACCAGGTACCAGACGAAGAACGCCACGGTCATGGGGAAGGCGAAGGATCGGTGGGTGCGCCGGAGCTCGATGAACTCCTCGGACTGCTGCGCGGCGCGGAACTGCGCGGCCGTGGGGACCGGCGCCGTGGGCTCGCTGGATGACATGGGCCCTCCGGGGGTGCGTAGGACGGATCAGTGTGAGACAGATCACTGTGATGACAACCACACTCTGGCGGGCGGAGGGGTGCGCCGTCAAGCGCGCCCCGGGGCCGTGCGCCCGTGTGACAGCCCCGGGGCGCAGCCGTGCGGACGCGGACGCGCCCCGACGGCACGGGGCCGCCGGGGCGCGGAGCCGCCGAGGAGCCGGTCAGGCGCTCGCCGGCCGGGGCGCGTCCGCGCGGCGCAGGACCGCGCGGGCCTGGGCGAGGACCACCTCGTCGACCATCGCCCCGTCCAGCTCGAAGGCCCCGTGTCGGCCCTCGGCCGCGGCGAGGACGCGCCGGGCGCGTTCGACGGCCTCCGGGGCGGGCGTGTAGGCGGAGCGCACGACGGGCACCTGGCGCGGGTGCAGGCACACGGTCGCGGTGCAGCCCAGGGCGACGGCGTCCTCGGCCTCGGCGGCCAGCCCGGCCTCGTCGCCGAGGTCCAGGTGGACGGCGTCCCATGCGGCCGCGCCGTGGGCGGCCGCCGCCAGCAGCACCGTCGCGCGGGCGTGCTGGACCACGGAGCGGTAGGCGCCCTCGGGGGTGCGGGAGGAGCTGCCGCCCATCGACGCCACGAGGTCCTCGGCGCCCCACATCAGCGCACCCACGTGCGGGTGGGCGGCCAGGTCGGCGGCGGCGAGGATCCCGGCCGCGGTCTCGCATAGGGCGACGACGCGGGTCTGCGGGCCGAGGGCGGCGACGACCCCGTCCACCTGCGCGGCGGACTCGGCCTTGGCGAGCATGAGCGTGCGCCAGCCCGTCCCGGCGAGCATGGCCAGGTCGGCGTCGTGGTCCGCGGTGCCCGCGGGGTTCACGCGGACCACCACGCGGTCCTCGTCCAGCGGGCCGCCGTCGACCCCGCCCGTCGCCCGCCCCGCCCAGGCCGCCGCGACGGCGTCCCGCGCGGTGGGCCGGGCGTCCGGGGTGACGGCGTCCTCGAGGTCGAGGATCACCGCGTCCGCGCGCTCGAGCGCCGTGGCGTACCGCTCGGGGCGGTCCGCCGGGGTGAACATGACGGCCGGTCCGAGGGTCAGCGCGCTCATGCCCGCTCCCCCGTGCCTGCGGCGTCGGCGGCCTTCGCCTTGGCCTCCGCGTGCGCCTGCGCGGTCCACATCAGACAGGTGCGCTGGGCGCGGACGACGACGTCGCCGTGCTGGTTCTCCCCCGTCATCGCGAACGTGACGATCCGCTGCCCCGGCCGCGAGGAGGACTCGCGGATTGCGGTGACCTCGGAGCGCCCGTAGAGCGTGTCCCCGTGGAAGACCGGCTTCGGGAACGCGATCTCCCCCAGGCCGAGCTGGGCCACGAGCGTGCCCTGTGTGGTCTGCCCGACGGCGAGGCCCACCAGGGTGGACAGCGTCAGCATCGAGTTGACCAGCGGTCGGCCGAACGGCTGGTCCGCCGCGTACGCGTGGTCCAGGTGCAGGGCCTGCGGGTTCATGGTGAGGGTGGTGAACAGGACGTTGTCCGCCTCGGTGAGCGTGCGGCCGGGCCGGTGCAGGTAGACCTGACCGACCGCCAGCTCGTCCGCGTAGCGGCCCCGCTGCTCGATCTCGACGCGCTCCGTCACGTCAGAGGCCCAGCTCGCGGGCGATCAGCATGAGCTGCACCTCGGTGGTGCCCTCGCCGACCTCGAGGATCTTGGAGTCGCGGTAGTGACGGGCCACGAGGGTCTCGTTCATGAAGCCGTAGCCGCCGAACACCTGGGTGGCGTCCCGGGCGTTGTCCATGGCGGCCTCGCCGGCGATCAGCTTGGCCATGGCGGCCTCGGTCTTGAACGGCTTGCCGGCCAGCATCTTCTGGGCGGCCTCGTAGTAGGCCAGGCGGGCGGCGTGCGCGCGGGCCTGCATGCGGGCGATCTTGAAGGACACGGCCTGGAACTGCCCGATCTTCTGGCCGAACGAGGTCCGCTGCTTGGCGTAGGCGACCGACTCGTCCACGCAGCCCTGGGCCGCGCCGGTGGCCAGGGCCGCGATGGCGATACGGCCCTCGTCGAGGATCTCGAGGAAGTGGGCGAAGCCGCGGCCGCGGGCGCCCAGCAGGTTCTCCTCCGGCACGCGCACGTCCGAGAAGTGCAGGGCGTGGGTGTCCGAGGAGTTCCAGCCGACCTTGTCGTAGGCCTTGGCCACGGAGAAGCCCTCGGTGCCGGCGGGCACGAGGATCGTGGAGATCTCCTTGGCGGGGCGGCCGTCGTGGCCGGTCCTGCCCTCCACGGTGCCGGTCACGGCGGTGACGGTGACGAGCGAGGTGATGTCCGTGCCGGAGTTGGTGATGAACTCCTTGGCGCCGTTGATGCGCCACTGGCCGTCCTCGAGCGCGGCGGTGGTCTGGGTGCCGCCGGCGTCGGAGCCCGCGCCCGGCTCGGTGAGGCCGAAGCCGGCCAGGTGCGTGCCGGCCACGAGGTCCGGCAGCCAGCGCTGCTTCTGCTCCTCGGTGCCGAACTTCAGCAGCGGCATGGCGCCCAGGGAGACGCCGGCCTCGAGGGTGATGGCCACGGACTGGTTGACGCGGCCGAGCTGCTCGAGGGCCAGGGCCAGGGCGAAGTAGTCGCCGCCCATGCCGCCGTACTCCTCGGGGAACGGGAGGCCGAACAGGCCCATCTCGCCCATCTGGGCCACGATCTCGTACGGGAACTCGTGCTGGGCGTCCAGCTCGGCGGAGACCGGGGCCACGACCTCGTCGGCGAACTCGCGGACGGTGTCGGAGAGGACCTGGTAGTCCTCCTCGAGGGCGGGCAGGGTGCGGTGCTTGGTGCTCATGGTCCTCTCCTGTTCTCAGGTGTTCTCTGCGGGTGCTGCGTGCTCGGTGGGCTCGACGACGGCGATCAACGCCTGCGCGGCCACGGCGTCGCCCTCGGCGACGTGGACGGTCACGACGCCGGCGACGGCGGCCGTGACGGGGTGCTCCATCTTCATGGCCTCGACCACCGCCAGCTCCTGGCCCGCGGCCACGGTGTCCCCGGTGGCCACGGACACGGCGACGACGGTGCCCGGCATGGGCGTGCGGGCCTCGGGGGACGCTGCGCCGGCCGGGGCACGACGCGCGGCCGCGGCCGCGCGGGCGGCCTCGACCACCTCGGCCCGGGTGAGGCGGCGGACCTGCCACGCGGCGCCGTCGCGGTGCAGCCACGCTGAGCGCGGGTCCCGCGGGTCACCGGCCAGGAGGTTGACGCCCGCCAGGCCTCCGGCGTCCTCGTCCACCTCGGCGTCGGCGGCGGGGGCGGTGAGGATGCGGTCCTCGTCCCCGACCCGGACGCGCATCCCGGGCTGCGGGGCGCCCGCGCCGCGCCAGCCGTCCGCCCGGGCCCACGCGGTGCCGGCCGCGCGGTGCTCGGCGGCGGCCGCGTCCTCGGACACGTCGGCCAGGGCCTCGGCCGCGAGCGCGGCGAGGTCCTCGGGCAGCGCGGGGGCGGTCCACGCCTCGAGGCCGTCGATCAGCTCGGTGGTGAGCCGGCCGGTCCGCACGTCCTCGCGGGCCGCGAGCTCGCGCAGCCAGCCCAGGTTGGAGCGGACGCCGAACAGCACGGTGTCCGCGAGCGCGGCGTCGAGCCGGTCCAGGGCCTCGGCGCGGTCGGCGCCACGGGCGATGAGCTTGGCGATCATCGGGTCGTAGAAGCCGGTGATCTCGGGCTGTGCGCCGTCGACGTCCACGGGGTCCACGGCGCCGGCGGCGGGGCCAGTCTGCGGTCCGGAGCCGAACGCGCGCTCCTCGGCCGGCCGGGAGGGCAGCAGGAGGGTGTCGACGCGGACGCCCTCGCCGGCGGGCTCGCGCCAGCGCAGCACCGGCCCGGTGGAGGGCAGGAAGCCGTTCGCGGGGTCCTCCGCGTAGACGCGGGCCTCGACGGCGGCGCCGTCGAGGGTCACGTCCTCCTGGGCGAAGCCGAGCGGCCCCCCCGCGGCGATGCGCAGCTGCAGCTCCACGAAGTCCAGGCGCTGTCCGCGCACCCGGACGACCTCCTCGGAGACCGGGTGCTCCACCTGCAGGCGGGTGTTCATCTCCATGAAGAAGAACTCGTCCGGGTTCTCGTCCGAGACGAGGAACTCGACGGTGCCGGCACCGCGGTAGCCCACGGACACGGCCGCGTCCACGGCGGCCCGGCCCAGGCGCTCGCGGAGCTCGGCCCCGTGCGCCAGCCCGGTCAGCAGGGGCGCGGGGGCCTCCTCGATCACCTTCTGGTGGCGGCGCTGCAGGGAGCACTCGCGCTCGCCCAGGTGCACGGTGGCGCCGTGGGCGTCCGCGAACACCTGCACCTCGATGTGCCGGGGCGCGGTGATGAGCCGCTCGAGCAGCAGGGTGTCGTCGCCGAACGCGGAGCGCGCCGTGCGCCGGGCCGAGGCGAGGGCGCCGGGCAGCTCCTCGGCGGCGCGCACGGCCACCATGCCCTTGCCGCCGCCGCCCGCGGAGGGCTTGATCAGCAGCGGGAAGCCGACGCGCTCGGCCTCGGCCGTGATCTGCTCGTCGGTGAGCGTGGGGTCCTGGATGCCGGGGACCACCGGCACGTCGTACGCGGCCACGGTCTCCTTGGCGCGGATCTTGTCCGCCATCGCGTCGAGCGAGGCCACGGGCGGGCCCACGAACACGATGCCGGCCGCGTCCAGCGCGCGGGCGAAGTCGGCGTTCTCGGACAGGAAGCCGTAGCCGGGGTGCACGGCCTGGGCGCCGGTGCGGCGCGCGGCGTCGACGACGGCGTCGATGTCCAGGTAGGACTCGCGGGCCGGAGCCGGGCCGAGGCGGACCGCCGTGTCCGCCTCGCGGACGTGCCGCGCGTCGGCGTCGGCGTCGGAGTGCACGGCCACCGAGCGGATGCCGAGGCGGCGCAGGGTGCGGATGACGCGCACGGCGATCTCGCCGCGGTTGGCCACCAGCACGGTGTCGAACAGGGGCGTCCCCTGGGCGTGGTTCTCGGTCACGGGTGCCTCACATGCGGAACAGGCCGAACCGGGAGTCCGGCAGCGGGGAACGGGAGATGACGTCGAGGGCCAGGGAGAGCACCCGGCGGGTCTGGCCGGGGGTGATCACTCCGTCGTCCCAGAGGCGGGCGGTGGAGTACAGGGGGCTGCCCTGGTCCTCGTACTGCCGGCGGACCGGCGCCTGGAAGGCCTCGACCTCCTCGGGGGACATCGGCTCCTCCCCCGCGGCGGCCCGCTGGTCCTGCTTGATCTGCGTGAGCACGGAGGAGGCCTGCGGGCCGCCCATCACGGAGATGCGCGCGTTCGGCCACATCCACAGGAAGCGGGGTGAGTAGGCGCGGCCGCACATCGCGTAGTTGCCGGCGCCGAACGAGCCGCCGATCACCACGGTCAGCTTGGGCACGCGGGCGGTCGCGACGGCGGTGACCATCTTGGCGCCGTCGCGCGCGATGCCGCCGGCCTCCGCGTCCCGACCCACCATGAAGCCGGAGATGTTCTGCAGGAACAGCAGCGGGATGCCGCGCTGGTCGCACAGTTCGATGAAGTGCGCGCCCTTGCGGGCGGAGTCTCCGAACAGGATGCCGTTGTTGGCGAGGACGCCCACGGGGTGGCCGTCGATCCGCGCGAACGCGGTGACCAGGGTGGTGCCGTAGAGGGGCTTGAACTCGTGGACGGAGCCGCCGTCCACGAGGCGGTCGATCACCTCGCGCACGTCGTAGGGGGTGTTCACGTCCACGGGCACGACGCTGGTCAGTTCGGCCGGGTCCTTGGCGGGCTCCGCGGCGGGGGCGACCTCCCAGGCCGGCGCCTCGGCCGGGGGCAGGGTGGCCACGATGTCCCGGAGGATCTGCATGGCGTGCAGGTCGTCGTCCGCCAGGTGGTCCGCGACGCCGGAGCGCTCGGCGTGCAGCCGGCCGCCGCCGAGGTCCTCGGGCGAGACGTCCTCCCCGATCGCGGCCTTCACGAGCGGGGGGCCGCCGAGGAAGATGGTGCCCTGCTCGCGCACGATCACGGTCTCGTCCGACATGGCCGGCACGTACGCGCCGCCCGCCGTGGAGGAGCCGCACACCGCGGCCAGCTGCGGGATGCGCTGCGAGGAGAGCAGCGCCTGGTTCCGGAAGATGCGGCCGAAGTGCTCGCGGTCCGGGAAGACCTCGTCCTGGCGGGGCAGGAACGCGCCGCCGGAGTCCACGAGGTAGATGCACGGCAGGCGGTTCTCCAGGGCGATCTCCTGGGCCCGCAGGTGCTTCTTCACCGTCATGGGGTAGTAGGTGCCGCCCTTCACGGTGGCGTCGTTGCCGACCACCATCACGAGGCGGCCATGGACCAGGCCGATGCCCGCCACGACGCCCGCGGCGGGGCTGTCCCCGTCGTACAGGCCGTGCGCGGCCAGCGCGCCGACCTCGAGGAAGGGCGAGCCCTCGTCGAGCAGCGCGTCGATGCGGTCCCGCACCAGCAGCTTGCCGCGGCCGGTGTGGCGCTCGCGCGAACGCTCGGGCCCGCCGAGCGACGTGCGGGCGACGAGGTCGGCGAGCTCCTGCTCCAGCCGGGCGTGGCCGGCCGCGTTGCGCTCGGCCACGGTGGGCGCGGACTGCGCGGCCGGGGCCGGGGTGCTGGCGGTCATGAGACCCCCTTCAGTGAATGACGACTAACTGAACCGAGCCTCAGTGTAGTGACGATCGTCACTGACGTCGACCGGGCGCCCGGCGCGCCTCGTCCCGTCCTACAGTGGATCCCATGCCCGCCGTCGATCCCGCGTCCCCCACCGCCCCGGCGACCCCGCCGACCGCCCGGGAGGCCGCCAAGGCCCGACGCCGGGTGGACCTGCTCGCGGCCGCGGCGCGACTGTTCGCGGCCCGGGGCTTCGACGCGGTCCGCCTCGAGGACATCGGCGCCGCGGTCGGGATCAGCGGCCCCGCCATCTACCGCCACTTCGCCGGCAAGGCCGCCGTGCTCACGGCGATCCTCGACACGGCCTCGCAGGACCTGCTGGACGGCGGGCTGGCCGCCGAGGCGCAGCACGCGCCGGGGGCGGAGACCCTGCGGGCCCTCATCGGTTTCCAGGCGGACTTCGCCCTCGCCCAGCGCGACGTGATCCGTGTGCAGGACCGCGACATGTCCGCCCTGCCCGACGGCGCGCGCACGGCCATCACGCGCACCCAGCGCGCCTACATCGACGTGTGGGCGCGCCAGCTGCAGGTCGTCCACCCCCACGAGGACCAGGCCACCGCCGTGTTCCGCGCCCAGGCCGTGCTGGGCCTGCTCAACTCCACCCCCCGCTCGGTGCGGCGCACCGCGGCCGACCGCGCGGCTCGCCGCGCGACCCTCGTGGCCATGGCCTGGGCCGCGGCCACGGCCCCCGGGCCGCTGCCCGGCGGGGACTGAGCGGGCGGCACCGGCCCGGCGGGCCGGCGTCGTGCCCGGTGATACGGTGGCCGGTACCCGCGACGGCGACGCCGTCGAACCCCGCCCCGAGAGGTCCACCGCCGTGCTTCTTCGTGACGTCCGACCCGAGGATCTGGACGAGTTCTTCCTCCACCAGCAGGACGAGCAGGCCAACCTGATGTCCGCCTTCGCCCCCCGCAACCCCCGGGACCGCGGTGTCTTCGACTACCACTGGGCCCACCTGCTCGGGGACGAGGACACCGTCGTGCGGACCATCGAGCACGAGGGCCGCGCCGTGGGTGCGCTCGTGTGCACCCAGCAGGACGGCGTGGGCGAGCTGTCCTTCTGGACCGCGCAGGACTACTGGGGCCTGGGGCTGACGACCGCGGCCGTGGACCGGTTCCTGGAGGAGCACACCGCCCGCCCGCTGCGGGCGCACGTGCCCGAGGACAATGTGGGCTCCGTGAAGGTGCTCTCCCGCCGCGGCTTCGAGACCGTCGGCGAGGAGAAGGTCTTCTCCAACGCCCGTGCCGAGGTCATCACCGAGCTCGTGATGGAGCTGCCCGCCGCCGACTGAGCGCGCCCCGCGGCCCCCGCCGTGCCGGCGGCCGCACCGGCCTGCCACGACGACGGCCCCGCCTCCCGGTGCCCGGGTGGCGGGGCCGCGGCGCGTCCGGGGCCGTCAGACCATGGTCAGGGTCAGACCCGGGCGGCGCAGGATCGCGCCGACGTCCGCGAGGAAGCGCGAGCCCTGCTCGCCGTCCACGAAGCGGTGGTCGAACGAGAGGGACAGCGTCATGACGTCCCGCAGGGCGATCTCGCCGCGATGCTCCCACGGCATCCTCCGGACCTGGCCGATCGCGATGATCGCCCCCTCACCCGGGTTGATGATCGGGGTGCCCGCGTCCACGCCGAACACCCCGACGTTCGTGAGCGTGAAGGTGCCGCCGGCCAGATCCGCCGGGGACAGCCGCCCCTCGCGGGCGAGGCCCGTGAGATCGCGGATGGCGTCGGCCAGCTCCCTCAGGCTCATCGCCTGGGCGTCCTTGACGTTCGGCACCATCAGCCCGCGGGGGGTGGCGGCGGCGAAACCGAGGTTCACGAAGTTCTGCTGGACGATCGTCCCGGCGGCCTCGTCCCACCGGGCGTTGACGTCCGGGGTGCGCTCCATCGCCACGAGGCACGCCTTGGCGGCGAGCGTCATGGGCGTGAGCTTGACGTCCCGGAACTCGCGGGAGGCCTTGAGCTCGGCGAGCAGCTCCATGGTCTCGGTGACGTCCACCTGCAGGAACTCGGTCACGTGCGGGGCGGTGAACGCGGACTGCACCATGGCCGCCGCGGTCGCCTTGCGCACGCCCTTGACCGGCACGGCCTCCGTGCGCGGGCGGCCGCCCAGGGTGCGGACGCCCCCGGTCGAGCCCGACTCGGCGCCGGACTGCGGCGGCGCCGCCGCGGCCGCGGGCTGCCCGCCCCCGGCCAGGAACGCCTCGACGTCCGCGCGGGTGATGACCCCGCCCACACCCGTGCCGGTGACCTGCTCCAGATCCACGCCCGCGCGGCGCGCGTACAGGCGCACGGGCGGAGTGCACCGGGGTCGCTCGCCCGGGGCCGGCTCGTGGGCCGCGTCCGCGCGGTCCGGCTCGGCGGCCTCGGGCTGCGGGCGCCCGGCGCCGGCGGGGGCCGCCTCCGACGTGGACGGCGCCTGTCCGCGGGCGGGCTCGCCCGCCGGGGCGGCCGACGTCGCCGGGGCCGCGGAGCCGCGCCGCGCACGGCGGCCGGGCTTGCCGGTGTCCGGCGCGGCGCCGTAGCCGACGAGGGTGGGCACGCGGCCGTCACCCTCGGCGGGCCCGCCGACGTCGGGCTCGGCGCCCTCGAGGGTGAAGGTCACCAGGGGCGCACCGACCTCGAGGGTCTCACCCTCGGCGCCGTGCAGGGCCGCGACGACGCCCGCGAACGGGCTCGAGACCTCGACCACGGCCTTGGCCGTCTCGACGTCGGCGAGCACCTGGTTCACGCTCACCGCGTCGCCCTCGGCCACGCGCCACGTCACGATCTCGGACTCGGTCAGGCCCTCGCCGAGGTCGGGCAGGCGGAAGGTCTTCTGGCTCATCGGGTCTCCTCCCCGGCGTTCTGGGCCGCGAGGAACTGCTCGGCGGTCTCGGGGGCGGCGAACGCGTCCACGGAGTCCAGCGAATTCGGTCGGCCCAGAGCACGGTCCAGGCCGTCGAGGATGCGGTCGAGGTCCGGCAGGTGCAGGTGCTCGAGCTTGGACGGCGGGTAGGGCACGTCCATGCCGGTGACGCGCACCGGCGGGGCCTCGAGCCAGTGGAACGCGCGCTCGGCCACCGTGGCCACGAGCTCGGCGCCGAGGCCGCCGGTGCGGGAGGCCTCGTGCGCCACGACGAGCCGGCCGGTGCGCCGCACCGAGGACTCGACGAGGCCGGTGTCCAGCGGGGACAGGCTGCGCAGGTCGACCACCTCGACCTCGACGCCCTCCTCGGCCGCCACCTCGGCGGCCTGCAGGGCGGTCTTCACGAGCGGGCCGTAGGCCACGAGCGTGGCGTCACGGCCCTCGCGCAGGATGCGGGCCGGGCTCATCGGCGGGATCGCGACGTCCAGGTCCACGTCGCCCTTGTCGTGGTAGCGACGCTTGGGCTCGAGGTAGACCACCGGGTCCTCCGAGGCGATCGCGGCGCGGATGAGGTCGTACCCCTCCTGTGGGGAGGACGGGGAGACCACGCGCAGGCCCGCGGTGTGCAGGAAGTAGGCCTCGGGCGACTCGGAGTGGTGCTCCGGGGAGCCGATGCCGCCGCCGAAGGGGATGCGGATGGTGACCGGCATCGGCACGGCGCCGCGGGTGCGGGCACGCAGCTTGGCCAGGTTCGCCACGATCTGGTCGAACGCCGGGTACACGAAGCCGTCGAACTGGATCTCGACGACGGGCCGGTAGCCGCGCATCGCCAGGCCGATGGCCGTGCCCACGATGCCGGACTCGGCCAGCGGGGTGTCGAGCACCCGGTCCTCGCCGAACTCGGCCTGCAGGCCGTCGGTGATGCGGAACACGCCGCCGAGGGCGCCGATGTCCTCGCCCATGAGCAGGACCTTGGGGTCGTCGGCCAGGGCACGGTGCAGGCCGCGGTTGATCGCACGGCCGAAGGTCATGCGCTCGCTCACGCGCCCGCCTCCTCGTCGTCGAACTGCTGCAGGTAGAGGGCGTGCTCGCGGCGCTGCCGCTCGAGCTCCTGGTGGGGCTCAGCGTAGATCTCGTCGAAGAGCCTGTCCGCGCCGTCCTCCTCGAGCGCCTCGAGGGCGCGGCGGACCTCGGCCGCCAGCTCGTCGGCCTCGGCCTGGGCCTGTGCGAGCACGGCGTCCACGTCCACATCGAGGGTGCGCAGGTGCGCCTCCACGCGGGTCAACGGGTCACGGGCCTTCCAGGCCTCGAGCTCGGCGTCGTCCCGGTAGCGGGTGGGGTCGTCCGCGGTGGTGTGCGGGCCCATGCGGTAGGTGACGGCCTCGATGAAGGTGGGACCGCCCCCGTCGGCCGCGCGCTCGACGGCGGCGCGGGTCGCGGCGAGCACGGCCAGGACGTCGTTGCCGTCCACGCGCATCGACGGGATGCCGAAGCCCCACGGGCGGTCCGCGATGCTGCGGCGGGTCTGCAGGCGCACGGGCTCGGAGATGGCCCAGTGGTTGTTCTGGCAGAAGAACACCACGGGCGACTGGTACGAGGCGCTGAAGACCATGGCCTCGTTGACGTCTCCCTGGCTCGTGGCGCCGTCGCCGAAGTAGACGATCGTGGCGACGTCCGCCTGGTCCCGCTGGACGCCCATCGCGTAGCCGACGGCGTGCAGGGCCTGCGCGCCGATGATGATCTGCTGGGTGGCCACGCGCGTCTCGTTCGGGTCCCAGCTCGAGAACGTGGAGCCGCGCCACACCCGCAGCAGGTCCAGCGCGGGGACGCCGCGCAGCAGGGCCACGCCGTTCTCGCGGTAGGACGGGAAGACGAAGTCGTCCGGGCGCAGCGCGACGGCGGAGCCCACCTGGGCGGCCTCCTGGCCCAGCAGCGGGGGCCACAGGGCCAGCTCGCCCTGACGCTGCAGGTGCGTGGCCTCGACGTCGAGGCGCCGGACCACGGCCATCTGGCGGTACAGCGCGGCGAGGGCGTCGGCGTCGACGTCCTCGATCCACGGGGCGAGCTCCGGCTGCGGACGGCGGCGGCCCTCCGCGTCGAGCACCTGGAGCATCACGGCCTCAGCCGGGCCCGCCGGGGGCGGAGAGCCGGCGGATCGGCCGCCGGTGGGACGGGTGTGGTCCACGAGGGTCACTGCACTGCCTTCCGATCGACGCCCACGGTGCGGGGCGAGGGAGTTGTACGCATGCGCGAGCAGGGGTGGAGCGCGCGGCGTCTCGGTGGTGTGATTGTAATCACTTCAGTGTGATCTGCGCCACTCTCCCGGGGCCGCCGCGCGAGGGCCGGGTGTCAGGCGCGGCGCAGCAGCACGTCGACGGCGGCGTCAAGGTAGGCGTCGACCTGGCCCTCCTCGTAGCCGGCGGCACCCTCGGCCTCGCTGAACGCCGCGCGGCGCACGTCGTCCGCGGTCAGCCCGCCTTCGGCGTCGGGATCCGTCGAGTCCTCCGCACCGGCCAGGGTGACGCGCAGGCGGTCCACGAGCGCGTCCACCTGGTCCACGTCGTAGCTCACGGCGTCCGCGCGGGAGGGGCGGCGGAAGCGCTCCGCCGGGGCCCGGTCGGCACGGGCCACGAGCTCGGCCACGCGCTCCTCGAGGTCTGCGGCCCAGTCCTCGTCCCCGCGCTCGGCGACGAAGGCCTGACGCTCGGCGGCGGCCAGCTCCTCTTCGAGGCGGTCCAGCTCGTCGTCCACCTCGTCCGTGGCGTAGCCGCCGTTGACGGTCGCGAAGCGGGCCTGGCGCACCTCCTCCGCCGTCAGCGGGGCACCGCCGTCGCGTGCCTCACGGGCACGCGCCATGAAGGCGTCCACGTGGGTGGTCTCGTAGCCGATCTCGTCCTGCTCGACGAGCTCGAAGACCGGCTCGGCGTCCGGGGTGGTGCGGGGGGTCATGGGCGTCTCCTGCGGTGCGGGTCCCGGACGTGCCGGGTCGAGGGGTGGATCAGGTCAGGGGCAGCGCCAGCACGGTGTAGGCCACCGGCGAGGCGAACACGAGGGAGTCCAGGCGGTCCATCACGCCGCCGTGGCCGGGCAGGGCGGAGGACATGTCCTTGATGCCGAGCTCACGCTTGACCATGGACTCGGAGAAGTCCCCCGCGGTGGCGGCGGCGACGGTGGTCACGCCGAGGACGGCGCCGATCCACCACGGCTGGCCGACCAGCAGGGGGACGGCGACGACGCCCACCAGCACCGAGCCCGCCAGGGAGCCGGCCAGGCCCTCCCAGGACTTCTTGGGGCTGATGCGCGGGGCGATCGGGGTGCGGCCGAGGCGGTAGCCCACGATGTAGCCGAACGTGTCGTTGGAGACCACCATCAGCAGCAGGATCGCCACCATGCGGTGCCCCAGCGGCTCGTCCAGGAGCGCAGCGGCGAAGGAGAGCAGGAACGGCGCCCACAGCACGATGAACACGCCCGCGAGCATGAACTGGCCCGCCGGGCGCCGGCGCGTCAGCGCCGTCCACACGGCCACCAGCGCCAGGCATGCCACCAGGGCGATGAACAGCGCGGGCACCCCCCACCGCCACGCGGTGAGCGGCAGGACCGCCGCGGCCACCCAGAGCGGGGGCCGCGGCACGTCCAGGCCGATGCCGCGTACCGCCGTCGCGATCTCGGACACCGCGCCGACCAGCAGGGCGACCACGAGCACGACCAGCAGCCAGTCGAGCCAGAAGAGGCCGACCAGGGCCGTCGCCAGCAGCCCCACCCCCACGAGGACGGCGGACTTGAGGTCGCGGCCGCCGCGCGGGGGTGCGGGCGAGGTGGGCACGGCGGAGGTCATGGGACGAGCGCGGACGGCGGGAGGCTCAGACCTCCAGCAGCTCCTGCTCCTTGTTCTTGGCCATCTCGTCGATGAGCTCGACGTGGCGCTTGGTGAGCGCGTCCAGCTCCTTCTCGCCGCGGGCGCCCTCGTCCTCGCCGACCTCGCCGTCCTTGACGGCCTTGTCCATGGCCTCCTTGGCCTTGCGACGGGCGTTGCGCACGGAGATCTTGTGCTCCTCCGCCTTGGACTTGACCAGCTTCACGTACTCCTTGCGGCGCTCCGCGGTCAGCTCCGGCATCACGATGCGGATGACCTTGCCGTCGTTGGACGGGTTCGCGCCGACCTCGGACTCGGACAGGGCCTTCTCGATGTTGCGCAGGGCCGACTGGTCGAACGGCGTGATGAGCAGCGTGCGGGCGTCCGTGGTGGTGAAGGACGCCAGCTGCTGCAGCGGGGTGAACGAGCCGTAGTAGTCGACCATCACCTTGGAGTAGAGGCCCGGGTTGGCGCGGCCGGTGCGCACGGAGGCGAAGTCCTCACGCGTGGCCTCGATGGTGCGGTCCATCTGCTCTTCGGCGGACTGCAGGGTCTCCTGGATCACGGTGTCTCCTCGGTGTGGTGGATCAGGTCTGCCGCCATCCTACGCGGCGGGCCTCAGACGGTGACGGTGGTCCCGATCGGCTCGCCGAGCAGGGCGCGGGTCACGTTGCCCGGGCCCTCCATGCCGAACACGCGCATGTCCAGGTCGTTGTCCTTGCACATGGTCATGGCGGTCAGGTCCATCACGCGGATGTTCCGCAGCAGCGCCTCATCGTAGGTCAGGTGCGTGAGGCGCTCGGCGGTGGGGTCCTTCTTGGGGTCCGCGGTGTAGACGCCGTCCACGCCGGACTTGGCCATCAGGACCTCGTCTGCCCCGACCTCCAGGGCGCGCTGGGCCGCCACGGTGTCCGTGGAGAAGTAGGGCAGGCCGGTGCCGGCGCCGAAGATCACGACGCGGCCCTTCTGCATGTGGCGGATGGCGCGCAGCGGGATGTAGGACTCCGCCACCTGCTCCATGTGGATGGCGGACTGCACGCGCGTGGTGACCCCGGCCTGGATGAGGAAGTCCTGCAGGGCCAGGCAGTTCATCACGGTGCCGAGCATGCCCATGTAGTCGGCCCGACGGCGGTCCATCCCGTTCTCGGACAGCTCGGCGCCACGGAAGAAGTTGCCGCCGCCGACGACGATCGCGATCTCCACCTGGTCCGCCGCGGCGGCGATCTGCTCGGCGATGCCGCGGACGGTCTCCGGGTCCACGCCGATCTTGCCGCCGCCGAACACCTCGCCCGAGAGCTTGAGGAGCACGCGACGGCGGCCGGTGTCGTCCGAGGTCTGCGGGGCGTGGGCGGTGGTCGGGTCCTCGGGGGCGCGGTTCGTCTCCATGGGAAGCATCTCCTGGTCGGTGGGGGGTCGGGCCGGGGACGGCCGTCCCGGGGGCGGACACGCGGACGGGGTGGCCGCCCGGTCGGGGCGGCCACCCCGTCATGCGATGGTCGTCGGCGCCATCCGGCGCCGGAGTGGACCTCGGGTCGCTCCCGATCCTACGCCCCCGCGGGGCGTGGACCGGGAGCGGCCGGTCCGGGTGCGGCGGTCAGTTGCCGACGCGGAAGCGGGCGAACCCGGTGACGTTGGTGCCGGCGTCGGAGGCGACCTTGCCGACGGTCTGCTTCGGGTCCTTCGCGAACGGCTGGTCCACGAGCACGATCTCCTTGAAGAAGCCGGTCAGGCGGCCCTCCACGATCTTCGGCAGGGCCTGCTCCGGCTTGCCCTCGGCACGGGCGGTCTCATCGGCGATGCGACGCTCGTTCTCGACGGTCTCGGCCGGCACGTCCTCACGGGTGAGGTACGTGGGCGAGTAGGCCGCGACGTGCACGGCGATGTCGTGCGCGGCGGTCTTGGCCTCGGCGGAGTCGGCGTCCACGGCGAGGAGCACGCCCACCTGGGCCGGCAGGTCCTTGGAGGTCTTGTGCAGGTAGGCGTCCACGTAGGCGCCCTCCACGCGGGCCAGGCGGCGCACGGCCACCTTCTCGCCCAGCAGGGCGCCCTCCTCGGTCACGTAGTCGCCCAGGGTGCGGCCCTCGTAGTCGGAGGCCAGCAGGCCGTCGACGTCGGTGGCGCCGGAGGCGACGGCGGCGCGCAGCACCACGTCGCCCAGGGCGATGAACTTGTCGGCCTTGGCCACGAAGTCGGTCTCGCAGTTGAGCTCGATCATGACGCCGACGCCGTTCTCGACGGTCGCGGCCACGAGGCCCTCGGCGGCCGAGCGGCCCTCGCGCTTGGTGGCGCCCTTGAGGCCCTTCACGCGGATGATCTCGATGGCCTTCTCGGCGTCGCCGTCGGCCTCGTCCAGAGCCTTCTTCACGTCCATCATGCCGGCGCCGGTGCGCTCGCGCAGGGCCTTGATGTCAGCAGCGGTGTAGTTCGCCATGCTCGTTCGGTCCTTCCCGTGGTGTGGGTTGTGCGGGATGTTCGGGGTCTGAACCGGCCCGTCGGCCCGGCCGGGTGGGGCCGGGCGGACGGACCGGCCGGGATCACTCGCCCTGCGGGGCGGCCTCGGCGGCGGGGGCCTCGGCCTGCTCGGCCGGCGCCTCGGCGGCGGGGGCCTCGGCCTGCTCAGCCTGCTCGGCCTGCTGGGCGTTGTGCTGCTCGAGCAGCTCGCGCTCCCACTCGGCCATCGGCTCGGCGGCCGCCTGGCCGGACTTGCCGCCCTGACGGGCGATCAGGCCCTCGGCGACGGCGTCCGCGACCACGCGGGTCAGCAGGTTCACGGAGCGGATGGCGTCGTCGTTGCCCGGGATCGGGTAGGCGACCTCGTCCGGATCGCAGTTGGTGTCCAGGATGGCGACGACCGGGATGCCGAGCTTCTGGGCCTCGTCGACGGCCAGGTGCTCCTTCTTGGTGTCCACGACCCACACGGCGGAGGGGGTCTTGGCCATGTTGCGGATGCCGCCGAGGTTGGCCTGCAGCTTCTCGAGCTCACGGTTGAGCAGCAGCAGTTCCTTCTTGGTGAACTGCGAGCCGGCCACGTCCTCGAAGTCGATCTCCTCGAGCTCCTTCATGCGCTGCACGCGCTTGGAGACGGTGGAGAAGTTGGTCAGCATGCCGCCGAGCCAGCGGTGGTTCACGTAGGGCATGCCCACGCGGCCGGCCTGCTCCGCGATGGCCTCCTGGGCCTGCTTCTTGGTGCCGACGAACAGGATGGTGCCGCCGTGGGCGACGGTCTCCTTGACGAACTCGTAGGCGCGGTCGATGTAGGACAGCGACTGCTGGAGATCGATGATGTAGATGCCGTTGCGCTCGGTGAAGATGAAGCGCTTCATCTTGGGGTTCCAGCGGCGGGTCTGGTGGCCGAAGTGGACACCGGAGTCGAGGAGCTGGCGCATGGTCACGACGGGCATGACGTTCCCTTCTGTGGCAGCCGTGGCACCCCGCGCTTCACGCGCGGGCGGTCTGCCGGTCGATTTCTTGACGGTTGGCGGCCGGCCCGGTCGGGCGGCCCCTGGCATCACGACGGCGGGCTGCCGGGCCCCACGAGCACCCGCGCCGACGTCCTCTCCAGGAGGACGGCGGGGACGGGACCGAGCGTGGGGGCTGGGCCGCTGAAGCGACCCACCGCGATGCGCGGAGTCGGCGTCCGGGGCACAGCACAGGGCCGGCCACAGGACACCGCTGAGGTGAATCCTACCCCAGGTGGGCGACCGCTCCCATCGCCGACTCCTGCACAGGGGCCGGTGCGGCGGGCGCTCTCCACGATGGGACTGCGGGCCCGCCACGCGGCCGCCCGGGACGCCAGGCTGACGCCATGACCCCTCGCACGCTCCTCCCCCGTCCGCTCCCGCGTCCGCGCATCGCGGGGTGCGTCGCGGCAGCCCTGCTCGCCTGGCTCGTCCTCGCCCTGGGGATGGGCGACCTCGGCCCCGTGTCCCGGGCCACGCCCGCACCGTCCACGCGCGACGCGCTGCTCCTCGTCGCGGCGTCCCCGGCAGGTCCGGGCGCGACGGCCGCGCCGGTCGCGTGGCACCCGCCCGTCGCCGGCGCCGCCCCGGATGACGTGCTCCGCGCGTTCGTCGCACCCGAGCGACCGTGGAGTCGGGGGCACCGGGGCGTGGACCTCGCCGTGCAGACCGGGGCTCCGATCCAGGCGCCGGCGGCGGGCCGGGTCGTGTTCGCCGGGGTCGTGGTCGACCGCCCCGTGCTGACCCTCGAGCACGCGAACGGGACCCGCAGCTCCCTCGAGCCGGTGGAGGCCGACGTCGCGGTGGGGGCCGTCGTCGACGCGGGCGACCCCGTGGGGCGACTGGCCGGGGCGCCACCCCACTGCCCGCGGGCGTGCGTGCACTGGGGCGTGCGGGAGCCCGATGGCTGGCGGGTGGGGGACGCGGCCTTCGACCGCTACCTCGACCCGCTGGTGCTCATCGGCTGGAGCGGCCCGTCCGTGCTCTGGCCGCACGCCGCGCCACACCCAGCGCGGCCGTGAGGTCCAGAAGCCGGCGGGCGGACTCGTCCCAGCTGAACCGGGCCGCCTGGGCGACGCTCGCCCGGGAGGCCGCGGCGAACTCGGCGGGGTCCTCGAGCTCCCGCACGCGGGCCGCGAGCGCGGCCGCCCGGTCCCCCTCGAGCGGGACACCCCGGAAGGACGGGGTGCCCGCGCCGGCGATCTCGCGGAAGATCGGCAGGTCCGAGCACACCACCGGCGTGCCATGGGCCATCGCCTCGGCCACGGGCAGGCCGAAGCCCTCGGCGCGGGAGAGGGTGACGGCCGCGGTGGCCCGGCGGAGCAGGCGCACGTACTCGGCCTCGTCGGTGCCGTCGTGGAAGACCACGTCCGCGCCGGCGGCCCCTGCGCCGGCGCGGCGCGCGGCCAGCCGGGCCTCGAGCTGCCCGCGGCGCTCCGGGCTGATGCGGGAGAGCAGGTGCAGCGCGTAGCCCGGCAGCAGGGGCGCGGCCGCCACGAGGGACTCGACGTCCTTGTAGTCCATGAACGAGCCCATGTAGAGCAGCGTGCGGTCCGGGGTCTCGTCCGGGTCACGCGGCTCCGGTACCGTCTGCGCCGCATTGGCGATGACGTGGACCGGACGCCGGGTGAGGCGGTGCCGGTCGATGAGCTCCGCCGTCGTCCGGGAGACCGTGGCGACCGCGTCCGCGCGGTCGAGCAGGAGCCGCTGCGGGGTCTTGGTCAGGTGGTAGGCCCGCCACAGCCAGCGGATCGGCTCGGGCAGGTTCCGCGGCGGGGTGCGGTGCTCGTAGTAGATGAGGTCGTGGAGCGTGAGGATCAGCGCGTAGTCCCGCCCCCACGACCCCATGGTCTGCATGGGCGAGAAGACGACGTCCGGTCGCAGGCGCGCGACCTGACGGGCCACGAACGGCTCGCGTGGGGAGGTGGGGCCGGAGACGAGGTGCCACGGCACGCCGTCCGGGAGCAGGGCCAGCTGTCGTTCGTCCGAGATCAGCATCGCGACTTCGACCTCGACGTCGGCCCCCTCCGGGCCCGGCGCGTCGGTCCGGCGGGCGACCGCCTCGATGAGGCTCGCGCCGTAGCGGGAGATGCCGTCGTGGAAGTCGGTGCGGGTGTAGCGGGCGTCCATCAGCAGGCGCAGGGGGCGGGAGGGGCTCACCCGCACCACGCTAGCGCCGCGCCGGAGAGGGGCGGGGACAGCCGCGCACGGTAGGTGCCGACCGGGGCGCGTCGAGCGCCGATCGGCCACCTGGACGTCATCCGAATTTCTGATTGCGTTTCGATAACGATCGTGTATCTTGATCACGGATCGGTTACAGCCGATCCGCCACACCGGGGCTTCCTCCGCGTCCTCGCGTACCCGGTCATCCGCACTGCTCGTCAACTCGCACCCGCGGTCCGGCCTCGTTCCGGGCATCGCCCGGAGGCACCGCCCTCACGGGCCGCAGGTCCTGTCCGGGAAGAAGATCCGATGTCCGTGACCTCCTCGCACGCCGCTGTGCGTCGCGCCCCCCGCACCGCCGCCGCCTCCGTGGCCCTCGCCCTGGGCGCCGCCGCCCTGACCGGCGTCGGCACCGTGTCCGTCGCCGAGACCGCCCAGGCCGCCGAGACCGCCTACACCGTCCGCTCCGGCGACGGCTGGTGGATCATCGCCCAGCGCACCGGCGTCTCCATGTCCAGGTTGCAGTCGCTCAACGGCATGACCGCCGCGACCGTGCTGCATCCCGGCATGGTCCTCAAGACCTCCGGCACTGCCACCCCGACCCCGGCCCCGGCGCCGTCCACCTCGGGCTCGACCTACACCGTGCTGGCCGGCGACGGCTGGTGGATCATCTCCTACCGCACGGGGGTGTCCGCCTCGATCCTGCAGTCCATCAACGGCATGAGCTCCTCGACCATGCTCCACCCGGGGATGGTCCTGAAGACCACCTCGGTCTCCACCTCCAGCGCCCCCGCCGTCGCCCCTGCGCCGGCGCCCGCGTCCAAGCAGGCTGCCGTCGACTACGTGCGCTCCGCCGTCCGGAACCCGTCCTCCTATTACGTGTGGGGCGGCAACGGCCCCTCCGGCTTCGACTGCTCCGGCCTCACCCAGCAGGCCATGGCCCGGGCCGGCATCTCCATCCCGCGCCGCGCCGGCGACCAGTACCTCGCCGCGAAGTCCTACGTGCCGATCTCCCAGGCCCAGCCCGGCGACCTCGTGTTCTATGCGAACCAGTCCACCGGCCGCATCTACCACACGGCCATGTACATGGGCGGCGGCCAGCTCGCCCACGCCCTCAACGAGGACGCGGGCCTAGTGTTCACCTCCACGACGATCATGAAGTCCGACATGCTCGCGGTGGCCGCCCGCTACTGAGCACCGGCACGACGACGGCCCCCGGCCCGCGCCATACCGCGCGGCCGGGGGCCGTTTTCTGTAGGGCGTGCGGGACTTGAACCCGCGACCCAGGGATTATGAGTCCCCTGCTCTGACCGACTGAGCTAACGCCCCTCCCCCGCGGCATCGCGCGGGACCCGCCCATCCTACCGACGGGTCTCAGAGCATCGCGCGGACCTCGGCGGCCGTCGCGCCGCGGTAGAGGCGCTCGAAGATGTCCACCGTCTTCTGGGCGGAATGATGCAGGGCCTTCGCGTGGGACGCCTCGCCCATGGCGGCGCGGTCCGCGTCCGAGAGGTCGAGGATCCGGGCGATCCGATCGGCCAGGGCCACGTGGTCCCCGGGCGGGAAGAGGTGGCCGTTGACGCCCTCGTCCACGAGGTGGGGCAACGCGAGGGCGTCCGCGAGGACCACCGGGGTGGACGCGCTGAGCGCCTCGAGGGTCACGAGGGACTGCAGCTCCGCCGTGCCCGGCTGGCAGAACACGTCGGCGCGCAGGTAGGCCGCCCGCAGCTCCTCCTCGGAGACGTGGCCGCGCAGCAGGACGCGGTCGGCCACCCCCTCCTCGTCCACCGTGGCACGGATGCGGTCGCGCTGCTCGCCGTCGCCGACGATCTCGGCGTGCACGTCCAGGTCGGGGCGGGTGCGGGCCAGGTGCGCGATCGCACGGATCAGCACCTCCACGTTCTTCTCCACGGCCAGCCGCCCCACGAAGAGCACGACCGGATGGCCGGGATGGTCCACCCTCTCCCCCGGCTGCAGCTCGTAGGCGCTCGCGTCGATGCCGTTGGAGACCGGGAGAACGTTGTCCAGGCCGGCGTGCTCGGCCATGGCCTGCGCGGCGAGGGCCGTGGGGGTGGTGACCACCGCGCCCTTGCCCATGAGTCGACCCATGTCCTTCCACGACACCCGGGAGACGGTGTCCAGGAACCACTGCGGGAACGGCAGGAACGGCTCGAGGTTCTCCGGCATGAAGTGGTTCGTGGAGACGATCCGGATGCGGCGCCGCTCGGCCTCGTTGATGGCGGCCTCGCCGATCATGTAGTGGCACTGGGCGTGCACGACGTCCGGCTGGACCTCGCGGTAGATGCGGCGGAAGGAGATCTTGGCATGCCGCGGGAGCACCACACGGTAGTACTCGTGCGTCGGCGCCGGCAGGGAGCGCAGCAGGTGCACGGTGGCCTCCGGCCGGTGCTCCACGGTGTCCGGGCCGGCGTCACTGCGCGGCATCACGACGTGGACCTCGTGGCCGCGCGCGTGCAGCGCCGTGGCGAGGCGGTGGCCGAAGGTGGCGGCCCCGTTGACGTGCGGCGGATAGGTGTCTGCGGCGATCAGCACCTTCAGGGGGCGGTCGGCGGCGATCCCGGGACGGTCGGACACGGCGGTCCCTCTCTGTGGTGGCGATGGCACGACGGCGCCCGGCCCGTGCCGTGAGGATCGGCCGCGGGCACGGCGCGCGTCCCACGGTAGCAACCGTCGGCGCCGGCACGAGGATGCGCGAGGGGGTCAGCCCCGGCGGGACGGGTGCTCGCGCGGGTCCTGACCGTCCGCCCGCAGGCCGCGGGCCTTGCCCACCGCGCGCACGAGGTAGTCCCCCGCGGCGAGGATGTGCAGCAGGCAACCGGCGCCGACCAGAGCCAGGGCCACGCCGCTCCACGGGCCGCCGTCGACCCCCGGCACACGGGCGAGCAGCAGCAGGGGCGTGCCCACCAGCAGCAGCGCGGTGCGCACCTTGCCCAGGACCGTGACCGGCAGATCCGGGCTGCCGCCGAACAGCCACAGGCACACGGCGGCGAGCACGAGGTCCGGGATCGCGATGGCCAGGGCGAGCCAGAGCGGGGCGATGCCGGTGGCCACGAACGTCACGGCCACCACCAGCAGGGAGAGGCGGTCCGCCACCGGGTCGAGCCACCGCCCGACCGTGGAGATCATGTCGAACCGGCGCGCCACGTAGCCGTCCACCCAGTCCGTGCCGGAGAGCACCGCCAGGATCACGAACGCGTCCAGGTGCCGGCCGTCGACGGTGAGCCACACGAACACCGGGACCAGGGCGAAGCGGGCCAGGGTGATGAGGTTCGGCACGGTCAGCCAGGTGTCGCGGACGCGGTACTCGTGGCCCTCGCGCAGGCCGACGTCGATCACACGCATGGGTCGCTCCTCCAGGGTCCGCGGGCGGACGCCCCCGCCGGGCGCCCCACACGCCCAGCCTACCGACGCCGTCGCCCCTCCCCGCAGACGACGAGGCCCCGATCCGTGGGGATCGGGGCCTCAGGGGCCGGGGAGGGCGGGCACCCCCCCCGGGTCAGCGGCGGCGCAGGCGGCCGGCGAGCGCCACGAACGCGGCGGAGGAGGCGCCGAGCAGCGCGAGCGGCTGCCAGTTGTCCTTCACGTAGTCCTCGGCCTCGGCGGTCCGCTCCCCCGCGCGGGCGGCACCGGTGAACGGCGCGGTCTGCTCGGTGGCGTGTGCGGTCTCGGGGGTGACGCCGCGACCCTTGCGCTGCGCGGCGAAGGCCGCGAGCTGGCCCTTCACGCTGGTCTTCTCGTCCAGGCCGGAGCGGATGTCGCCCAGGTGGCGGCGGCGCAGGTCGGCACGGCGACGGATCTCCGCCTCGCTGGCGTCGGCGCGGTCCGGATGGGGAGCGGCCTCGCCGTTCTTGCGGGCCTTCTTGTTCTCCTCCTTCTCCACCTTCTTCCGCTCGGCCTCGCGGGCGGCCTCGACACGCTTGGCCTCGGCGCGCTCCGCCTTGAGGCGGTCGTACTCGGCCGGATCGAAGGCGTTGCCCTCCTTGAGGTAGCCGAGGTCGTACTCGAGGTTGCGCACGATCTCCTGCGGCACGAGCGGCATGGCGCCCTTGACCATCATGAGGCCGACGCCGGCGAAGATCAGGCCGAGCACGAGGAACGCCAGCGCCACCATCAGCGCCGGGAACCAGAAGCTCGGGTCGGCGAAGGCGCCGATCAGGGTCACCACGAGGGCGACCACCATGAGTGCGAGGAAGAACAGGCCCACCACCGCGATGCCGGCGCCGATGCCGGCCTTCTTGCCCTTCGCGGCCACGTGCCTCTTGGCGAGCTCGAGCTCGTCCTTCATCTGCAGGGGCAACAGGCGCACGACGGCGCCGAGCAGGTCGGTCAGCGAGCTCGCGCGGGTCTGCGGGGTCACCGGGACGGCGGTCCGCGGCGCGCGGACCTTCGACGCATCGGCGGGGGGAGCCTGGTGGGACATGGTGCATGCCTTCCGTGGAGTGCCTGGACAGATGCGCCCGGGCGGCGCGGCGGTCGCCGGGCATTCTCGAGCAAAGCTATCACCGGCCCGCCCCCAGGGGGACGGGCCGGGTGCGCGCGATGGCGGCTGGATCAGAAGTCGATGACCGCCGGGTCGGGGCCGAGACGGCCGTCCTCGCGGTCCAGCGCGTCGATCCGGGCGACGTCGTCGTCGGTCAGCTCCACCCCCGCGGCCTCGAGGTTCGAGACGATGCGCTCGGGCGTCACGGACTTGGGGATGACCACGAAGCCGTGGGCGAGGTGCCACGCGATGACCACCTGGGCCGGCGTCGCGCCGCGGGCCTCGGCGATCTCCGTGACCACGGGGTCGGCGAGGAGGTCGCCGCCCTGACCCAGCGGGGACCAGGACTCGTGGACGATGCCGTGGCGGCCCTCGACCTCGCGCAGCTCACGCTGCTGCCAGTACGGGTGGGTCTCGACCTGGTGGATCACGGGCACCACACCGGTGGCCTCGATGATCTCCTCGAGCTGGGCGGCCGGGAAGTTGGAGACGCCGATCGAGCGCACCTTGCCCTGCTTCTGCGCCTCGATCAGGGCCTTCCACGTCTCCAGGTACTTCCCCTGCGCAGGCTTGGCCCAGTGGATGAGGTAGAGGTCGACGTAGTCGGTGCCGAGCTTGTCCAGCGAGACGTCGAGGGCGGCGAGCGCCTCCTCGTAGCCCTGGTCCGAGTTCCACACCTTGGTGGTGAGGAACAGCTCCTCGCGGGCGACGCCGGACGCGGCGATGCCGCGGCCCACGCCCTCCTCGTTCCCGTAGATCGCGGCGGTGTCGATGTGGCGGTAGCCGGCGCGGATCGCCTGCTCGACGACGTCGGCCGCGACGTCGTCCTCGACCTGCCACACGCCGAGCCCGAGCTGCGGGATCTGCTGGCCGTCGTGGAAGGGGACGGTGGGAACGTCGGTCATGAGGGAGCTCCTGGAGGGTCGGGGTCGGGCGGATGCCTCGGGTGCAACCGCACGCGGACGGGGGGCATTCCCGACGGCGGTCACCGGGCCGGGGAACCGCCGTCGAGCGTGCGCTCCCCCGCGACGACGGCGCCCACCGCGCGGGCGAAGGCCGCGAACACCTCCGCGGGGTCGTTGGCCGTGACGAGCTGGGCGTTGGGGCGCCTGCCCCAGATGTCCCGCGTGTCGTGGACGGTGGTGCCGCGCAGCAGCTCCGAGTCCGCCTCGACATCGACGACGGTGGCCCGCGTGGCGATGCGGGCCTGGCCCGCGGCCACCTGGGCGGCGAAGAGGTCGTGCAGGTGGGCGATGTAGCCCTGGTCGTAGTCGTGGTGGAACTCGAAGTAGAAGCGCAGTGCGTCGGCGAGCACGTCCAGGACGGGGCTGCCGGTGGCGGCGTCCGGCCCGGCGACCCGCGGCCGGTCCGCGGACCAGCCGACGGGGCGGGCCCCGGCGTCGGCCAAGAGGCCGTCCAGCAGGGCCGGCGTGTACTCGATCCGCTCCGTGGTCTCGAGCGCGCACACCACCGGCAGGCGATCCTCGGGCAGGCCCTCGACGGCCGCGAACACCTCCTTCGCGGCGTCCGGGTCCACCCAGGTGTTCCACTCGGCGGTGGGCGTGGTGTTGCCCGGATGATAGAAGGAGCCGCCCATGATCACGATGCCGCGGGCGAGGAACGGCAGGCGCGGCTCGACGCGCAGCGCGAGGGCCAGGTTCGTCAGCGGCGCGGTGCAGAGGATCGTCGTCTCCCCGGGGTGGGCCCGCAGCTCGTCCAGCCACACCTCCACGGCGGGCCGGGGCGAGAGCCACTCAGGGCGCCGATCGATCCGGGCATGGCCGAGACCGCCGTCGCCGTGGGTCTCCGGGGTGGTGACCGCGGGCCGGCGCAACGGGGTCTCGGCACCGACGGCCACCTCGACGTCGGCCCGACCGGCCAGGTCCAGCACCGCAGCCGTGTTCAGGGCGCAGTCCCGGGCGGTCGCGTTGCCTCCCGTGGTCGTGACGGCTGCGAGCTCGGGGCCGACACCCAGGCGGTGGGCGCCGACGAGGTGGAGCAGGGCGCAGGCATCGTCGATGCCGGTGTCGACGTCGGCGAGGAGGCGGGCGGTCACGGGGTGGGCGTGCCGCCGTTGGCGTTGAGGGTCTCACCGTTGACGTAGCTGGACTCGCCCGAGGCCAGGAACACGTAGGCGGGCGCCATCTCCACGGGCTGGCCGGCGCGGCCGATGGGGGTGCTGTGGCCGAACTCGGGCAGCTTCTCCTCGGGCTCACCGTAGGACACATGCTGCACCGTCCAGATGGGCCCGGGCGCCACCGCGTTGACGCGGATCCCCTTCGGGCCGACCTGCTCGGCCAGGCCCTTGGTGAAGTTGTTGATGGCGCCCTTGGTGGCGGCGTAGTCGAGGAGCCTCGGGTTGGGGTTGTAGGCCTGCACCGAGGTGGTGTTCACGATCGTGCTGCCCGGGCCCATGTGCTTCAGCGCGGCGCGGCTGAGCGTGAACATGGACATGATGTTGATCTGGAACGTCTCGTGGACCTGCTCGTCCGTGAGATCGGTCAGGTCATCGGAGATGAACTGCTTGCCCGCGTTGTTCACGAGGATGTCCAGGCCGCCGAGGCGTTGCGCGGCCTCGTCCACGAGGGAGGCACGGTAGTCGGCGTCCATCAGGTCGCCCGGCAACGCGACGGCGGTGCGCCCGGCCGCCTCGATCGCCGCCAGGACGCGGTCGGCGTCGGGCTGCTCCTGAGGCAGGTAGGCGATGGCGACGTCCGCGCCCTCACGGGCGTAGGCGATGGCGACCGCGGCACCGATGCCGGAGTCGCCGCCGGTGATCAGGGCCTTGCGGCCGGTCAGCCGGCCCATCCCCCGGTACGAGTCCAGACCGATGTCCGGGACGGGATCCGTCTTCACGTCCAGGCCCGGCTCGGGCTGGCGCTGCTTGGCGACGCGGAGCTTCGGGTGGCGGGTGCGCGGGTCGTCGTGGGCCAGCTGCGAGTCCCGCACGGGGATCGCGGGGGCGTCGTCCTTCTTCTCTGGAGTGGTCATGGGCCCGATGCTACGAGGCGAGCGCCAGAGGGTGACAAGGGACGGGGCGCGGCGTCGTCGGCGGCGTGGCCCACGCGACGACGGCGCCGCGGCGGCTAGGCGTCAACGCGGGGTCAGCGGGGCCCGCTGAGGCCGCGCAGGGCGCCACGGTGCTGGAGCACGTGCAGGTCCCAGCGTGCGCTGAGCCCCTCGAACAACCCGATGCCACGCCGGGAGTTACCTTGCTCGTCCAGGCGCGGCGACCACGTGGCGATGCCCAGGGCCCCGGGCACGGCGCCGAGCAGCGCGCCCGAGACGCCGGACTTCGCGGGCACGCCGACCTCGGCCACCCACTGGCCGCTGGCGTCGTACATGCCGCAGGTGAGCATCACGGACATCGCCTGCTGCGCTACCCACTCGTCCAGCACCCGCTCCCCTGTCACGGGGTTCGTGCCGCCAGCGGCGAGGGTGGCGCCCATGACGGCCAGCTGGGGTGCGGTGACCAGGACCGAGCACTGCGCGAGGTACCCGGCCACGGCCTCGCGGGCCGAGATGGGCAGCCGGCCGGCGTCGGCGAGCAGGTGGGCCAGGCCCAGGTTGCGGTCGGCGCGGGTGCGCTCGGCGTCGAGGACGTCCTCGCTGACCTCCAGCTCGACGCCGGCCAGCGCGCTGTAGCGGCGCAGCAGCAGGGCCGTCCGCTCGTCCTCGTCCCCGGCGGGCAGGAGGGAGTGGACCAGGATGGCGCCGGCGTTGATCAGCGGGTTGCACGGCCGGCCGTCGTCGTGCAGGGACAGGTGGTTGAACGACTCACCGGAGGGCTCGACGCCCACGTGCTCCAGCACGTGGTCCAGGCCGATCTCCTGCAGCACCACCGCGTAGGTGAGGGCCTTGGAGACCGACTGCAGCGCGAAGGCGTGCTCGGTCTCCCCGGCGGCGGCCTGGTGGCCGTCCACCGTGCACACCGCCACGGCGAGGCCGTCCACATGCTGGCCAGCGACGTCCTCGAGGTAGTCGGAGGGCTCGCCGCGGCGGTCGGACTCCACCTCGTCGAGCATCGCGCGCAGGTCGTCGTCGAATCGCGTCGTGTCCATTCCTGGTCACAGTAGTGGACGGGCAGGCGGGCGGGCGCCGGGCCGGTCACGGCGTTCACTGGACCGGGGCATTCGGGCCCATCGGCAGGTCCAGCCGCATCCAGCCGATGACCATGCCGGTGCACGCGGGCAGGAAGGCGATCGAGGACGGGAGCATCGTGGCGATCAGGGAGCCGATGCCCATCTTCCGGTCGTACCTCTGAGCCACCGCGATGATCAGCGGGACGCTACGCCTGCCGCGGCGGGTCAAGGCAAGACCCGGGAACCCGTGCCGGGGCTATCGTCGGGGGATGGACGTGCGGATCGGGACCTCCGGCTGGACCTACAGGCACTGGCGCGGGACCTTCTACCCGCAGGGGCTGCGGATCGCCGATCAGCTCGACCACTACACGGAGCGATTCCGGACGGTCGAGCTCAACGGCTCCCACTACCGCTGGCCGGCGGACAGCACCGTCGAGGCCTGGCGCGAGCGCCTGCCCGCCGGCTTCGAGATGGCCGTCAAGGCCTCCCGCTACCTGACCCACTACCGCAAGCTCAACGAGCCGCAGGACTGGGTGGAGCGCATCGTGCACACGCTGGACCTGCTCGGTGACCACGCCGGGCCGCTGCTGCTGCAGCTGCCGGCCAACCTGCACCGCGACGACGACCGACTCGCCGGGTTCCTCGGCCTGCTGCCCGAGCGGGTGCGCGTGGCGGTGGAGGTCCAGCACGAGTCCTGGCTGGACGAGGACGTGTTCGACCTCCTCGACCGGCACGGGGCGGGGTTCGTGGTCTCGGTGATCGCCGGGCGGGAGCCGGTGCTGCGCGCGACCGGGCGCCTCGCCTACGTGCGCTTCCACAACGCGGACCCGGACTGGCGCTACGGCGGCTCGTTCTCCGACGCCGAGCTCTCCCCCTGGGTGAAGCGGCTGCGGGAGCTGACCGGCGCGGACGCGGCGGGCGCGCGCCCCGCCTACGTCTACTTCAACAACGACAACCACGGCCACGCCGCGTTCAACGCGCTGACGCTGCGCAGGATGGCGGAGACCGAAGCCTGACACGTGCCGAGCGCGTGCCTAGCGTGAGGAGGAAGCGGCGGCCGAGCGCCGCCGTCGTCCCCCGAGAGCACAGGAAGGCAGACGCACATGACCCTCATGCAGATCCCCACGGACCACGGCACGATCGGACTGAACGTGGAGGAGGCCGGCCACGGGCGTCCCGTGGTCCTCATCCACGGCTGGCCGCTGACCCTCGACTCGTGGAAGGACCAGGTCGCAGCCCTGTCCCCGCACTACCGCGTGATCACCTATGACCGGCGGGGCTTCGGTGCCTCGGAGAAGCCCGCCGGCGGGTACGACTACGACACGATGACCGCCGACCTGCACGGTCTGCTCACCGAGCTCGACCTGCGTGACGTGACGCTCGTGGGCTTCTCGATGGGCGGTGGCGAGGTGGCGCGCTACATGTCCCGGTTCGGCGCGGACCGGATCCACTCGGTGGTGTTCGCCGGCGCGGTGCCCCCGTACCTGCTGAAGACCGACGACAACCCCGACGGCCCGCTGACCGAGAAGCAGGCCGCCGAGATGCGCGCGGGTCTCGAGAAGGACCGCGAGTCGTTCTTCGACGACTTCACGACGACGTTCTTCTCCACCCCCAAGCTGGCCGGCCTGACCAGCAGCCTSAAGGTCACCGAGGARCAGCGCCAGGAGGCCATCCGGATGGCGCTGCAGTCCGACCAGACGGCGGCGCTGGCCTGCATGGACGCGTTCGGGGCCACCGACTTCCGCCGCGACCTGCCCGCAGTGACTGTGCCGGCCCTGGTCCTGCACGGCGACGCCGACCAGATCGTGCCGTTCGAGGGCTCCGGCAAGCGGACGCACAAGGCGATCGACGGCAGCCGCGTCGAACTGGTCAAGGATGCCCCGCACGGCTTCAACACCAGCCACTCCGAGGAGTTCAACCGGATCCTGCTGGAATTCCTGGCGGAGTGAGGGGGCAGGTAGGCCCACCAGAGTGCTGAACGCGACACGGCGCTCGTGGGGGTGGTGCATGCCATCCACCACGGCGCCGACGCTGACCTGTCAGGCTCGATCCGACGCCGTGATCACCCGGAGCGCGGGATCAGGCCGACCGGCCGGCAGAACCGCGCGTCAGGACGTCGAGTACGAAGCCGATCRGCCCATGACGGGTGCGCGCGTCCTGAAATAGGCCAGATCGGAACTGCGAGCCCCGGTCCTCGTGCACCAGGCACCCAGCCACCACGGCTGCACCGCCGCGGCCTGCGACGGCCTTGTTCGCGCAGAGACAGAGCTTCTCCTCAGCCGTGAAGTGCTTCCTGATGTCGGTCAGTCAGAGCCTGCGCGGCGCTTCTGGAGCGGGCTGGCGCACAGACCGAGGTGCTGTCGATCCATGACGGCGAGATTCAGGCGCGTGAGAAGGGTCTGCCATGAGTTTGCGCGACACGAGTTATCAGGCGGCGGCAGCCGCCTGGACTGATTGAACCATCTCGAACTCGACAGGGGTGAGCTTCCCGAGACGGGCCTGCCTACGACGGCGGTGATAGGTCCGCTCGATCCAGCTCACGATCGCGAGCCAGAGCTGGTCGAAGGACTGCCAGCGACGCCGGTTCAGCACGTTCTTCTGCAACAGCGCGAAGAAGGATTCCATTGCCGCGTTGTCCCCAGCAGCACCGACCCTGCCCATCGACCCGACCAGGCCGTTGACCCGGAGCGTCTCCACGAACCGCCTGGCTCGAAATTGCGATCCTCGATCCGAATGCACCCGGCAACCCTGCACCGGCGGCCTCGACGCCCCTGGTCGGATCGCATAAGCGCTCTTCCTGACACCGACCGTCCGGTCCGACAGGAGGTCAAGCCCCATGAAGTGGTGTAGCGGCTGATTCCTTCGTTGGGGTTGTCAGGCGCTGAACTCGAGGGCGGGCGCGGTGTCGGGGTTCACCTCGCTTCCCGTGTTGCTGACGGTGGTGAGTCGGCAGCGGGCCAGGACCTCCAGGCCGAGGTAGCGACGGCCCTCGGCCCACTCGTCTGTCTGCTCGGCCAGCACCGCGCCCACCAGTCGTACGATGGCCGCCCGGTTGGGGAAGATGCCCACCGCGTCGGTGCGGCGGCGGATCTCGCGGTTGAGCCGCTCGGCCGGGTTGTTCGACCAGATCTGGGTCCAGACGTCCTTGGGGAATGTGGTGAACGCCAGGATGTCGGCCCGGGCAGCATCGAGGTGCTCGGCCACCACCGGCAGTTTCTCGCTCACGTAGTCCAGCAGCCGGTCGAACTGGGCGTTGACGCTGGCGGCATCGGGCTGGTCGTAGACCGAGTGGAGCATGGCCTTCACCGCCGGCCACATGCTCTTCGGGGTGATGCCCATCAGGTTCGCCGCGTAGTGGGTGCGGCAGCGTTGCCACACCGCACCGGGCAGGTTCGCGGCGATGGCGTCCTTGAGCCCGGGGTGGGCATCAGAGGTGACCAGCCGGACCCCGGCCAGGCCCCGGGCGACCAAGTCGGCGAAGAACTCGTTCCACGCCGCCCCGGTCTCGCTGGTGGCCACCCGCAGGCCCAACACTTCGCGGTGGCCGTCGCCGTTGACCCCGGTGGCGATGAGCACCACCGCGTTGACCACACGCCCGCCCTCACGCACCTTCATCGTCAACGCGTCCGCGGCAACGAACGTGAACGGTCCCGCCTCCCCGAGCGGCCGGTGGCGGAAGGCCTCCACCTGCTCATCGAGGTCCGCGGCCATCCGGGACACCTGGGACTTCGACAGGGCATTGATGCCCAAGGTCTTGACCAGCTTGTCCATCCGCCGGGTAGAGACACCGGCCAGGTAGCAGTCTGCGACCACGGTGATCAGCGCCGATTCGGCCCGCTTGCGCCGCTCGAGCAGCCATTCCGGGAAGTAGGTGCCCGAGCGCAGCTTCGGGATGGCCACGTCCACGGTGCCGACCCGGGTGTCCAGGTCCCGGTGCCGGTACCCATTGCGCTGGGCCGTGCGGTCACGGGAGGGTTTGCCCCATTCGGCGCCGACCACCGCATCGGCGTCAGCGCAGAGCAGGGTGTTGATCATCGTCTGCAGCAGGTGGCGCATCATGTCCGGGGAGGCCTCGGACAGGGCTTCGCCCAGCAGGCCGGCAGGGTCGACAATATGAGGAGCGGTCATCGTGATGACTCCATTCGAGGATTCTGTGAGAGGTTGACTCGAAGGATCACACGGTGGCCGCGTCCACGTCTGGAACGACGTGCCCGACCACCGGGCGCTACACCACTATGCGGGACTCAACTCTGCACTGCACCGTCGAAGCAGACGTGTGCGTACGCAGATCCCAGCTGCTCACCCACTTGCCCGTGGCCACCGTGCACTTACGGGCCGTCGTGAACTTCGGGGTGGTCTTGGACTCTGCGATCAACACCTCCGCCCGCGTGTTCTGGCAGTCCCTGTTCGCATCCTTCCAGTCCCCGAACTGGGCAGCCCGGTCATAGCCGGCATTGTTCTCCGCCGCCACCGGCAACGACGCCACAGCCGTGCGCAACGGGGCCGAATACGTAGTGCCGGCCGCCGCCGGGCCCGCACCCCCCAGGACAGCGGTGGCGACGAAAACAGCAGCAGTGGCCAGAGAAGCCAGAGAGCGTCGTGACATGGGCGAGTTCCTTGCTCGAGTGGATGACGCGATGCGAAATCGCATCGCAGCTGATCCTAAGCTCGCGCGAAGCCCCTGCTCGGCACGAGATCCCCGGTCCCTAGGATGGGCAGGATCAGCGCGGACAGCGCCCCATGCCACTCGGCCCAAAGAAAGAACACCCGTGTCTCGACTGACTGACCTGCTCGCCCAGGCCCGCAAGACCGACCCACAGCTGGCCACAGACCTGGAAGCTGAGTTCCGCCAGCTCACCCGACACAACCAGTTTGGTCTCGTGTTTGAGCGCCACCAGCCCGAGGCCGTCGAGCTGCCCGGCCGACCCGTACGCCGCGGAGACACCGTCCGCGTGCTGCCCCCGCGGGGGACCCTCACCATCGGGGACACCCGTCACTGGGTCGTCACCGACCTCGAACGCACCCCAGATGGCAAGCAAGCCCACCTGACCGAAGCAGACGTCGACCCCGAGGTCCGCGAGCCGGCCACCTCAACAGCAGCAATCGAGGACCTGGTGGTCGTCGCCCGCTTCGAGGACCCGATCTACCCGGGCCTGGTCGAGACAGGCCGCGTCGAAAACGGTGGGGACAAGCCGTTCCACACGGTCATCAACGCCGAGAACTTCCACGCCCTCGCGATGCTCACATACACCCACCGCCACAAGGTGGACTGCGTCTACATTGACCCGCCCTACAACACCGGGGCGAAGGACTGGAAGTACAACAATGACTACGTCGCCTCCGATGACGACTACCGCCACTCGAAGTGGCTGTCCTTCATGGAACGCCGCCTCCAGGTTGCCCGTGAACTCCTCAATCCTGAGGACTCCGTCCTAATCGTCACCATCGACGAGAAGGAGTATCTCCGCCTGGGAATGCTCCTCGAGCAGACGTTCCCCGACGCTCGTATCCAGATGGTCTCAAGTGTCATCAACCCCAAGGGGGTTGCACGAGGAAAGGCGTTTCGTCGCACGGACGAATACATCTATTTCGTCATGCTGGGCGAGTCAGGGCCCGCACGTCTGCCCCTTGGTCCAGGGTGGCAGGCTGGCGCCATCGCCGCCTCGACCTCGAAACCCGAGGGGCCGGGATGGACTTCCCTCATGCGTCGCGGATCGCACTCGGCCAGGTCCGACCGGCCGGGTCTCTACTATCCGATTTTCGTCGACCCCGAAAAAATGCAAGTCGTCGCAGCGGGGGACCCGATTCCCTTGGGAGAACGAACTGTTGCCGCCAGACCGGGCCTAACAACCGTTCTTCCTATTCGGACCGATCAGTCCGAGGGAAACTGGCAGTGCAGTGGGCCGGAACTCATGCGCCGCCTAGACGAGGGACGTGTGCGAGTGGGACGTGAGACCCACTACGGGTACGTCATCAACTACCTCCCCGAAGGGGCTTGGAAAGAAGTCTGCTCTCCTGCTTTCGAGATCACCGGCCGCGCTCCAGACGGCTCAGTGGAGGCTGTGCGCATTGACGCAGACAGCGGTCTTCAACTTGCGCCAACCCAGTGGAAGATCGAGGGACACAACGCTTCCGAGCATGGTTCGTCCCTCCTGCGTCGCCTTATGCCGGGTCGCAAGTTTCCGTTCCCAAAGGCGCTCTATGCCGTCGAGGACACTCTTCGCTTCTTCGTGAAGGACAAGCCCAACGCCGTCATCCTCGACTTCTTCTCGGGCTCTGGCACGACGGCGCACGCGGTCATGCGCTTGAACAAGCAGGACGGCGGTCATCGTCAGTGCATCAGCGTGACGAACAACGAGGTGTCCGCTGAGGAGCAGAAGGGTCTACGCGCGAAGGGGCTTCGTCCCGGTGACGCGGAGTGGGAGCAGTGGGGCATCTGCGACTACGTCACCAAACCCCGCGTCACTGCGGCCATCACGGGGAAGACCCCTGACGGGGACCCGATCAAGGGCGAGTACAAGTTCACTGACGAGTTCCCCATGGCCGACGGCTTCGAGGAGAACGCGGCGTTCTTCACGCTGACCTATGAGGCGCCCCGGCAGGTCCGCCGCAACCGTGCCTTCGCCCGGATTGCGCCGATGCTCTGGCTCAAGGCTGGCTCTCGCGGTCGCATCATCTCCAGCCTTCCAGAACGGGGCTGGGATGTGGCTCAGACCTACGGGGTACTCGAGGACATGGACCACGCCCCCGAGTTCTTGGCCGCCCTGGAGGCTGACCCCCAGGTAGGGATGGCGTTCATCGTGACCGACTCCGAGGTGGCCTTCCAGTCCGTGGCCCGACAGCTGCCCGAACACACCACCGCGGTGCGCCTGTACGAGTCCTACCTGCACAACTTCCAGATCAACCGGAGGGCCTGACCCCCATGCGTTACACCCTCAAGGACTACCAGGCCCAGGCTGTCGAGCAGGTCCTGAACCGGCTGCATCGAGCCAGGAAGAACTACCAGGACGACGGCGTCCTGTCCCAGTTCTCCCTGGCCGCGGCCACCGGGGCCGGCAAGACGGTGATGGCCGCGGCCATCATCGAGGCCCTGTTCTTCGGTTCCGACCAGTACACCGAGGACATCGCCCCCGACCCCGGGGCCACCGTGCTCTGGTTCTCCGACGACCCGGACCTGAATGATCAGTCCCGCGCCCGGATCCATGCCGCATCCTCCGAGCTAGACGGTCGGCTGCGCACCGTGGAGAACTCCTTCGCCGAGACCACCTTCGCCCCCGGCCAGGTGTACTTCCTCAACGCCCAGAAGCTGCGCGAAGGAGCCCGCCTGGTGCGCGGGGCCCAGGACCCCACCAACGCCGCCACCCCGGTAATGGCCGCCCCCGACATGGCCCAGCGCACCATCTACGACGTCATCGCCAACACCGTGGCCACCCCCGGACGAACCCTGTACTTCATCCTGGACGAGGCACACCGGGGCATGAAGACCACCAAGAAGAACGACCAGGAGCGGGCCACCATCGTCCAGCGCCTGATCAACGGCACCGCCCTGGCCCCGGCCATGCCGATCGTGCTCGGGATCTCCGCCACCGTGGAACGCTTCACCCAGGCCATGGCCCATGCCACCGACCGGGACGCGCTCTCCCCCGTGCAGGTCGACCCCGCGCTCGTGCAGGCCTCCGGGCTACTCAAGGACGATGTGGTCCTCACCATCCCCGAGGAAGCCGGCGCCTTCGACACCACGCTGCTGCGCGAGGCCGTGGCCCGCACGAAGGCTTCCACCCGGGCCTGGGCCGCCTACGCCGCCGAGCAGGACGAACCGAACCCGGTGGTGCCGCTACTGGTCGTGCAGGTCGCCGACAAACCCAGCGACGAGCACCTCTCGCGAATCCTGGATGTCATCCACCAGGAGTGGCCCGAGCTACGGCCCCAGGACATAGCCCACGTCTTCGGCACCCACACCGACCGGCACCTGCCCGGCCAGATCGTCAACTACATCGCCCCCCAGCGAGTGCAGGAAACCACGCACATCCGGGTGCTGCTGGCCATGGAGGCGATCTCCACCGGCTGGGACTGCCCCAGGGCGGAGGTGCTGATGTCCTTCCGCACCTACAAGGACGCCACCTACGTCCACCAGCTGCTGGGCCGGATGGTCCGCACCCCCCTGGCCCGACGCATCCCGGGCAACGAGGTGCTCAACTCCATCGACTGCTTCCTGCCCCACTTCGACAAGACCACCTCCACCGCCATCGCCCAGACCTTGATGCGCGGACAGTCCGACATGGACGACACCACTTCCGACCCCGCCCGCGCATCCGCCCGGCGGGTGCTGTTCGACCCGGTCACCCTGACACCGAACCCGGCGGTGGGAGAAGACGTGTGGGCGGTGTTCGACGCCCTGCCCTCGATGACCATCCCCCGGGGAGCCACCAAACCGCTCAAGCGCCTGGACATCCTGGCCAACGCCCTCTCCCACGACGGGCTGCTGCCCGGGGCGATCAAGACCGCCGCGCACACAATGTGCAAGCTCCTGGACGGATGCAGGGTGCAGTACTCCGAGCAGATCGCCGCGGCCCGCCAGGATGTGCTCACCCTGTCGGCCCAGCGGCTGACCGGCCGGCTGGGAACCACAACCCTGAGCACCACCAGCCTGGAGCTGCTGGCCGATGACCGGGCCATCGAGGAGGCTGCGGCCGCGGCGGCCGGCACCCTCACCGGCTGGATCGCTGGGGCCTACATCGATCACATCGTCCCCGAGGACGAAGAGGATCTCGACCTGCGCGAAGGAGACACCATCATCGCCTCCCTGGCCCGCACCTCCGAGGTCGTCGCCGATCTGGAGGCCAAGGCCGACAAGCTCGTGCAGGACTGGCTGAGCCAGTACCGCGTGCAGATCAACGGCCTGACCGATGAGCGCCAGGCAGTGTATGACCGGGTGCGGGAGATGGCCCGTCGGCCTGAACGTGTGGACCTGACCCGCCCGAAGTTGGCCCAGGCCGACCAGCAGGAGCGCCTCCCTGATGGCAGCGAGCGTCCTCTGCCGACCCGCACTCTGCATTTGATGGCCGCCGAGGACGGCACCGTACCTGTGGATCTGAACGCCTGGGAGCGGCAGGTGCTGGACTCCGAGGCCGCCGAGCCCTCCTTCCGGGGCTGGTACCGCAACCCCTCCCGGGCCTCCAAGCAGTCTTTGGCGATCCCGTTCCAGGACGGCGCCGGCCAGTGGCAGGCCCTGCGCCCGGACTTCGTGTTCTTCCACGCCAACCAGGACGGCACGATCCGCGCGGACATCGTGGACCCCCACGGCACGCACCTGGCCGACGCCTTGCCCAAGCTGCGGGGCCTGGCCGAGTACGCCCAGGCCCACGGGGATGCCTTCGGCCGGATCGAGGCCGTCGCTGAGATCGACGGCCAGCTGCGGGTGCTGGACATGAAGAACGACGTCGTCCGGGCCAGCGTCCACGCAGCCCAAGACGCCGAATCCCTGTACAAGGCCGCGCCCGCTTACTGAAGCAGAAACCCAGGTGGTGTCGGCGGCCGAGGATGGGGTTCAGTCTGAGGCTTGCCGGCGCAACGAGGTGTACAGGGTCTGCCGGCTCACCCCGAACGTGCGCGCCACTTCGGCCTTCGGGATCCCCATCTGAATCATCACGCGCGCCTGCTCCACGTCCGCATCAGAGAGCTTCGGGGCCTGCACGTACTTGCCGCGGGCCTTGGCTAGGGCGATGCCCTCAGCCTGGCGCTCCTTGATCCGCCGGCGCTCGAACTCAGCGAACGCCGCCAGGATGCCCAGCATGAGCCCGTCCACCGGGAGGTGCCGGACTTGTCCACGGTGATGCGCTCGGACACGAACTGCACCGCGCACCCCTTGTCGGTGAGCTCATCCACGATCGCGTACAGATCCCGGGTGTCCCGTCCCAGCCGGTCCATCGAGGCGACCTTCACCAGGTCCCCCTCCCGCACGTACTTCATCAGCTCGGCCAACCCGGTGCGCTTGGCGCGGGAGCTGCCGGAGATCTTGTCCTGAAAGATGCGGTCGCACTCCCCCACCGCCTCGAGCTGACGGTCCAGGTTCTGTTCCGCCGAGCTCACCCGCACGTACCCCACGGTCTGTCCAACCACGTCTTAGACCTCCCGACACTTCTGTCTAACGACCCGGTTTGAGACCGTCTTCGACGTGATGGTCTCGTGGGCGGACGGAGTGTGTAAAGGGGTATACCCGGCTTGACGCCGGGATGGGGCAATGAACACCCAGCTGGATTGTGAGGCATCCCTCTGTCGGAGCGTTGACGTTTACTTTACTAACCTGTTAGTATAGTTTCGTTGATGCGACTACAGGCAGAGGACAGGGGTACAACAGTGAACGACGTTGGATCATCGCCGCGGCGGTGGTGGCTGCTCATGACCGTGGGGGCCGGCCTGCTACTCATCACCCTCGACAATTCGATCCTCTACACCGCCTTGCCTACGTTGACCGCAGACCTCGGCGCGTCCGGATCCTCGACACTGTGGATCATCAACGCCTACCCCCTGGTCATGGCTGGCCTCCTCTTGGGAGCAGGCACACTGGGC